>NZ_CP147874.1:1564392-1877270 GCF_045690335.1 Haloplanus litoreus | reverse complement strand
TCTTCGCGCCCCGGAACTCCACGTCCGCGACCGGGGGCGCGGCGCGGTGGGCGACCCAGTACTCCTGGAAGTGCATCGCGCCCGAGTCGGTGTGGACGATGGTCGCCACGGGGTCGTCGCTCATGGGCAGGAGGGAGACGGTGAGGTCGAAGGCGTCGGCGAGGCGGCGGGTCACCTCGGTCAGGGTCTGCCCCTCGTCCAGCAGGCTGGTTCGGGTGAGGTGGACGGCCCGGTCGCGGTCACCGATCTCCATGAACTCCGCGACGCCCGAGAAGCGACGCCAGCGGGCGATTCGGCGGCCGGCAGTCTGGCTGTCGGGCGGGAGGTATCGCGGGCCGCCGGAGAGGCCAGCGGCCGCTGCGAGTCGGTCGAGTTCCTCGTGCGTAGCTGTCGTGTCGCCGTCGATGCCCCACCACCGTTCGCGGTCGATCACCCCGCCGCCGCGGAAGAGGACGGTGTCGAGGTCAGGACAGACGAGCAACCCGCCGAGTTCCACGTCGTCGCCAGTGTTGGCGACGACGGTGACTCGCTCCGGATCGAAGGCGGCCGCCACCCCGTCGAGGAGTTTGGGCGTGCCCGTCCCGCCGGCGAGAAACGTAACCATGCGCGCCGTAGAGGGCGGGTGGATTTGTGCCTTTGGGGCGGCGACTGGCAGCGACGAGTACGGGTTGCCGTCCCCGCCGCACGCGTCCTTCACGTTTAGGACGCCGCCGACCGAAGGAGTGGGTATGACCGGAATCGATGTCCTCCGGGACGACGTGTCGCTCGACGCACCGACGCTGGTCGAGGGGTTGCCGGGAGTCGGACTGGTGGGGAAACTCGCCGCCGATCACCTCGCGGAGACGTTCGAGATGGTCCACTACGCAAACGTCCACTGCGAGGGATTACCGCCGGTGACGACCTACGAGGACGGTGACCGGGAGTTGGTGACGCCGGTCCGACTGTACGCCGACCCGGAGCGGAATCTACTCGCCCTGCGGAGCGACGTGCCCGTCTCGCCGGGGGCGGCACTGGAGTTCGCGTCGTGTCTGGAGAGCTGGTACGACGATGGCGAGGTGACGCCCATCTACCTGAGTGGGATCGGTCGGGGACGAGCGGAGGAGGAGTCTCCCGGGCTGTACGGCGTCGGCACCGGAGCGGGGAGCGACCGCCTCGCGGAGGTGGGTATCGACTCGCCCGACGAGTCGGGACTCGTCTCGGGACCGACGGGCGCGCTGTTGAACCACGCGGTGCGAACCGGGCGGACGGCCGTGGGACTGATCGTGGAGTCGACGCCGCAGTTCCCGGACCCGGAGGCGGCGGCCCACCTCGTCGAGGACGGTATCGGGCCGTTGCTCGGCTTTGCGGTGCCGGTCGACGACCTGATCGACCACGCGGAGGAGATCAGGCAGGCGAAACGCCGTCTGGCCCGGCAGATGCAGGAGGCAGACGAGACGAGTTCGCAGGCCCGGCCGCTCGGGATGTATCAGTGAGCGCGTTCTGCAAGCCTTAAGCGACCCGAGGCGTTTCCTTCGACCATGCAAGAGGATGCGGCCGACGGTACGACGACGGACGGCACCGTCCCCGACGGCGAGGACGCCGGCGAGACGGAGGCCCTCGCCGACCGGGTCGCCGAGTACGACACTGACCTCGGAGCGGCCGTCGAGGACCTCGAAGCCCGGATCGAGGACCTCGAAGCACAGTTGGCGGAGGAGGAGACCCGTGCCGACGACCTGGAGTCGCGACTGAAGCGCAAGCAGGCCGACTTCCAGAACTACAAGAAACGCGCCGAACGGCAGAAAGAGGAGATCAAAGAGCGCGCAACCGAGGATTTCGTGGCGCGCCTGGTTCCGGTGCGCGACGACCTGGTGCGCGCCGTCGAACAGGACGACGACGTCGACATCCGCGACGGTGTCGAGTCCACGCTGGCGTCGCTGGACCGCGTCCTCGAATCGGAGAACGTGGCGGCTATCGAACCGGAGGCGGGCGACGAGGTCGATCCGGTCCGCCACGAGGTGATGATGCGTGTCGAGAGCGACCTTCCGGAGGGTACCATCGTCGACGTCTACCGGCCCGGCTACGAGATGGCGGGGTCGGTCCTCCAGGAGGCACAGGTCACGGTCAGCGACGGATCGGCGTAGGCGGACAGTGCCCCGACGCGATGAATTGCAGTTCTACATAAATGGCACTGGTGCCGAGTAACACCGGAGTCCGAAATCGACAGACGGTAGGGACCCGCTCTGGAGCGGTGCCTCGCCCTGTCTAGTAACCTTTAACCGAACTAAACCGGTAGTCAGGGACAAGATGGCGAGCAACAAAATTCTGGGTATCGACCTCGGGACCACGAACAGCGCGTTCGCGGTCATGGAGGGAGGCGATCCGGAGATCATCGTAAACGGCGAGGGTGATCGGACGACACCCTCGGTCGTCGCCTTCACCGACGACGAACGGCTCGTCGGGAAGCCGGCGAAAAATCAGGCCGTCCAGAACCCCGAGCGGACGATCCAGTCGATCAAGCGTCACATGGGCGAGGAGGATTACGCCGTCGAGATCGACGGCGAGGACTACACGCCGGAGCAGATCTCGGCGATGATCCTCCAGAAGATCAAGCGCGACGCGGAGGAGTACCTCGGGGACGAGGTGGAGAAAGCCGTCATCACGGTGCCGGCGTACTTCAACGACCGGCAGCGACAGGCGACCAAGGACGCCGGCGAAATCGCCGGCTTCGAGGTCGAACGCATCGTCAACGAGCCGACGGCGGCGTCGATGGCCTACGGCCTCGACGACGAATCCGACCAGACGGTCCTCGTCTTCGACCTCGGGGGCGGCACCTTCGACGTGTCGGTCCTCGACCTGGGCGGCGGCGTCTACGAAGTCGTCGCCACGAACGGGGACAACGACCTCGGCGGCGACGACTGGGACGAGGCGATCATCGACCACCTCGCCGAGGAGTTCGAGAACGAACACGGGATCGACCTCCGCGAGGACCGGCAGGCGCTCCAGCGGCTGAAAGACGCCGCCGAAGAGGCCAAGGTGGAACTCTCCTCGCGCAAGGAGGCAGACATCAACCTGCCGTTCATCACTGCAACGGACAACGGGCCGGTCCATCTCGAAACGTCGCTCACCCGCGCGAAGTTCGAGTCGCTGACGAGTGACCTGCTGGAGCGGACGGTCGAACCGACCGAGCAGGCGCTCGCGGACGCGGGCTACTCCAAGAGCGACATCGACGAAGTGATTCTCGTCGGCGGGTCGACGCGGATGCCGCAGGTCCAAGAGAAAGTCGAGGACCTCGTCGGTCAGGAGCCGAAAAAGAACGTCAACCCCGACGAGGCCGTCGCGCTGGGTGCGGCGATCCAGGGCGGCGTCCTCGGCGGCGAAGTCGACGACATCGTCCTACTTGACGTGACGCCCCTGTCCCTGGGAATCGAAGTCAAGGGTGGCCTGTTCGAGCGTCTCATCGAGAAGAACACCACCATCCCGACCGAGGAATCGAAGATCTTCACGACCGCGGCGGACAACCAGACGATGGTCCAGGTCCGCGTCTTCCAGGGTGAACGCGAAATCGCCGAGGAGAACGAACTGCTCGGCGAGTTCCAGTTGACCGGCATCCCGCCGGCGCCCGCCGGCACGCCGCAGATCGAGGTCGGCTTCAACATCGACGAGAACGGCATCGTCAACGTCGAGGCCGAGGACAAAGGCTCCGGCAACGCCGAGTCGATCACCATCGAGGGCGGCGCCGGTCTCTCCGACGAAGAGATCGAGAAGATGCAGGCGGAGGCCGAGGAACACGCCGAGGAAGACCAGCAGCGTCGCGAGCGGATCGAAGCCCGCAACGACGCCGAGAGCGCGATCCAGCGCGCGGAGACGCTGCTCGAAGAGAACGAGGAGAACGTCGACGACGAGATCCGCGAGGCAGTCGAGGAGGCTATCGGCGCGGTCGAGGAGACCCTCGAGGACGAGGACGCGGAGACCGAGGAACTGAAGGAGGTCACCGAGACACTGTCCGAGGAACTCCAGGAGATCGGCAAGCAGATGTACCAGGAGCAGGCCCAACAGGCCCAGGCCGGCGCCGGTGGTGCGGGCGCCGGACCGGGCGGCATGGGCGGCATGGGCGGTGCCGGCCCCGGTGCGGGCGACGGCGACGGCGACGGCGACGGCGAGGAGTACGTCGACGCCGACTTCGAAGAGAAAGACGACGACGAAGACGACGCGTAGTTCCCGAGCCGCGTTTTTGAAATAGGTAGGAACGGTACGAGACCACAACTAATGACAGAGGATTTCTACGACGTACTCGGAGTCTCCCGAGACGCCTCCGAAGACGAGATCAAACAGGCGTACCGGAAGAAGGCGTCCGAGTACCACCCGGACGTGAGCGACGACCCGAACGCCGAGGAGAAGTTCAAGAAGGCGAAGAAGGCAAAGGAGGTACTCACCGACGAGGAGAAGCGACAGGCGTACGACCAGATGGGCCACGAACGCTTCGAACAGGCCGAGAAGCGCGGGGGCTTCGACGGCGGGGGAGGCGGTGCCGGCGGGGCACGCGGCAACCCCTTCGGCGGCGGTGGCGGTGGCGCCGGCGGATTCGAGGACATCTTCGAGCAGTTCTTCGGCGGTGGCGGCCGCGGCGGCGGCGGTGACCGGCCCCGACAGGGGCGGGACCTGCGTACGTCGCTGCAACTGGATCTGGAGGAGGCTTTCCAGGGCGTCGAGCGTGAGTTCACCGTCACGCGACCGACGCAGTGTCCGGACTGCGACGGCGAGGGCCACCCACCCGACGCCGACGCGGAGACGTGTCCGAACTGTGACGGCCGCGGGCAGGTCACCCAGGTGCAACAGACGCCGTTCGGCCGGATGCAACAGACGGGAACCTGTCGCCGCTGTGGTGGCGAGGGCACCCTCTACAGCGAGACGTGTTCGACCTGTGGTGGCGAGGGACAGATCCGTGAGGAGTCGACGCTCTCGGTGGACATCCCCGCGGGCATCCGCGACGGGCAGACCCTCCGGATGGAAGGCGAGGGCGCGCCCGGAGAGAACCGCGGGCCGAACGGCGACCTGCTGATCGAGGTGTCGGTGGCCGACCACCCCGACTTCGACAGGGAGGGCGACGACCTGCAGTACCAACACCCAATCTCCTTCCCACAGGCGACGTTCGGGGACACCGTCGAGGTGCCGACGCTCGACGGCACCGTCGAGATGGACGTGCCCGCCGGCACACAGAGCGGCGAGACGTTCCGCCTGAAGGGCAAAGGGATGCCACGCCTCCGCCGCCGAGGGCGGGGTGACCTCTACGTCCAGGTGCAGGTCGTGACGCCGGAGGACCTGAACGAGGAACAGCGCGAGGCACTCAAGCAGTTCGCCGAGGCCGGCGGCGAGGAAGTCGACGTGAAGGAAGGCTTCTTCGAGCGGATCAAGAGCAGTTTCTGAATGACCGTCATCGGCGACCTGGTCGGCCGTGACCGCCGAAGCGACCGAGTCGCCCTCCGCATCGCGACTCGTGACCGCGAGGTGAGCTACCGTGACTTCTGTACGACGGCCTGGAAGGCCGGCCACGCACTCAGCCACCAAGGTGTCCACGAGGGGTCCCGTGTCGCCCTCGCACCCGACCCGGAACCACAGATCATCGAAACGCTGTTCGGCGCGGCGCTTCTCGGAGCGTGCGTCACCTTCGACGTGGACGCGCCGGGACGGATCGTGATGGGTCACGTCGACCGGGAGGCGGCGCTCGACGACGGCGAGCGGAAGGTACTCGTCTACGGTGGCGCGCCGGACGCCGCGACGACGACCCACTGGGAGGGCGTCGTCTGGAGCGAGAACCCGTCGATGCCACCGGGCGAGCGCTCGCCGGACGACCCGGTGTTGTGCCACGAGGGATCGGCGCAGACACACCGCGACCTGTTGGCCCGGGCAGAGCGCGTCGTCGACGACGCCGTCCTCGACGCCGAGACGGCCGTCGCGCTTCGCGCACCGCTCGCCGATCCGCGCGCGGTCGTCGCGGGTGTGATCGCTCCGCTGCTGGTCGGTGGAACGGTCGTCCTGCCCGGCGATGGGGCGGCGGCCGAAGTGGCCGTGAGCGGCGACTCGGTCCCGGAGACGCGGCGGATCGACCTCGGCGGAGTGTAGGGGTCAGCCAGTCGTTCGGATGCCAAGGACAGCGAGGGCCGAACCGACGACCACGAGCCCCGTACTCCAGAGGAGGACGAGCCGAGTCAGCGCTGGCGTCCGTTCGAGGACCGGAACGAAGATGGAAAGATCCAACAGCACGACCACCAGCGCCCCGAACGCGTCGAAACCCAGATCGAGAGCCGTATCCCGCCACCCGTAGTGGACGAGGACGGGGTCGACGTCGAACCGCTCGCCGACGTCGCGGGCGACGAGTTCGACGAGTTCCCAGAACACGCCGATGGCGACTGTCAACAGGAGTGTGGCGGCCGGCACGGCGAGAGGCGGTTGTCCCGAGTCGGCGCCGCTGACGAGGAGGGCGGCGTAGAGGAGCGCAGCGACGAGCGCCGCCGACACGGTGTGGGTCAGGTGGTCCCACCACGTGACGGACTCGTAGAGACCGAGCATCCCCAGACAGTGGAGGAAGCCCGCGACGGCGACCCACAGCGAGATCGTCGAACCGACGCCCGCGAGGTGGCCAATCGCGAGCGTCGGCAGGACGGCGAGGACGAGGGCGAGGACCGCGTTGACGGTCACCGACGGGTCGCGACGTCGGATCCCCTCGAGGAGTGTCCCGCCGATGGCGACCTGTACGGCGAGCGTGAGGGAGCCGAAGACGTCGAACATCGATACGGTTGGATTAGTCGTCCCTCGGGGAGGTGAGAGTGGGACCGTCGATCCGGTATCGGGCGGGAAGGTACGGGCGCGTCCACGTCGGCAGGGCCGACACGAGGCGTTCGACGAGGGCGGGGAGGGTGCGGCGGACCGCGGTGTAGACGGCGGCAACGGTCAGGGAACCGGCGACGAGCCACGAGTAGGGGGCGTCGACGACGACGAGGAGGGGGACAGCCAGCACTGTCGCGAGGAGGAGGTCGGACGGCGACCCGTCGTACCGAACCCCCGGACGCGGCGCGATCCAGCGGCCGTGGTAGTGGTCGTAGACCGCGCGACGGGAAGTGCCCTCCCACGGTCGGAGTTCCAGACCGCCGCCGTAGGCGTCGGCGACGCAGTGAACCGCCGCCGCGAGGAAGAGCGACGCGAGGGCGGCGGCCGACGTCGACGGCACCAACAGCGCGGCGAGGACCCCGATCCCGCCGGCCACCGAGTAGTAGACCGGGTAGTGGAGAGTCTTCCGGTGACCGACGTACATATCCAGGTCGGGGAGGACACCCCCCAGGAACCCGGCGACGAGGGCGGTGCTCGAAAGTTCGGGCATCGCGAGTGCCACCGGGAGCGCCACCAGCATCCCACCGATGGCGTGGGTCGGCAACATCATCTCGTCGGCACAGAGGCGGTACGGCCGTTTGAGGATGTCGGTTACTTGAATAGCGGAAGACCGACAGGGGGAGAACGGACGACTATCGGCGGACTGCTACCCGATTCCGACACCGCAGTCGGCGGCCTATGTCACCGGCGGGCATAGGTTTATAACCGATTATCATGTCGCTTGTGAACGTCTATGACAGCAAGACAGAGCGTGCAATCGTTCGGTCGAACGATGGCGGACTGGTCGGAGAAGTGGGTTCCCAGCCCGTTCCTGTTTGCGGTGATCCTGACGATCATCGCCTACGTGGCCGCGATAGCGTTCACACCGGACGGGCCGTATGAAAACATCCAGAACTGGTACGACGGATTCTGGACCCTCCTGACGTTCGCGATGCAGATGGTGTTGATCCTGGTCACGGGGTACGCCGTCGCCGACTCCGATTTCGTCAGTAGCTACCTGGACAAACTGGCGTCGATTCCGAACGACAACACACAGGCGGCGGCGCTCGTGGCGGCCGTCTCCCTGTTGTTCGGGTACTTCCACTGGGGTATCGGACTCATCGTCGGCGCCATCTTCGCCATCTTCGTGGCGCGCGCGGGCCACGAACGGGGCAAGACGTTCCACTATCCGATCCTCTGTGCGGCGGGCTATACGAGCCAGACCATCTGGCACGTCGGCCCGTCGACGAGTGCGGGACTGCTCTCCGCGACGGAAGATCACCCGTTCCAGGATATCATCGGCATCGTTCCGCTGAACGAGAGCGTGTTCACCATCTACGCGCTGGGCATCGCGGTACTGGTGTTCCTGACGGTCATCCCCGTCCTGGCGTTTCTCGCCCCGGAGGAGGAGGACGCGACGGGTATCGACGATTACGCCCCAAGCCTGCTCAAGGACGACGCCCCCGAGGACACCGTCGCCGACGGCGGCACCGCGGCGGCGACCGGCGTCAGTCGGTCGCCGGCGGACCGCCTCAACGACAGTCGGGCCATCGCCTACCTCATCGGTCTGGGCATGATGGTGTACGTGATCAACTACTTCGTCACCGCCGGCGGCATCGGCGAAGCACTCGACCTCAACGTGTTCAACTTCACGTTCATCGCCCTCGGCCTGTTCTTGCACAAGACGCCCGCAGCGTACATGGAGACCATCCGTGACGCCACGGAGGGGGCAGCCGGCATCATCCTGCAGTTCCCCTTCTACGCGGGGATTCTGGGCATCATCAGCAACTCCGGGCTCTCCGACCTGATCGCCGAGGGTCTGCTCGCGGTGGCGACACCGCAGACGTTCCCGGTCATCGCGTGGCTCCTCGGTGGCGTCATGAATCTGTTCGTCCCGAGCGGTGGCGGCGAGTGGGGCATCATCGGCGGCGTCGTCGGAAGCGCGGCGGTCGAACTCGGCGTGCCGCCGGGCAAGGCTATCGTCGCCTACGGCGTCGGTGACATGTGGACGAACATGTTCCAGCCGTTCTGGGCCATCCCGCTGCTCGGCCTGACGAAGGTTCGCGCTCGGGATATCCTCGGGTACACCATGATCGTGATGGTCGTGCTGTTCCCGGTGTTCGCCATCGGCCTGTACTTCCTGCCGTACTGAGCGCCGTCGCGACTCCGGTCACCCTGTGACCGGATTTCTCACCGGTCCCTACGCGAGCGCCTCGACGAACCAGTCGGCCGCACGGTCGGCCATCACTTCGAGTTCCCCGTCTCCCTCGAAGAGGTGACCGGCGCCGGGGACGACGTGCAGGTCCTTCTCGCAGGTGAGTTCCTCGAACGCCCGGCGATTGAGTTCGAGCACCTCCGTGTCGGCACCGCCCACGACGAACAGCGTCGGCGCCCGTACGTCGGCGAGCGCGTCGCTCGCCATGTCGACGCGTCCACCACGGGAGACGACGGCGTCGACGTCGTCGCCGAAGTGCGCCGCAGCGCGGAGCGCGGCGGCGGCGCCCGTACTGGCGCCGAAGTACCCGAGGCGCAGATCGGCGGTGGTCTCGCGCGTCCATAGCCACTCGGTGACGGCGATCAATCGCTCCGTCAGCAGGGAGATGTCGAATCGGTTCTCCCGGTTTCGGTCTTCGGCCTCCGTGAGCAGGTCGAACAGCAGCGTCCCGATACCGTGTTCGCGGATCACGTCGGCGACGTAGTTGTTGCGCGGACTGTGCCGGCTGGACCCACTGCCGTGGGCGAAGACGACCAGTCCCGGGGCGTCCGCCGGCACCGAGAGCGACCCGTCGAGTTTGACGCCGTCTGCCGGGATGGAGACGGTCGATTCGGGCGGGGAAGTCATGTGTGAACGTAAGGCACGGACCGCTCTGTACGACCGGGGCTGTTGTCACCCGACGGGAACCATCGGCGTACTTTTGTTACAGAGTGTATAACTTTCGGCGGCACCGAGAACCCCTCCACGGGGCGCCGACGTGCGGCCGATACGAGGCGATACACCAATGGACATCACAGACATCATTTCCCGAGAGTACGTAGAGTTCGCCCCCGAAACGCGGGCATCGAAACTGGTCGGGGCGTTCGACGATCCGTCGGTCGCCGGCGTCGTCGTCGTCGGGGACGAGTTCGAAGGGGTCGTCACGAGACGGCAACTCGCCACGTCACACCACCAGCCGAACGAGACGGTCGGCTCGCTGGTCTGGCACGTGCCCCGACTCGACCCGGACGAGGACGTACGCGAGGTGGCACAACTCATGATCGACAGCGACTCCAAACTGCTACCCGTCTTCGATGGCGGCACGCTGACGGGCGTCGTCACCGCGGACGGGGTACTCCGGGCAGTGCAGTCGTTCCTCGACGCGGCGACGGTGGCCCAGGCGATGACGTCCGACATCGTATCACTCGAACCGGACGCGACCCTCGGCGAAGCCCTCCACGACTTCCGGGAGCACCGCATCACGCATCTCCCGGTGGTCGAGGCGGGATCCGTCACGGGCATTCTGAGCCTCTACGACGTGATGGGGCTGACGGTGCGCTCGTCCCAGCGGAGTCAGGGCGGCGACGCGAGCGGGACGGACTCCTTCGGTGGCGGGCTTTCGGAGAGCGCTGGCCGGTCGCGCGGCGGCGGCTTCGGCGCCCGCGAGGGGGAACTGCAGCGGATTCTGGATTTCCCCGTCAGGGACGTGATGACGTCGCCGGTCCGCACCGTCGACCGGGAGGAGACCCTCGACGTGGCCGTCGACGCGATGTTCGACGTCGGCGGATCGTCGCTGGTCGTCACGGAGGACGGGGACCCGGTCGGCATCGTCACGAAGACGGACGTCCTCGACTCCCTGACGTGGGAGGCGGGCGGCAACCGGAGCGTCCAACTCTACGGCAGCGACCTGCTGGACGACGTGAGCTACGAGGAGGTGGTCGCGATGATCGACGGACTGGACGACCGGGATCACGGCATGAACGTCATCGACGCCAAGATCCACCTCCACGAACACGACGAGATGCTCCGCGGGACGCCGCTGTTGCTCGCACGTATCCGCCTGCACACCGACGACGGCCAGTACATCGCTTCCGGCGAAGGGTACGGCGCACGGCACGCGATCAACGAGGCGCGGGACGTGCTCCAGCGACAGATTCGCGACCAGAAGACCCACGGGAAGACGAAAAAACACCCGGACGAGGCGTTCTGGGAGAAGCGATTCGGCTGGCTCCTCGAAGCCTGAGCGACGGGCGTCGCTCCCGCGAACGCACCCATTCCGGACGTGCCGTTCCCGCGTGTACAGTTCCCACACGATAAGAACGGGCGACGCCATTGATTACGTACTCCGAACGAGTGTCAACTGCATGAAATTCGACGAGTTCACCGGCACGGTACAGCACCGTCTCGAACTCCCCGGCACCGGCGAAACCCTTCGGGCCATCCGTGCGACGTTGATGACGCTCGGCCAGCGGATTCCCGCCGGGGCCGCCGAGGACCTCGCCGCCTCGCTACCGATAGAGATCAAGTGGTACATGACCGGCGCCGTCCACGAACACGGCCAACGCTTCGACTGGGCGGAGTTCATCACACGAGTCAGCGATATCGAAAACGCGGACCGGGCCGACGCGGCCTACCACGCACAGGTCATCGTCGACATGATTCACGACCTGGTGCCAGCCTCGGACTTTCGGCAACTCCGCGACCAGCTCCCGGAGAGCGAGGACGACGAGAACTGGCGGAAGCTGTTCGAACTGACCGACGCGGGCGGGTGGAGTGAGGCGAACGAAGCCCAGACGGGTGGCGGCCCCCAAGAGACCGACGAGTAATCGACCCGTCGGAGTCGCACGGTCGGTGGGATGACGGAGTGGACTATCGTGCCTGCCTGGAAAGCAGGTGGCCGCGAGGCCTCGTGGGTTCGAATCCCACTCCCACCGCTGAACCGTGAGCGTCAGCGAGCGGTTCGCGGTACGGGGAGTCGAATCAGGAAATGAAACTGCCGGCGGTCGGCGCCCCCGCGGGGAAACGAGAGCCGCTGGGCCCGGCGTCCGTCGCGGCTCGGGCGAATTCGTACCGGTCCCCCGTTCGACGGCGCAGTCGAAGCCGCGTTGCCGGACGGGGCGCACCGTCGGACGCTCGCTACAGGCATCCGACATCTCCCAAGAGCACGAACGTCCCGGGAGTTCGATCCGGAGATCGTCCGCACGTCGTCACGGACGCCCACCGGCGCCGCTCACTCCGAGTAGCCTTCCTGCAGGAACGTCCCTTCCGTCTCGTACATCGAGATCAGTTCCTCGATCAGCTCCTCGTAGGTCTCGTCTTCCTCGAGGTGGTCGTCCAGGCGTGCTCTGAGTTCGTCGCTGATTTCGAGCGTGTAGGGCATGAGACGGAGAGGTATCGGTGTCACGGCCACAAATAGGCCGCCGGCTATTCTCACGAAGTAGTAACTAATCGAACAAAACGAACATCGAACTTCCCATCGCGCTGGAACGACGTCTCCGTTTAACCTCGGTTCGCGACTTACGGGTTGTTATGAAGCTTCTCGTCGCGGTGGACGGCTCCGAGGAAGCGAACGAGGCGCTAGCGTACGCGACCGATATCGCGGACGCGACGAACGGATCGGTGACGGTGGCCTACGCCGTCGACCCGGCCATCTACGACCGGGGTGGAACGGGGCCCATCTCGTCGCTCTCGGATGCCGAGCAGCGACTCGTCATCGAGAACATCGAGGACACCGAAAATCGGGGGCTAGAGGTCCTCGACGACGCCACCGACTTCGCGGCCGACCTTGGCCAAGAGGTAGAGACGGAACTCCTCTACGGCACTCCGGTCGTTGCCATCACCGATTTCGCCGAGGAGGAGGGGTTCGACACCATCGTGGTCGGCCACCGCGGCCGGTCGGAGCGAACGGAGCGACTGCTCGGGAGCGTCGCCAAGGGGATCGTCGAGCGGACGACGGTCACCGTCACCGTTGTCCGCTAACCGCCGTCGGGACGGTCACTGATACATCGGCGTCCCCGTCGGCTTCCGACCGTCCCCCTGCTGGTACTGTTGTAGCTGTTCGGCGAGTTGTCGTTTCTGTCGCTGGATCTCCTCGGCCTGTTCGCGGAGTGCCTCGGTGTCGACCTCGAAGTCGACGAGGGGTTCGAGCGCGTCCTCGATGACGGTTCGGGCAGCACCCGGGTCGGGGATGTACGGGTTCGAGCGAACGACGAGCACGGCCGCCGGTATGTCGGCGTGGTAACACTCGTCGAGTAGTGCCCCCGTCACGCCGCCGATGACGCCCGATCCGTCGGCGAGGGAGATTCCCGCGCCGGTGAGTGCGGCCTCCAAGTCGTCGCTCGTCGCCACACCGACGACGTCCCCGACCTCGGACTCCGAGTCGGCGGGCGCCCCGGCGAGGAAGATTGCCCGCTCGAACGACTCGGCCAGGTCGGCCACCACGCACCGACTCAGCGAGCCGACCGAGTCCGGTGGGATCGGTACATCACTCTGCAGCGTCAACACGGCCGGATCCGTCCCACCGTAGACACGAACCGAATCGCGAACTCGCCCGTCGGCGAACGCCGCGACCGGGGGGAAGTCCTCGGAGTGGATCGTGCCGTACTGGTCGAGTGCCAACTGGTTCGTGACCTGGTCGACGGCGATGGAGGCGACCATGCCCAGGCCGGGGAGGCCCTCGATGAGCGTCGCAGCGTCCGTCTCGAAGTTCGTCGTTCGCTCGAATGTTGCGTCTGTACTCACGTATCGACACCGGTGAGTCTCACCACCCGTCAGCACCTAATGAGGGCGCCTCGTTTCCAGCGCGTGGGAACGGACGCGGCCTGTCGACACCGCGTCAGGATACCACTCGTGTGCCGGCATCGCCGGCCAGCGCGTCCGCCAGTCGCTCCGGCGTCGTGATCACGGCCCGCTCCCCGTCTTCCTCGACGAACCGACAACAGGCCTCGACCTTCGGGTGCATGCTCCCCGCGGCGAACGCCCCATCGTCGAGGTGTCGCCTGAGGGCCGCGGCGGACACCTCGCGGAGAGGCCGTTGCCCCGATTCGCCGTAGTTCACGTAGGCGTACTCGACGTCGGTGAGGACGACGAGCGTCTCGGCACCGACTTCCGAGGCGAGCAGTCGGGAGGTGTGGTCTTTGTCGACGACGGCTTCCACCCCACGGAGACCCCCGTCTCGGACAACGGGAACGCCGCCGCCACCGCCGCAGATCACCGGCTTCCCGCGGTCGACCAGGCGGGAGATCTCGTCGGCCTCGACGACCGACACCGGTTCCGGCGAGGGGACGACGCGACGGTAGGGCCGTTCGCCGTCACCGACCGCGCGGGTTTCGAACGGCTTGGACGACGCCTCGGCCTCGGTGTAGAACGGGCCGACCGGTTTGGTCGGGGAGTCGAACGCCGGATCGTCGGGGTCGACGACCACCTGCGTCACCAGCGTCAGTGTTTCCGTGACGCCCGGGCGTTCGTTGTCGAGGGCCCGCTGGAGCAGGTAGCCGATGCTCGCCTGCGTCTCCGCGACCAGAACGTCAAGCGGGTGCTGTGGCGTGTCCGGGGCCGACTCCTGTTGAAGCATCAGATTGCCGACCTGTGGACCGTTGCCGTGGGTGAGCACCAGGTCGTATCCGGCGTCGACGGCGTCGGCGAGTCGGCCGGCGGTTCGTTCGATTGCGGCGACCTCTTCGTCGGCAGTCCACGGACCGTGCTGACCGAGGAGCGTGTTGCCGCCGAGAGCGACGACGACCGGCGACCCTGGAGCGTCGACCATACGCTTTCCTTGCTCGGCAAGTAGTTAGTAGTATGACTCGGACGCGAGTCCTGATTATGGGCGCGGCCGGACGCGACTTCCACGACTTCAACACGGTCTTTCGGGACGACGACGACACCGAGGTGGTCGCGTTTACCCGTGCCCCGGGCCAGAACCTCGGCGAACTGGACGACGCAACCGAGCGCCGATACCCGCCAGAACTGGCCGGCGACCGGTACCCCGACGGGATTCCGATCCGCCCCGAAGAGCGTCTGGAACGCATCGTCACCGACGAGGACGTCGATACGGTGGTGTTCTCGTACTCCGACGTCTCCCACGAACACGTCATGCACGCGGCGTCGCGTGCGCTGGCCGCGGGCGCCGACTTCCGTATCGTCGGGCCGGATCGGATGATGCTCGATGCGGCGGTTCCCGTCGTCGCCGTGGACGCGGTGCGCACCGGCTGTGGCAAGTCCCAGACCGCCCGGAAGTTCGCGGCTCTGCTGGCGGACCGCGGGCGGGACGTGGTCGTCGTCAGGGAGCCGATGCCTTACGGTGACCTCGCTGCCCAGCGGGTGCAACGCTTCGAAACCCTCGCGGACCTCGACGACGGGGCGGTCACAATCGAGGAGCGTGAGGAGTACGAGAGCCACCTCGAACGGGGCCACGTCGTGTACGCGGGCGTCGACTACGAAGCGGTCCTCGACCGGGCCGAAGCGGAGGCAGACGTGCTCGTCTGGGACGGCGGCAACAACGAACTCCCCTTTTTTGTGCCCGACCTCCACGTGGTCCTGGTGGACCCCCACCGGGCGGGGGCGGAACTGCGCTACCATCCCGGAGAGACCAACCTCCGTCTCGCGGACTACGTACTCATCAACAAGGAAAACACCGCCGACGTCGCCGATATCCGGACGGTCGAGGCGAACGTCCGCCGGACGAACCCCGACGCGAAAATCATCCACGCGAACTCGACGATCACGGCCGACGGCGACGCCATCGCCGGCAAGCGCGTCCTCGTCGTCGAGGACGGCCCGACGCTCACCCACGGCGACGCCCCGTACGGCGCCGGTCTGCTCGCCGCCCGCAAGTACGGCGCCGCCGACATTGTCGATCCGGAACCGGGGGCCGTCGGCTCGCTCCGACGGGTGTTCGACGAGTACGACCACCTCGACGCCGTCCTTCCGGCGATGGGATACAGCGAGGAACAGATCCGGGATCTGGAGGCGACGATCCGAAACGCCGATCCGGAGGTGGTCGTCTCGGGGACGCCCCACGACCTTGGCCGCCTGATCGACGTGGGCGTCCCAGTCGTGCGGGTTCGCTACGAACTGGCGGAGAAGAACCTCACGCTGGCTACCGTCCTCGACCGTCACAGCGAGGCGCTCGGCGAGTGATACTGTCGGCTGTTTCGAAGAGAGTCACCACTCCCGGTTGCGAATCTCCGTCTCGACGTACAGCCGGCCGTGTGAGGTGGCGCGGTCCGAACGCCGACCGGGGAATCCTTTTACTGTCCCGCTGAGTACGTCGGGACATGTACGTCCGGGATGCCAAGAACCGAGACGAGGCCTGGTTGCTCGACCACATCGAGGAGATGGCCCTGGACGACGCCGCCTTCCGGTCCCGGGACTACGTCATCGCAGTGGACGAGGAGACGGACGAACGGGCGGGGTTCGGCCGCGTCCGCATTCACAAGACCGACGCGGGCGAGTACTGTGAACTCACGGGCGTGGGTGTCCTGCCCGCGTGGCGCGGTCAGGGCGTGGGGGCACACGTCGTCGAGCGACTGGTCGAGACGGCGGCAGCCGAAGGGTTCGAGACGGTGTATTCGGTGACCGATCGGCCCAACTACCTGGCCCAGTTCGGATTCGAACCGCACGAATCGAGCGCGTTGCCGGCGAAAATCGAGGAGCGATTGGCGGCCAAACGCGAGTCGGTCCAGCCGGACGCCGTGGCGACGAGCCTCAAGGTCGACGCGTTCGAGATGCCGGCCCGACTGCGTGAGGCGTTCAAGAACGCCAGCCCTCGTCAGGAGGAGGAATCGTCGAAGGCGGACGCCGAGGACTTCGGCATCGACCCGGAGAGCGCGACCTACAAGTACGACACCGGCCGTTAGGTCCGTTCTTCGAGGAAGTCGGTGCTGAACGCCAGCCACGCGAGCACCGTACAGAAGAGGATGGGCGGGAGGATGGCGAACGCCCAGAGGGGTTCGATTCCCCAGAACAGGAGGAGGAGCACGTCGGCGAGGCCAAGCAACAGGAACGGCGTCACCGCGAGCAGTGCGCGTCGTCGATTCGGCGTCGACGCCTCGCCCTGAGAGAGTGCCATAGGGCGCAGTCGGCGCTCCGCGAGTAAAAGTCCCTCGGGTGTCGGCGTCCGAGGGTATATGCGTGGACCGCCCGAACTCGGCGACCATGCCCGACGAACTCGTCGAACGCGCTCGCGACGCCCTCGACGCCGCCTACGTCCCCTACTCCGACTACCGGGTCGGAGCGGCGCTTCGAACCGCCGACGGCACCGTCTTCACCGGGAGCAACATCGAGAACGCCAACTACAGCAACAGCCTCCACGCCGAGGAAGTCGCCATCGCCGAAGCGATAAAGCGGGGTCATCGGGAGTTCGACCGCCTCGCCGTCGCTTCCGGTGCCCGCGACGGCGTCACCCCCTGTGGCATGTGCCGCCAGACGCTGGCGGAGTTCTGCGACGACGACCTGCCGGTGGTCTGTGACGAGGGCGGGGAGTCGACGAACGAGTACACTCTGGGCGAACTCCTCCCCGCGACTATCGGCCCCGAAACGCTCGAAGCGGCCACACGTATCGATACAGAGTGAAGTAACAAACGAACGAACACCAGTATCCAGAAATAGAATACATCCTTGAACAGTATAACGACTATGCAAGACATACACACATCACCTTTTTATGGGATGAGTGACATTACTCTAACAAGATGACCCAACTCAGCCGACCCACCGACCCGTCCGAGCTATCGACCTGCCCGTCCTGCGACAACGACGTGTTGAACGTCCAGGGCATCCACGCGTGCTCGACCTGTAGCTGGGTCACACCCAAGTACCGATAGCCGGCACCGCGTCAGCCAGCCTGCCGTCCAAGGGGCGTCCCACCACACCGTAGTGGCCTCCGTAAGTCGTCGCACACCCGATCGCGCGCGGTCTGGCCATCGGGTGCCCGGACAGACCCAAACGCTACGCTATTTGCTCACCGTCCCCGTACGGTTCTCCATGGGAGACCATACCGACCGGCAGTACCACCTCGAAGTCGCGCCCGGGGACGTCGCCGAGACGGTGTTACTGCCCGGCGATCCAGCCCGCGTCGACGTCGTGACCGATTACTGGGACGACGCCGAGATGGTCGCGAGCCACCGTGAGTACCGCACCGCTACGGGGACGCACGACGGGGCGCCCCTCTCGGTCACCTCTACCGGCATCGGGAGTCCGTCGGCGTCCATCGCCGTCGAGGAACTCGCTCGCGTCGGCGCCGAGACGTTCATCCGGGTCGGGTCCTGCGGCGCCATCCACCCGGAGATGGCCGTGGGTGATCTGGTCATCACGACCGGTGCGGTCAGGGGCGAAGGAACGAGCGACGAGTACGTCCGGGCAGAGTATCCCGCCGTCGCCGACCACGCGGTCGTGTCGGCGCTGATCGCGGCCGCCGAACGTCTCGGCTACGACTACCACTGCGGCGTCACCCTGAGCACGGACAGTTTCTACGCGGGGCAGGCCCGTCCCGGGTTCGAGGGATTCGAGGCACCCGGGAGCGAGACGTTGCTCGACGACCTCCGGGGCGCGAACGTGAAGAACATCGAGATGGAGGCGAGCGCCGTGTTGACGCTTGCGAACGTCTACGGTCTCCGCGCGGGCGCGGTCTGTACCGTCTTCGCCAACCGGACGACCGGCGAGTTCCGCACCGAAGGGGAGGGTCGGGCCGCGGAGGTCGGGGGACTGGCCGCCGCGCTCCTCCACAGGATGGACGAGCGACGCGACGAAGGTGGCGCGGACGCCTGGCACGCCGACCTCTCGCTCTAGAGAGACGGCCGTCGAGAACACCCTCGACAAGCGACCGATTCGCGGCCGCTCGCGGCCGTTTCAACACCCCTATAACGCATGGATTCGGATGGACGCGTATGACCTCTCAGGTCGTCGTTCTCGGGTCCGGGTACGCCGGTGCCGGCGCCGTCACACGCTTCGAAGAAGTAGCGGACGGTAGCGCCGAGTTGACCTGGATCTCCGAGCACGACTATCATCTCGTTCTCCACGAGGCTCATCGTGTCGTCCGTGACACGAGCGTCGCCTCCAAGATTTCCATCCCCGTCGACGAGATCAAATCTCCCGAGACGACGTTCCGACAGGACCGCGTCACGGGCGTCGACGTCGACGAACGGGAAGTCCACCTCGAGGACGGTGAGCCGGTCCCGTACGACTACCTGCTCGTCGCCCTCGGGAGTCGCACCGCCTTCTACGGCATCGAGGGGCTGAAAGAGCACTCTCACACGCTCAAGAGCCTCGACGATGCCCGCGAGATTCACAGCGACGTTGCCGACGCGGCCGCCGACGCGACCCGGACCGATCCGGCACAGGTCGTCGTCGGCGGTGCCGGCCTCTCCGGCATCCAATCGGCCGGCGAAATCGCCGAATACCGCGACGAACACCGCGCACCCATCGACGTGACGCTCGTCGAAGGTCTGGACGAAGTGTTCCCGGGCAACGATCCCGAACTCCAGGGCGCCCTCCGCAAACGCCTGGAAGCCGCCGGGGTCGACATCATGTGCGGTGAGTTCGTCTCGAAGGTCGACGAGGACACCATCTACGTCGGCGGTAGCGAAGAGGAGGACCCGACCGAACTCGACTACGACGTGTTCCTCTGGACCGGTGGCATCACCGGACAGGACGAACTCGCCGACGCCGCAGTGGACAAAGACGACCGGAGCAACCGGGTGTACGCCGACCGCGACTTCCGGACGAGCGACGAACGCGTCTTCGCCATCGGCGACTCGGCGCTGATCGAACAGGGGCCGGAGGAGTTCGCCCCACCGACGGCCCAGGCCGCCTGGCAGGCCGCAGAGGTCGCCGGTGAGAATCTCTTCCGTGCCGACAAGGGCCAGTCCCTGCGGACGTGGACCTACGACGACAAGGGGACGCTCGTCTCCGTCGGCGACGAAGCAGTCGCCCACGGCGTCGATCCCCTCCCGATCAACACCTTCGGCGGTGTCGGCGCGAAACTGTTGAAGAAAGCCGTCGCCGCACGCTGGATCGCGGACGTCTCCTCGGTCGGCCGGGCCATCGACGCCTGGTCGGACATGTAGACGAGACGGGGCGACTCACCACGACCGTCGATCCTGCCGAGCCACGTCGCCAGCCCGGCGCTCGTCGCCGTCTCCACCACGCCGAACGCGACGGTGGGCGACGGGCGAGGGATGAGGGGTGAAAGTCCGGCGGTGACGAGCGCCGCACGGTGGCGGTATCGTGACGAAAACTACCCTGGCCGTGTCCGCCGAGTCGCTCCGGTCGGGGGAGTCGGCCACCTCGGGGCGAGACGCCGCGGCCGACGCGTCGACGGTGACACGCGGTTGGTGACTGGCCGATCAGTGTTCCGGCTGTTCAGCCGGCGCCCGCATGTCGTCGATCCGCAGAATCAGGATGTTGTCGGTGTCGTCCTTGCCGTCGACGGTCCCGTCGATGACGAGTTTCGAGAGCGGCGTGGGACCGACGCGCACCTTGTCGCCTTCGTGGAACTCGCGGACCGAACCCTGCACGTGAATCTCCGCCCGACACAGGTCGGGATGGTGGACGGACGAGAGGTCGATTTCGCCGACGTTCGCGGTGTCGACGGGGTCGCCGTTGTGGAGCAGCGGGACGGCAGCCGGTTCGTCCATCTGATCCACGTCGAGTGCCTCGTAGGCGTTCGCCGTCGGCTTGTACCCACCCTTCGGTCCCGGTACGCCCTCGACCAACTGGAGGGCCTTCAGGCTCTGCATCTGGTTGCGGATGGTGCCCGGATTCCGGTCGACTTCGTCGGCGATATCTTCCCCTTTGACCGCGTCTTCCGTCTCGCGGTGGAGGTTGATGAGGGCCGTAAGGATCGTTTTCTGACTCGACGTCAGTTCGATTGATGACATGGGTTAGAGTTGGTGACTAGCGTTATTAAATTCGATGGATGTAGGGAAACCACGCTCGATTTCGAGTCGCCCCTCACCGTGAAAGCGATACGGCTTTGCATCTGTCGAGATTTGTCACCACCATGAGAGGGAAGCGCGTCTTGGTCACGGGCGGTGCAGGATTCATCGGGTCGAATCTGGCGAATCATCTCGCGGCCGACAACGAGGTCATCGCGCTCGACGACTGTCACCTCGGCACACCCGAGAACCTCGACGGCGTCGACGCGGACGGGAACGCCGACGGTCCGGTCGAGTTCGTCGACGGGAGCGTCCTCGACGACGACCTGCCGACCGACGTGGAC
This sequence comes from Haloplanus litoreus, assembly GCF_045690335.1. Lineage (GTDB taxonomy): Archaea > Halobacteriota > Halobacteria > Halobacteriales > Haloferacaceae > Haloplanus > Haloplanus litoreus. The sequence goes on along the minus strand of NZ_CP147874.1, from coordinate 1,856,235 downwards.
GTCGTCTTCCACCTCGCCGCCTACTCCTCCTATACGATGGTCGAGGAGAACAAACGCGAGGCCACCCGCGTCAACGTGGAGGGGTTCGTCAACACGGTCGAGCAGGCTCGCGAGGACGGCTGTGACACCGTCGTCTACGCGACCACCTCCTCCATCTACGGCACCCGGACGGAGCCGTCGCCCGAGGATATGCCCATCGAGGCCCGCACCTGCTACGAGGCGTCGAAACTCGCGCGCGAACGCTACGGCGAGTACTTCGGTAACCACTACGACATGAGCCTCGCCGGCCTGCGCTTCTTCTCGGTGTATCAGGGCTACGGCGGCGCCGAGGAACACAAAGGCGAGTACGCAAACACCGTCGCGCAGTTCGCCGACGCCATCGCGGACGGCGAGGCCCCCGTCCTCTTCGGCGACGGTTCGCAGACCCGCGATTTCACCCACGTCGACGACGTGGTCCGTGCCATCGAACTCGCGGCCGAGGACGAACTCCACGGCATCTACAACGTCGGCACCGGCGAGAGCTACGACTTCAACACGATGGTCGAGATGATCAACGACGAACTCGGCACCGACGTCGACCCCGAGTACGTCGAGAACCCCCTGCCGGTCTACGTCCACGACACCATGGCCGACGCCTCGAAGCTCCGAGCGGCGACGGGCTGGGAGCCGGAGATAGGGTTCGAGGAAGGAGTCGCGCGGGTGTGTGCGCCCTACCGCGACGAGTGACGAGTGAGGAAGGAGTCGCGCGGGTGTGTGCGCCCTACCGCGACGAGTGACGAGTGAGGAAGGAGTCACGCGGGTGTGTGCGCCCTACCGCGACGAGTGAGCGACCCCCACCGTTCCGGACGTCCTCTTTTTCACGTCGAAGGCCCGACGATCCCACATGAACGAACCGGTCCGGATCCTCGGCGTCCCGACCGATTACGGGGCGAGTCGCCGCGGCGTCGACATGGGACCGTCGGCGATTCGCTACGCCGAACTCGGGGCCGCGCTCCGGGCCATGGGGCTGGAGCCGACCGACGCCGGTGACCTCTCCGTCCCGCGGGCCGAGGGTCGTGATCCCGGCCGCGCCGACGCCAAGTATCTCCCGGTCGTCGAGTCGGTGTGTACCCGGCTGGCCGACCGAGTGCGCGAGACGCTGTCCGCAGGCGGGACGCCGCTGGTCCTCGGGGGCGACCACTCCATCGCCATCGGATCGCTCGCGGGAGCGACCCACGACGCCGACGTCGGCGTCCTCTGGTTCGACGCGCACGGGGACTTCAACACGCCGACGACGACGCCGTCGGGAAACGTCCACGGGATGGCGCTCGCGGCCGCCCTCGGTCGCGGCGAATTCGGCGAACTGGACTGGGCGCGGGCACCGGGACTCGACCCCTCGCGGGTCGCCCTCGTCGGGGTGCGTGACCTCGACGCCGGCGAGCAGGCGGCCCTGCGCGGGAGCGACGTCCACGCCTACACGATGTCGGATATCGACGACAGAGGGGTGACGGCCGTCGTCGCCGACGCCGTGGACGCCGCGAGCGGCGGCGACGGCGTCCACGTCAGCCTCGACCTGGACTGGCTGGAGCCGACCGAAGCGCCCGGCGTCGGGACGCCGGTCCGTGGCGGCGTCACCTACCGCGAGGCCCACGCGGCGCTCGAACGGGTGGCCACGGACGCGACGGTGCGGTCGCTCGAACTCGTCGAAGTGAACCCGATTCTCGACGACCACAACGCGACGGGCGAACTCGCGGTGGAACTCGCCGCGAGCGCGCTCGGAAAACGGATCCTGTAGCGCCGGTCAGGTCTCGGTGTCGGGGTCGTCTCCGTCCGTCCGCTCGGCGGGAATCACCGCTACCGAGGCCACCGAGTCACCGATATCCAGATCCATCACGATGACGCCCATCGTGTTGCGCCCGACGGTCGAGACGTCCTCGACGGGCGTGCGGATGATCTGGCCGTCGGCGCTCATCACGACGAGTTGGTCGCCGGGGCCGACGGCGTCGATGGCACAGGCCGGGCCGTTGCGCTCGTTCGTCTTGATATCGATCAGCCCCTTGCCGTAGCGGGACTGCTGGCGGTAGGCGTCGACCGGGGTGCGCTTGCCGTAGCCGTTGTCGGTCACGGAGAGCACCCAACTGTGTTCGTCGGGGTCGACTGCCGCGAGACCGACGACGTGGTCGTCGGTCTCCAGTTTGATGCCACCGACGCCGCGGGCGTTCCGGCCCATGGGCCGGACCTCGTCCTCGTCGAAGCGGATGCTCATCCCGCCGGCGGTGGCGACGATCAGGTCGTCGTCGCCGTCGGTCAGCTCCACGTCGACGAGGGCGTCGCCCTCCGCGAGACGGATGGCTCGAATCCCCGTCGAGAGGATGTTGCCGAACTCCTCGACAGCGGTGCGTTTCACGCGGCCGCCCTGCGTCGCCATCGTGAGGTACCGACCGGCGCCTTCCTCCAGATTCTCGCAGTCGACGACGGATTCGATCTCCTCACCGTCGTCCAGGTCGAGGAGATTCACCGCCGACTTGCCGCGGGCGGTGCGACCCATCTCGGGGACCTGGTAGGTCTTCAGCTTGTAGACCTGTCCCTGATTGGTGAAACAGAGCAGGTAGTCGTGGGTGTTCGCGAGGAACACCGATGAGACCCGGTCGCCCTCCTTCAGGTCGGCGCCGATGATCCCCTTCCCACCGCGGTTCTGGGGGTCGAACGCCGACAGTGACATGCGCTTGATGTAGTCGTCCTCGCTGACGACGACGAGGGTGTCCTCCTGCGGAATCAGGTCCTCGTCGGTCACCTCTCCGTCGTCCTCGATGATCCGGGTGCGGCGCTCGTCGGCGTACTCGTCTTTGATCTCCCGAAGTTCGTCCTCGATGACGCCGAGGAGTTCGGATTCGTGCTCCAGAATCTCTGTCAGGCGGTCGATGCGAGCCTGCACCTCTTCGTACTCCTCCTCGATGGCGGCCGTCTCCATGGACGTGAGGCTACCGAGTTGCATCGCGACGATGTGGTCGACCTGATCGTCGGAGAAGTCGAAGGCGGCCTTCAGCGCCGCCTTCGCGCCGTCGCGGTCCTCGGCGTCCCGGATGAGTTCGACCACCTCGTCGGCGTGTTCGAGCGCCGTCAGCCGCCCTTCGAGGATGTGTGCGCGGTCCTCGGCCTCTTCGAGGTCGTACTCGCTGCGGCGGCGCACGACCTCGCGGCGGTGATCGAGGTACTCTTCGAGGGTCTCCTTGAGGTCGAGCACCCGCGGTTGGCCGTCGACCAGGGCGAGGTTGATGACGCCGAACGTGGTTTCGAGGTGGGACTCCAGCAACTGGTTCTCGACAACCTCGGGGTTCGCGCCCCGCTTGAGTTCGATCACGATACGGATGCCGTCGCGGTCGGACTCGTCGCGCAGGTCGCGGATGCCGTCGAGTTTTCCCTCGTTCACGTCGTCGGCGATGCGTTCGATCAGCCGCGCCTTGTTCGACTGGTAGGGGAGTTCCGTGACGACGATGCGGTCCTCGCCCGTCTCCAGTTCGGCGCGGACGCGGAGGCGCCCCCGCCCCGTCTTGTACGCCTTGTAGATGGCGTTGCGACCGACGATGTTCGCGCCGGTCGGGAAGTCGGGTGCGACGACGTGCTCCATCAGGTCCTCGACCGTGCAGTCGGGGTTGTTGATGAGGTGGACCGTCGCGTCGATCACCTCGCCGAGGTTGTGCGGCGGGACGTTCGTCGACATCCCGACCGCGATGCCCGAGGAGCCGTTGACGAGGAGGTTCGGGAAGGCCGCGGGCAGCACGTCGGGTTCCTGCTTGCGGCCGTCGTAGTTCGGGGAGAAGTCGACGGTGTCCTTCTCGATATCTTCGAGGAGTTCCTCGGCGATGGGCGACATCCGGGCCTCGGTGTACCGCATGGCTGCCGGCGGATCGCCGTCGATGGAGCCGAAGTTCCCCTGGCCGTCGACGAGGGGAGCCCGCATGGAGAAGTCCTGGGCCATGCGTGCCAGCGCGTCGTAGATGGCGGAGTCGCCGTGCGGGTGGAAGTCACCCATCGTCTCCCCGACCACGGAGGAGGACTTCCGGTGGGAGGCCCGCGAAGTGACGCCCGCCTCGTGCATGGCATAGAGGATACGCCGGTGGACGGGCTTGAGGCCGTCGCGGGCGTCCGGGAGCGCCCGTCCCGCGATGACCGACATCGCGTAGTCGATGTAGGACTGCTCCATCTCCTGTTCGATGCGGGCCGTATCGACCCGCGCGGCCGGCACGTCGGGGGCTGGGTCCGAACTCATATATCCACCCACTCCGCGTCGCCGGCGTGCTCTTTGATGAACTGTTTTCGGGGTTCGACCGCATCGCCCATCAGGATCGAGAACATGCGGTCGGCGGCCGCCGCGTCCTCCAGCGTGATGCGCTTCAGAATCCGGTTCTCGGGGTTCATCGTCGTCTGCCAGAGCTGATCGGGGTTCATCTCACCGAGGCCCTTGAACCGCTGGACCTGATCGGGGTTGCCGTTACACCGCTCCTCGACGATCCGGTCGCGTTCGGCCTCGCTCATCGCGTCGTACGTCTCGCCGCGGTACCGGACCCGATAGAGTGGTGGCTGGGCGGCGTAGACGTATCCGCGTTCCAGCAGGGGCTTCATGTGTCGGTAGAGAAGCGTCAACAGCAGCGTTCGGATGTGCGCGCCGTCCACGTCGGCGTCGGTCATGAGGATGATGCGATGATAGCGCGCGTCGTCGATGTCGAACTCCTCGCCGATGCCCGTCCCGATGGCGGTGATGAGTGCCCGAATCTCGTCGTTCTCCAGAATGCGGTCGAGGCGATGTTTCTCGACGTTGAGGATCTTCCCCTTCAGCGGGAGGATGGCCTGGAACTTCCGATCCCGGCCCTGTTTGGCGCTTCCGCCCGCGCTGTCGCCCTCGACGACGAACAGTTCGGACTCGCTGGGATCTTTCGACTGGCAGTCGGCGAGTTTCCCGGGGAGCGCCGTCGACTCCAGGGCGCTCTTGCGGCGGGTGAGTTCCTCGGCCTTCTTCGCGGCCTGTCGGGCCTTGGCGGCCTCGACTGCCTTGCCGACGATGGCTCGTGCCGTGTCGGGATGTTCCTCGAAGAAGGTCCCGAGATGCTGGTGGACGGCGCTCTCGACGATGCCGCGCACCTCGCTGTTGCCGAGTTTGGTCTTCGTCTGTCCCTCGAACTGCGGGTCGGGGTGTTTGATCGAGATGACGGCGGTCAACCCCTCGCGGACGTCCTCGCCTTTGAGCGTGTCGTCGAGGTCACCGAGGAGGCCGTTGTCCGTCGCGTAGTCGTTGACGACGCGCGTGAGCGCCGTTTTGAACCCCGTGAGGTGGGTGCCGCCCTCGCGAGTGTTGATGTTGTTGGCGAAGGCGTGGATCGAGCCCTGTAGCTCGTCGGTGGCCTGCATCGCCACCTCGACGGAGATACCCTGATCCTCGTCTTCGAAGTAGATCACCTCGTCGTGGAGGGCGCCCTTGGTCTCGTTGAGATACGCGACGAACTCCCGGATGCCACCCTCGTACCGGAACGAGACGGTCTCGCCGTCGCGTTTGTCGGCGAGACCGATCTCCACGCCGGAGTTGAGGAACGCGAGTTCGCGAAGCCGTGTCGACAGCGTATCGAAGGAAAACTCCGTGTGCTCGAAGATGTCGTCGTCCGGCCAGAACCGGACGGTCGTCCCCGTCTCCTCGTCCGGTTCGAGGTCACGGACCCGTTCGAAGCCGTCGGGAACGGGCTCGCCGCGCTCGAAGCGATGGTTCCAGACGGCGCCGTCGCGTTTGATCGTCACCTCCAGTTCCGCGGAGAGGGCGTTGACGACGCTGACACCGACGCCGTGGAGTCCACCGGAGACCTGGTAGGACTTGTTGTCGAACTTCCCGCCGGCGTGGAGGACGGTCATGATCACTTCCACCGCCGGCCGGTCGTACTGTTCGTGGGTGTCCACGGGGATGCCGCGCCCGTTGTCCGAGACACTCACCGAGTCGTCGTCGTGGACGGTCACCTGGATAGCGTCACAGTGGCCCGCCAACGCCTCGTCGATGGCGTTGTCGACGACCTCGTAGACGAGATGGTGGAGGCCGCGGGCGTCCGTCGATCCGATGTACATCGCCGGACGTTTCCGTACGGCCTGGAGCCCCTCCAGAACCTGTATCTGCCCGGCTCCGTACTCTTGTTCGTCAGCCATAGAACCTACCCGCCCTAGACGACCACACCTCTTAAACGCTCGCACGCGTGCGCGCGTCCAAAATTACGATTCCTGCAAACCCAAGTTCAGATGGGATTTCGACAAGGCGAGTTTGGCGTTCACCGCCGCCGCCGCCGGCTATCCGCGCGATACGGGGCGTGGGACCGGATCGAGCCGCTCGGGCGCGCGCCCGCCCGCTTCACTTACACCGCGCTGGCGGTGGCCTTTTAAACGTCGTGCCGGTACGAAGCCCACGGATGACATCGTTCCAGTCGACGCTCGGCGAGGATGGGGGGATCGCCGAGGAGCTGGCCGAGAACCAGCGGGCCATCTCCATCGCCGAGTTCTTCGAGAAGAACAAACACATGCTCGGCTTCGACTCCGGAGCCAGGGGCCTAGTGACCGCCGTCAAGGAGGCGGTGGACAACGCCCTCGACGCCACGGAGGAGGCCGGCATCGCACCGGACATCTACATCGAAATCGCGGAAGCGGGCGACTACTACCGACTGATCGTCGAGGACAACGGGCCGGGGATCACGAAAGAGCAGATTCCCCGCGTCTTCGGTAAACTGCTCTACGGCTCACGGTTTCACGCGCGCGAACAGAGTCGCGGTCAGCAGGGCATCGGCATCTCCGCGGCCGTCCTCTACTCACAGCTCACCTCGGGCAAACCCGCGAAGATCACCAGCCGAACGCAGGGGAGCGCGGACGCGGAGTACTTCGAACTCGTCGTCGACACCGACGACAACGAACCCGAGATCAGGGAGGAACGAACCACCTCGTGGGACCGGCCCCACGGGACGCGGATCGAACTGGAGATGGAGGCGAACATGCGGGCGCGCAATCAACTCCACGACTACGTCAAACACACCGCGGTCGTCAACCCCCACGCCCGGGTCGAACTCCGCGAACCGGGGCTGGACGAGCCGCTGAAGTTCGAGCGGGGCACGGACCAGTTACCCGCCGAGACGGAGGAGATCCGACCCCACCCCCACGGCGTCGAACTCGGGACGCTCCTGAAGATGCTCGACGCGACGGAGTCGTACTCCATCTCGGGGTTCCTACAGGGCGAGTTTACCCGGGTCGGCGGGAAGACGTCGACGAAGGTGTGTGATCGGTTCCGCGACCGCCACTTCGGCCGCGAGATGGCGTGGACGACGCCGAATCCACAGGACGAGGCGGACATCGAAGACGCCGTCCTCGACGCCGTCGCCAACAAGAGCGCCGAAGCGACCGACTGGTTCGCCGAACGGGTCGCCGAGACGGTCGGCGAGCGGGAACGAATCGCCCACCACGGCCTCGTCGAAATCGTCGATAACCTCGCCGACGCTGCCGAAGAGGAGTTCGACGAGACGTTCGGCGAGACGGTCCGGGAGAACGCCGTCGATGCGGTGTGGGCCGAGATCACGCGACCGGACCTCCTGACCGCCTCGCTGTACGAACGCGTCGACGACGCGACCAGCACCCGGAAGGACGACGCGACGGTCGACGGATTGGCCGAACGCCTCGCCGACAAGTTCGCCGAGGACGACGACCCTCGCCACCGGGCGACCGAGGACCGACTCGTCGAGTACGTGAACCGCTCCGCCGACCGGGTCGAGGAAGCCGAGGACGCCACCCTCGGCGACACCGCCCGGGAGAACGTCGTCGAGGCGTGCTGGACGGTCATGCGGACCGTCCCGGACGACCTGCCGAAGGTGAAGGCGGTGGCGGGCGACCGCGATGCCGCCTCCGAACTCCTCGACGCGATGCGGGAGACGGACATCCTCGCGCCGCCGACGGACTGTCTCTCGCCCATCACGGCGGACCTCGTGGAGGCCGGCCTCCGCAAGGAGTTCGACGCCGACTTCTTCGCCGCGGCGACCCGCGACGCCGAAGTCCACGGGGGCGACCCCTTCATCGTGGAGGCCGGCATCGCCTACGGCGGCGACCTGGAGAGCGAGGGCTCGGCCGACGTGATGCGCTTTGCCAACCGCGTCCCCCTCGTCTACCAACGCGGGGCCTGTGCTATCACCGACGTGGTGAAAGACATCGGCTGGCGCAACTACGGCCTCGATCAGCCGGGCGGGCGTGGCCTCCCCTCCGGTCCCGCCGTGATCATGGTTCACGTCGCGTCGACGAACGTCCCCTTCACCAGCGAGTCCAAGGACGCGGTGGCGAACGTCCCCGAAATCGAGGACGAAGTCGAACTCGCCATCCGCGAGGCCGCACGGGAACTGAAATCCTTCCTCAACCGCCGGCGGTCGCTGGAGAAACGCCGACGCAAGCAGGACGTACTCGGCCGCATCCTGCCCGAGATGGCCGACAAGCTCTCGGAGGTGACGGGGCGCGAGCGGCCGAACATCGACGGCGCGCTCGGCCGCATCATGAACAACGTCATCGTCGAGCGGTCGGTGGAGGACGGTACCGTCACGCTCGCGGTGCGGAACCACTCCGACCGGAAGGAGACGCCGGAGCTAACGGATATCGTTTCGGCGGAGCCGACGGCGGTGAGCGACGGCGCGTCCGTCGTCGACCTAGACGGCGAGTGGTTCGTACAGTGGTCCCCGTCGGTGTCGGCGGGCGAGACGGCCGAACTCACCTACGAGGTGGGTAACGGCGCGACCTTCGACGTGGACGTCGAGGGCGTCGAGAGCGAGAAACTCACGGTGAACGCATGAGCTCCCAGGACGAACGCGCACGACAGCAGTTGATCGACCTCGCGGCGGAGTTTTACGACCAGTTCGACCGGGGAGAGGTGCCAAAGATGACCCTCCCCACCCGAACCAAAAGCAACATCGAGTACGACGAGGAAAGCGGCGTGTGGGTCTACGGCGACCGCACGTCGACGCGGTCGGCCAACTCGGTGCGCGGCGCTCGCAAGCTGCTGAAGGCCACCTACACCATCGATTTCCTCGCCCGCCAACTGACGGAGGGGCGCTCCTCCACGCTGCGTGAACTCTACTATCTCTCGGAGTCGTGGGACGCCGACGAAGCGGCCTTCTCCGATCAGGACGAGTCCAACCAGATGATCGAGGACCTCGAGATCGTCTCGGAGGTGACCCGCGAAGACTTCCACATGCGCCCCGAGGAGTCCGGTGCGACGCTGATGGGACCGCTGGAGTTGCGGGAACAGACCCGACGCGGCGAACGCGACATTCACTGTCAGGAGGACGTCGGCGAGGGCGGCTACCAGATCCCGAACAACCCCGACACCATCGAGTTCCTCGATCACGACGTCGACTTCATCCTCTGTGTCGAGACCGGTGGGATGCGGGACCGCCTCGTCGAGAACGGCTTCGACACCGACTACAACGCCCTGATCGTCCACCTGAAGGGACAGCCGGCGCGGGCGACCCGCCGGATCACCAAGCGCCTGCACGACGAACTCGACCTGCCGGTCGTGGTCTTCACCGACGGCGACCCCTGGTCCTACCGCATCTACGGCTCCGTCGCCTACGGGTCGATCAAGAGCGCCCACCTCTCGGAGTATCTCGCGACACCCGAGGCGGAGTTCGTCGGCATCCAGCCGGAGGACATCGTCGAGTACGACCTACCGACCGATCCGCTCGCCGACTCCGACGTGAACGCCCTCGAATCGGAACTCGAGGACCCGCGGTTCACCACCGACTACTGGACGGAGCAGATCGAACTCCAACTCGACATCGGCAAGAAGGCCGAACAGCAGGCGCTCGCCTCCCGCGGCCTCGACTTCGTCACCGACGAGTACCTGCCGACCCGCCTGTCGGAGATGGGCGTCCTGTAGCCCAGAGCACACTTATTTCACTCGGCGGCGTAGCGGTCGGTATGACGTTCGACACCGACCTCGGCCGCCTTCGCCACCTCACCGAGGCGCCGCTTCGCGCCCTCAAGTGGTCGTTCTGGTGGCTCCGCAAGACCTTCTTCTCGAAGCCCAAGCCGGAGAATCCCGCCGTCGTCGTCGACATGGGCGAGTCGGCGGCGGAGGCGTTTCTCGGCACGCACTTCTTCGAGCCGGGGTGGGAGATGTCCTATCATTACCACAACGAAGTCGTGAACGTGCGCCGGGTCCGGTATCTCGACGACCATCCGTCCGGCCTCCACTGGTGGCAGACCCACGTCCGGGGGTACGCCCATCCGGACGGCCTCGAACTGACGGCCCATCTCGAACCCGAACCCGCCGAACACCCGGATGCACATCTCGACGGCGAGTTCATCGACGTGCCGCGAGGGAACGCGACGCTGGTGGGACTGCTACGGGAGGCCGACGTCGAGTTCCGACGGATCGGCAACTGGCCCGCGGAGCCGGCCGACTAAGCCCAGCCCTCGTCGAGGACGACGGGCACGCCGCGGCCGGCCACGTCGGCCGCGAAGGCCGCCGAATCGGCCTGCAAAAACGCCTGCGTGTCGTAGTGAATGGGGAGGACCAGATCCGGATCGAGCCGGTCCGCGAGCCCGGCGGCCTCCTCGCGGTTCATGCACACCGACCCCGAGATGTTCGCGAGAAACAGCGACACGTCGAGGCCGTCGTGGAACGGGAGGACGTCGGTGTCGCCGGGCCAGAGGATCGACACGTCGTCGACGACGAACCGGTAGCCGACGCCGAACCCCTCGGGGTGGGTGACCGACCCGTCCGGGTTCGCCCGCGGGCCGTCCGGGTCGTTGTACGCCGGGAGGCTCCGCACCGGGACGCCGGCCGCCTCGACGCGCGCTCGCTCCCCGATCCGAACGAGGTCGTACCCCTCCTCGGCCGCGAGCGTCTCCGGCGAGGGTGGTCGCCCCGCACGCTCGGCGTCCACGCCCTCGTAGACGACGAGTGTGGCGTCCGGGGCCGCGACCCGTCGGATCCCGTCCGGATCGTAGTGGTGGTCGTGAGTGACCAGGACCACGTCGCCGTCGCGGGCGTCGTAGGCGGGGCCGGCAGGGTGTCGGGTGTCGATACCTGCGGGCGGGCCCCAGTCGCCGGTCAACACGCCGTACCGGCCGGGATCGATGTAGACGACCGTCTCGCCGTCGTCGACGCGGGCGGTGGCGTAGCCGAGCCAGCGAACGCGGAGGCCGTCGTGACGGATGGTCATACGGTCACTACGTGACGGTGACGAAAAAGGTCGGGGCGGCGTGACGCGAAGCACCCGACTGCGTCCTCGTGGATCCGATGCTGTCCCGCCGTGGGCGGACCGCCGCGCTATGCGCCGCCGTCGACCTGTTCGCTGTTCATGCCGCCGCCGTCGTTGTGGCGGCACTGCTCGGTGTAGAACCCGAGGTCGAACGTCGCACTGTCGGACTGCACTTCGTTGCCGTGGTCGACCGGGAGCCACCACGCGAAACCGACGTAGTGGACGGCACCCTGTCCGTCGAAACAGTCCCGTCCAGTGCCGCCAGCCTGTCCGGCCGGAACGTTGCCTTCCAGTGGGACGCCTTGACCGTCCGGGTCCTCCAGCGCGGTCAGCGCCTCGCGGAGCGACCCCTGGAAGAACACCTCCTCGCCGCTCGTGATCCGGCCACCGATTCCGCTGAAGACGCCCGAAATGTCGGTTTCGCCCGAGATGAACGCGAACTGGTCGTCGTCGGTGATCGACCCGTCGTCGATCTTCGGCGGGCTGGAGATGTCTTCCATCAGGTTCTCGTCGGCCCCGGTTCCGTAGGCGATGGTGTAAATCGTCGTTCCCGCGTCCTTCGCAGCTGTGGCCTCCGACCGCCCGGTCGACGACTGGCCGTTACCCAGTACGACCAGGACCTTGTTCACGCCGGAGCGAGCACCGCGAGTGTCGTCGGTCAGGAGGTTCTGCCCCGCGTCGATCCCGGCGCCGACGTTGGTAGTGCCGCCGGCGCTCAGACTGTCGATGTCGCTTTTCGTCTGGGACTTCGACGTCGTCAGATCCGAGACGGCACCCGCACCGGAGGAGAACTGAACCAGTCCGACGTTGACGTCGTCCCCGACCGTGTCGACGAGCGTCTTGGCCCCCGCCTTCGCGTTGTCGAGTTTGGAGCCACCCATCGATCCGGACGTGTCCATGACGATGACGACGTCCGCGGTGCCGCCGGCACCGCCGCTTCCCGACTGCAGGTTGTCGCCGTCGTCGTACCAGAGCGCGGTCTGCACCTCGTCGAGGAGTTCGACGGTCCCGGGTTCTTCGTCGGGATCGTCGGCCTCCGCTTCGTTCGTGCCGTTCTCGGACGCGCTCCGCAGCCCCCCGTTCATCCAGACGTACCCCGGGTTGTCACACAGCGAGAACGCGAACGTAACTTCCCCGAAGTCGCCCGGCTTGACGTCGTCGAGGTCGACGATGACCGGGCTCTGATCGGCCGAGTCCGGCAGCACCGTACACCCGTTCATCGTGCCCGCGTCGTCGAACGTGTCCGTTCCGTTCGGGAACTGATCGGTTTCGGTGTTGTTCAGGAACTGTCGCGCGTCGGCCGTACTGTTGACGCTGATGAGCGAGGAATCCTGGGTGGGCAGGCCCACGGGCTGGTCGTTGCCCATGGTGACGTCACCTTCCAGTCCGTCGTCCTCGTCGTCGGACCAGTCGGAGTAGTGCTCCTCCCAGCCGACGTGCATGTCCAGCGTCCCCGCGACGAGCCGGTTGTTCTCGAACGTCTCCTGATCGCTGAAGTACGCGGACGTTCCGAGTCCGGCGCCGGCCGACGCCACGCCGATGGTGCCGAGTGCGGCTAGTGCCTTCCGCCGTGAGAGGGTGAAATCTTCGTCTGTCATGTGTTGTCTGGGGTCGATGTCATCCGGACGAATCGCCCCATAGTCAACTACTGGACAGGAAGGTGGCTTAGCTATTGCATCGTTAGCGCCGTCGACGAACGGGTTACGGGTCGGTTAGCGCCAGTAACTGGCGATTAATCGACGACCCGTGAGAGGTTGCTGAACACGACACGTACGTCGAGTCGTCGCCGGCCGGGGAAGTCGACACCTCCGTCAGTCTGCCAGCCGCTCGATCCGCGCGAGCGAGTCGGCGTCTGCGGGCGCTTTGTCCTCGCGGACGGCGACGAACCGCGGGAACCGTAGGGCGTATCCCGAGCCGTACGTGGGGGACGCCTGAATTTCCTCGTAGCCAACCTCGAAGACCACCGACGGTTCGATGTCGACTTCGGTGCCGTCCTGTCGGCGGATCAGCGGTTCCAACCGGTCGCTCAACTCGGCCAGACGCTCGTCGGTGATACCCGTCGCCACCTTCCCGATGGTGGCGAAGTCGTCGGGGCCCCCCTCGACGCGCGCGGACAACAGGAAGGTCCCGAGGTGGTTCGCCCGTCGCCCCTCCCCCCACTCGGCACCCGTGACGACGAGGTCCAGGGTCTCGACGTCGGGTTTGCGCTTCAGCCAGTTCCGTCCCCGTTTGCCCGGCGTGTACGTCGAGTCGGGGTTTTTCAGCATGATCCCCTCGTGGCCCGCGTCCAGCGCGGCGGCCTCGTGGTCGGCGATTTCCGCCGGGTCGTCCGAGAGCAGAAGCGGCGAGACGGCCGTCTCGAGGGCGTCCGTCAGGCGCGCCCGCCGGTCGCGGAGGGGGGCGTCGAGCAGGTCGGTGCCGTCGACGTGGAGACAGTCGAAAGCACGGAGTTCGACGGCCACCTCCTCGCGCATCCGTGCCACGTCGTGCTTGCGCCGGAAGCGACGAAGCACCTCCTGGAAGGGGAGCGGGTCGCCCACCTCGTCGACGGCGAGGGCTTCGCCGTCGAGGATGATTGGCACGTCCACCGCCGCCTCGACGAACTCGACGAGTTCGGGGAGTGCGTCGGTTACCTCGGCCATGTTGCGGGAGAAGACGGCCGTCTCGCCCGACGGATCGTGGTGAACCTGCACCCGCGCCCCGTCGTACTTGGTCTCGACGGCCACCGCGTCCCACGCCTCGACGGCGTCGACGGCCGTCCCCGTCTGGGCGAGCATGGCCCGCACGGGCCGCCCGACGGAGAGGTCGAAGTCGTCGAGACCCCCCGCTCCGTCGTCCCGAGCGCGGACCGCCACGGCGCCGTAGTCGTTCGTCACTTGCAGCGCGCGTTCGACGGCGTCGACCGGCACGTCGAACGCCTCCGCGACGGCGTCCCTGATCGTCCCCTCGCCGACGCCGATGCGCATCTCCGAGAGGACGATCCGAGCCAGATACCGGGCGGCGACCGGGGTGGCCCGGTTGAACAGGCCAAAGAGTGCGTCCACCTTCCGGTCCTGGCTGCCCGACCCGTCGGCGGCCGCCAGCGTCCGCAGGCGGTCGTTCACCTCGGCGACCGTGAGCGGGTCGGGACCGGCGGAACCGAAGGCGGCGAGCCCTCGTTGTCCGCTCAGATCGAGCGACTCCGCGACGGCACCGATCTCCCCCGCCTCGGCGAGCGCGTCGGCCACGTCGGCGGCAGTGACGTTCGGCCCGGCAGCCCGAGCGAGCGCTTCGTGACAGAGGCTCGGCCCCACGTCGAGGGTCGTCGAATCCCAGGCGGGGACGACGCGACCCAGGAGGAGTCGGACGACGACGGGGAGGTCGTCCCCGGCGTCGGCGAGCAGCGTCGCCACTAGCGACGTGATCTCCAGATCCGCCGTCTCGGCCTCGACGGCGTCGACCCGGTCGGCGAAGTCGGCGAAGTCCATCGAATCGAGGTCGGACCGCGGGGTGGTTAAGCGCGACGGGTTCGACCGACGGAGTCATCGGATTCAAGACGATGTGTGGTGCAGAGGAGGGTATGAACGGTGACCTGGCGACGCGGGTACGGGGCGTCCTCGACGTGGACGTCTCGGAGTTCCGTGCGCAGGCGCAGGCGGATGCGGAGGTGGTCAAGGCCGAACTGAGGGACGGGACGTTCGACAACCACCGCGCCCTCGTCGGTCTGGAGTACGAGTTCTACGCCGTCGCCGACGGCCGGTGGCGACAGGACGGCGACGACGACGACGCGGGATCGGAACTCGTCCGCGTCCCCCGTCGACTGCTCGAACTCATCCGCTTCGAGAAGGAACTCGGCTTGCACAACGCCGAGATGACGACGAGTCCCCAACCGCTGAACGCCGAGGGACTCAAGGCACAGGCCGCAGGCGTGCGCTCCCATCTCTCTTCGGCGCTGCAGACGACCCGTATCGAAGGGATGCGACTCGTCAGCGACGGCCTCTGGACCATCCCGCCCTCGGGGGAGACGGCCCGCCGGTATCTGACCGACAGCATCTGTGATCGAGGGGTTCGGATCGCCACCAACATGACCGACGCGGTGCGGTATCACGCGATGGCCAACGGACCGAACGCACCGACGCCCTTCGTCCTCGAGGCGCCCCACGTCAGCCTCGAAGCCGACACCGTGATGCCCGAGAGCCTGATCACGTCGATCCAGCCCCACTACCAGGTGCCCCACGCCTCCGATCTGCCGACCTACCACAACTACGCCCTGCGGATCGCCGGTCCCTTGCTGGCCCTCGGCGGTAACTCGCCGTTTTTCCCACCGGACCTCTACGACGACGGCGTCGACCCCGAGACGGTCGTCGAGGACGCACGCGCGGAGAACCGCATCTACGTCTTCGAGTCCGTCCTCAACACCGAGGATGCGGAGAAGGTGCGCTTTCCCCGCGACCTCGACACCGTCGAGGAAGCCGTCGACCGCGTCGCCACGGATCCGACCGTCGTCCCCATGCCGGTCGACAAGGGTGACCGGTTCGACGACAAGTTCGCGACGCTCCGTCGCAAGCACGGCACGTTCTGGCGGTGGGTGCGACCGGTGTTCGACGGCGCCGACCGCTCCTCGGCGAACGCCCGCATCGAGTTTCGGCCCATCGCCGCCCAGCCGACCGTCCGCGACTCCACCGCCTTCCTGGCGACGTTCGCGGGCCTGATGGAGAGCCTCCCCCGGCACGAACACCCGGTGATCGGCCAGGACTGGTCGGTCGCCGAGGAGAACTTCTACCGTGCAGCGCGAAACGGCGCCGCGAGCGAGCAACGCTGGATCACCAACGACGGCCAGGAGACGACCGATCCCGACGTCGTCTACGACGACCTGCTCTCCCACGCCGTGGCGGGACTCCAGTCCGCGGGCTGTTCGACCGAGGAAGCCGAATCCTACGTCGCGCCCCTGCGGGCACGGGTCGACTCGGGCGTCACGCCGGCCCGCTGGAAGCGCGCCCGGGTTCGTGCCCACGTCGACGACGGCGCCGACCTGGCGTCGGCTATCCCGGCGATGCAGCGCGCCTACGTGACGAACCAGACGGAGACGTTGCTCGATGGCTGCTTTGCGGACTGGCCCGGCCAGTAAGCGGACCGCTGACCGGTCGAAAAGACGAAACGAACGCGGAGCGGGTCCCGAGCGCCGGTTACAGCAGCGACTCGAAGTCCTTGTGTTTCGTGATGTCGACGCCCTCGTCGGTGACGGCGGCGACGTTGATGCCGTTACCGGACGCCAGGTCGCGTTCGACCGCGCTCTGGATGGCGTGGGCGGCGACGGACGTCGCCTCGTCCATCGACAGCCCCGCGTCGTACTCCTGTTCGAGGACACCGAGGGCGTACTGGCTGCCCGATCCGGAGACGGCGTAGTCCTCTTCCATCATGCCGCCGAGAGGGTCGAGGCTGTAGACGTGGGCGCCGTCCTCGTCGACGCCGCCGAGGAGGGGCGAGACGATGAAGAAGGCTCCCGAGCGCAGGAAGTTGCTCGTGAGCGTCGAGAGCGCCTCCATGCTCATGTCCTTGCTACGACGGGTCTCGTAGAGACTCGTCTCGGAGCGGAGCGAGCGGATGAGCGACTGGGCGGCCGACACCGATCCGGCGATGGTGAGCGCCGCGTTCGGGTGGATCTGCTCGACCTTCTGGACGTCCTTGCTGGAGACCATCCGGCCCGCGCTCGCGCGCATGTCCGTCGCCATCACGACGCCGTTCTCGGTGGAGAGTCCGACGGTCGTCGTGCCGGTTTTCATCTCTTTGTCCTCGTCCTCGGCCGCGGCGAGACGCTCGTCGGTGTTCGTGAACTCGCCGATTTCCGGGCCGAACACCGGCCGGTCGCCGCCGTCGAGACGCTCCTGTGTCCGTGAAAAGTCCTGATTCGTCGGGGTACGCATCACCTGCCCTTGCGGGGGCGCGCTGATAAATGCAACCCTTCCCGACGCTCACTCGGCGTTCTCGTAGGCCTCACCCGCCGCGGCCACGAGGTTACCGAACGGTACTTGGACGCCGAGACGCCCGGCCAGCAGGGCGAGCGGCATCAACACGATGCCGGCCACGAGGGTGGCCTGATACACGGTGAACACGCCAGCACGGTACAGTGAGTCGATCATCTGCGTAGCCGTGGCTGGAGCGGTCGCAGTATATAAGCTTTCCTGCTCGCTTCGCGGGGTTATCCCGCCGCTGTCCCTCGATTAGTCGCGCCACCGTCCTCGCGCCGGCGCTCGATCGGTGTCCCACGAAATCCGACTATCCCGGGGATGCGGTATCGCCGTCCCACGCGTAAGTTATGCGTGTGATCGGAGCCACATACGCGCGCCGGAGTGGGAAACCCTGATACGTGGTCTCGTCGTAGGGGGGGTCATGTCGAACTGGACCGACAGGATCGTCAGCGACCGGATGGCCGTCGACCGGGAGTTCAGCGATCGGGTCCGGGCCTCGGAGTTCACGAACCAAGAGTGGGGGCTGATCATGACCGCCATCGAGTTCGAAATCGAGCATCCGGAGGACCCGGAACGAGCGCGTATCGTCCCCGACACCGAGAACCTGCCACAGATGATGCCCGAACTGGAGAAGGTGACACAGGGGATGGGTCCCGGCGGTTCCGGCGGCACCGGTGGGGACAGCGGCACCG
This sequence comes from Haloplanus litoreus, assembly GCF_045690335.1. Taxonomy (GTDB): domain Archaea; phylum Halobacteriota; class Halobacteria; order Halobacteriales; family Haloferacaceae; genus Haloplanus; species Haloplanus litoreus. The sequence continues at coordinate 1,838,358 of NZ_CP147874.1, read as the reverse complement.
GCGTCCTCGACGCCATCCGGGGCGCCCTCGGGATGGGCGACGGGAACGAGGAGGAACGGCTCGACGCCGCCGAACGACTCGTCGGCGAGTACGCCGACGCGCTTCAGGCACACCTCGAAGCCAACGACAAGTGGGCGGAGGTCCGCGACGCGTACCGCGACGGGGAGTGAGCGCCCGGACGGATCGGCGGAAGTCGTTTCCGGTGAGTCGCCGGCACGCGACGGCGACCCACCGGGACACAGTTACACGATACCGTCTCAGACCTCGTCGCCGCCGTGGAAGAGCGTCAGCTCCTCGGCCTCGTAGATGTTGATGAGTTCGGTGATGAGCTCGTCGTACTCCTCGTCTTCCTGCCGGAGTCCGTCGAGACGGTCGAGGGTCTCGTCGTCGAGGTGGATCTGGGGCATACGTCCCACGAAGGGTGACGCGCCCTCTTAACTGTCGGGGAGGCGGTCGACGATGGCCGTCGCGAGTTCGTCGGTGGTCGCCGAGCCGCCCAAGTCGGGCGTCCGCGGCCCGTCCGCGAGCGTCGATTCGACGGCCGTCCGCACGGCCGCGGCCGCCCCGTCGTAGTCGAGGAAGTCGAGCAACATCGCCGTCGAGAGCACCGTCGCCGCCGGATTGGCGACTCCCTCACCAGCGATGTCCGGCGCACAGCCGTGAACGGGTTCGAAGATGCCCCGCTCGGCGCCGACGTTGGCGCTCGGCAACAGGCCGAGGCCGCCGACCAGCCCGGCCGCCAGGTCCGAGAGCACGTCGCCGGCCAGGTTCGGGCAGACGATCACGTCGTACTCCGCGGGGTTCATCGCGAGGTGCGTCGCCATCGCGTCCATGTACTGGTCGTCGACCTCGACGCCACGGTCGGCCGCCACCTCCTCGATCGTGTCCACGAACAGGCCGTCGGTGACGCGCATCACGTTGTTCTTGTGCGCGACGGTGAAGCCGTCCGCGTCGGCGTCCGCGACGTAGTCGCAGGCGAACTCGCCGAGTCGACGGGACGCGGACCGAGTCACCAGCCGCGTCAGCGTCGAAACGTCCGCGGACAAGCGGTTCTCGATGCCCGCGTAGACGCCCTCGGTGTTCTCCCGGAGGATCACCAGATCCGTCTCCGGTTGGACGGCGTCGACCCCGGGGTACGTCCGCGCCGGGCGCACGTTGACGAAGGAGTCCACCGCGTCCCGGAGCGGGAGGATCACGTCCGCCGACGTCTCGCCGGTGGCGCCGAACAGCGTCGCGTCGGCGCTCGTGACGGCGGCGAGTGTCTCCTCGGGCAACGGCTCTCCCGTCCGTTCGGCGACGGCGTCGCCCGCCTCGACGTGGACGAACTCGAAGTCGACGCCGTCGACGGCCTCCAGCACTCGCAGGGCCGCGGGGACGACTTCGTGTCCGATGCCGTCGCCCGGGATCACCGCGATGGTTTCGGCGTCGCTCATCGGGAGTCGACGTAGGGCAGGTCGGCCGCCGTCTCGTCGATGGCGTCCATGTTCGAGCGGAGCAGGGCGACCGTATCCCAGATACCCTGCACCAGCGCGCCACGCATCGCCTCGGCGATGTCGACGTCGACGGTCTTGCCGTCGTAGGTGACCGTCTCGTCGACTACGTCGAGTTCGATTCCGGCCTCGGGGTGCTCCTCGACGAAGGTCTGCAGTTCTTCGACCGTCTCCGCGTCGGTCGTCGCCGCCGGGATACCCAGCGACTTGCAGTTGTCGGCGAAGATTTCGGCGAAGGACTCGCCGACGATGCCCTCGACGCCCCAGCGGGCGAGCGCCCGCGGTGCGTGCTCCCGGGAGGAGCCACAGCCGAAGTTGTCGTTGACGACCAGCAGGTTCGCGCCCCTGTACTCGTTGAAGGGGTGGTCGTTGAGTTCGCCGTCGTCGTCGCGTCGCGCGTCGTAGAAGGCGTACTCGTCCATCCCCTCCCAGGTCGTCGTCTTCAGGAAGCGTGCGGGGATGATCTGGTCGGTGTCGATGTCGTCGCCACGGACGGGGACGCCGGTGCCCGCGACGCGACGCACCTTCATCTCCTCGACGCCGACGCCGTCGTCACCGGTGTCGGCGTCGCTCATGCGTCCACCTCCGTCAGGTCGCGCACGTCGGCGACTTCGCCCTCGACGGCCGCGGCGGCGACCATCGCCGGACTCATCAACACGGTCCGGCCGTCCTTGCTCCCCTGTCGACCCACGTAGTTGCGGTTCGACGAGGAGGCACACCGCTCGTCGCCCTCCAGGGAGTCGTCGTTCATTGCCAGACACATCGAACAGCCGGCTTCGCGCCAGTCGAATCCCGCCGCGCGAAAGACGTCGTCGACGCCCTCCGATTCGAGTTTCGACTTCACCGTCTGGGAGCCGGGGACCGCGAGCGCACGCACGTCGTCGTGGACCTCGCGGCCCTCGAGGACGGCGGCGGCCTCACGGAAGTCGCTCGCACGGCCGTTCGTACACGTGCCGAGGAAGGCCACGTCGATGGGGTAGCCCGCCATCCGTTCACCGGGGGTGACGCCCGTGTGCTCCTGGGCGAGGCGTGCCGCTTCGCGTTCGCCCTCGGGGAGGTCTGCGGGGGCCGGGACCGGATCGCCGATGCCGACGGCCTGACCGGGGTTCGTCCCCCAGGTGACCATCGGCTCCAAACTCCCTGCGTCGAGGTGGACCACGTCGTCGTACTCGGCGTCCGCGTCGCTCGCGATGGACTCCCAGTACGCCTTGCGCTCCTCGAAAGCTTCGCCTTCGGGGGCGAACTCGCGGCCCTGAAGGAACTCGTAGGTGGTCTCGTCGGGGTTGATGTAGCCCGCGCGAGCGCCACCCTCGATGGACATGTTACACACCGCGAGGCGCTCCTCCATGGAGAGGTCCTCGACCGCCTCTCCGCCGTACTCGTAGACGTAGCCGACGCCGCCGTCGACGCCGAGTTCGGCGATGATCTTCAGGATGAGGTCCTTCGAGTGGACGCCCGGGCCGAGGGTCCCGTCGACCTCGATCCGTCGAACGTCGGCCTTGTCGGCGGCGACACACTGTGAGGCGAGCACGTCGCGCACCTGACTCGTGCCGATACCGAACGCGATGGCACCGAAGGCGCCGTGGGTGGCGGTGTGTGAGTCGCCACAGACGACGGTCATCCCCGGCTGGGTCAGACCCAGTTCGGGCGCGACGACGTGCGTGATTCCCTGTTTGTCCGACTCCAGCCCGTAGAACTGGATGCCCGTCTCCGACGTGTTGCGCTCCAGCGCCGTGAGCATCCCCTCCGCGGACTCGTCGGCCAGCGGGCGCTCTCGTCCCTCCGGCCGGGTCGGCACGATGTGGTCCACCGTGGCGACGTTTCGCTCGGGGTAGGGCACCTCGATGCCCCGCTCCCGCAGTTCGGAGAACGGCTGGGGGCTGGTCACCTCGTGGATGAGGTGCAGGCCGATGAACAGTTGGTCCTGTCCGTTCGGTAGGTCGGCGACCTTGTGTCGGTCCCACACCTTGTCGTAGAGCGTGCCCTCACTCATCGTTCTCGTCGTCCGCGTCCCGGTCCGCAGCCTCCTCACCGCGGGACCAGACATCGTTCGTTCCCTCGCCGTGTGGCGGCGTGTGCGAGACGTCGCGCATGCGGGCGGCCGGCTCCTCGTCGCCGGCGCCGTCGGTGACGGCTCGTCGGCCGTCGTTCGGGCCGCGACGGTACGTCTCGGCGAGCGCGTCGTCCGCGTCCGAATGGGTGTGATCCACCGCGTCCATCCGGTCAGTCATCGGCCGGAGCCTCTGCCTCCTCCGGGGCCTCCTCGTCGGCCCAGGAGAACAGCGCGCGCAGTCGAGCGCCGACCTCCTCGATGTCGTGGTTCTTGTCGGCCTGGCGAAGCTGGGTGTAGCTCGGGCGACCGGCCTGGTTCTCGAGGATCCAGTCACGAGCGAACTCGCCGTTCTGGACCGCTTCAAGCGCCTCGTCCATGTTCTCGCGGACGCCCTCGCCGACGATTTCGGGGCCGACCTCCAGGCCGCCGTACTCGGCGGTGTCGGACACGGAGTCCCACATCTCGGCCATCCCGCCCTCGTACATCAGGTCGACGATCAGCTTCATCTCGTTGAGACACTCGAAGTAGGCCATCTCCGGGCTGTAGCCCGCGTCGACCAGGGTCTCGTAGCCGTGTTTGATGAGCGACGTGATGCCGCCACAGAGGACGGCCTGCTCGCCGAACAGGTCCGTCTCGACCTCCTCCTGAAACGTCGTCTCGACGACGCCCGCGCGGGTGCAGCCGATGGCCTGCGCGTAGGCCAGCGCCTCCTCTTTCGCCTCGTCCGTCGTGTTCTGGTACACCGCGAGCAGGGCCGGCGTGCCCGTGTCCTCGACGTAGTTACGTCGCAGGAGATGTCCCGGCGTCTTCGGGGCGATCATCGTCACGTCGACGCCCTCTGGGGGCTGGATCTGGTTGTAGTGGATGTTGAAGCCGTGGGCGAACTGGAGGGTGTCGCCGGCCTCCAAGCCGTCGCTGATGGCCTCGAACACCGCCGGCTGGACGGTGTCGGGGACGAGCATCGAGACGACATCCGCCTCGGCGGCGGCGTCGTCCGGCGTCGCCACGCGCAGGCCGTCGTTCTCGGCCTGGGTCCACGAATCGGAGGACTTCCGAAGGCCGACGACCACGTCGACCCCGCTGTCGGCGAGGTTCTGTGCGTGGGCGTGCCCCTGACTGCCGTAGCCGAGAACGGCCACGGTCTTGTCGGCGATTGCGTCGCGGTTCGCGTCGTCGTCGTAGTATACCGGTGTGGTGAATTCGCTTTTGCTCATGGTTATGTCGTCTTTCGCGTGCCGCGTTCGAGCGCTGCGGTGCCGGTTCGGACGATTTCGTGAATGCCGAACCGCCCGAACGTCTCGACGGCGGCGTCGATTTTCTGCTCGCTGCCCGTGATTTCGACCGTCACCGACTCCTGGGAGACGTCGACGGTCTTGCCGTCGTACATCTCCGCCACCGCGCCCACCTGATCGGGCGCGCTCCCGTCCACTTTGATCAGCGCGAGTTCCCGACGGATGGCCTCGGATTCGAGTTCGGCCACGGCGATGACCGGGACGAGCTTCTGCAGTTGTTTTTTGGCCTGTTCGATTCCCGGTTCGGGCTCCTCGATTTCGAGGGTGATCCGCGCCCGATCCTGATCCGTGGTCGGACCCACAGTCAGGCTTTCGATGTTGAACTGGCGCCGCCGGAACAGTCCGGAGATGTTCGCCAGCACGCCGGGTTCGTGTTTCACGAGCGCCGAGAGGACCGCCCGACGGGAGTCGGGCTCCGCCTCGACCTCGGGGTCGATCCGGATTCCCTGCGAGTTACGCCGACCCTCCGGCGAGGGTCGCTCCTCCGGGGCCGGTCCGTCCAGCCCACCGCTCATAGTTGCTCCTCCGAGAGGGCGAACTTGTCGTTGGCACCGCCGCTCGGCACCATCGGATAGACGTTCTCCGCGGGGTCGATGTGGAAGTCGACCACCGACGGACCGTCGTAGTCGAGGGCCTCTTCGATGGCGTCGGCCACCTCGTCGTAGTCGTCGACGCGCCACCCGCGGGCGCCGAAGGCCTCCGCGAGCTTGTCGAACTCCGGGATCCAGCTGTAGCCGGCGGCCATGTGTCGCCCTTCGAAGAAGGCGTCCTGCCACTGGCGAACCATCCCGATGTACTCGTTGTTCAGGATGGCGACGGTGATGTCGAGGTCCTCGCGCACCGCGACCGACAGCTCCTGGACCGTCATCAGGAAGGAGCCGTCGCCGTCGATGCAGACGACTTCCTCGTCGTCGGCGGCCAGTCGGGCGCCGATGGCCGCGGGGAGACCGTAGCCCATCGTCCCCAGTCCGTGTGAGGAGATCCACTTGCGCGGCTCACGGAACGTCCAGTACTGGGACGCCCACATCTGGTGCTGGCCGACGCCCGAAGTGACGATTGCCTCGTCGCTCGTGGCCTCGTCCAGCGCTTCGACGACGAACTGCGGCTTGAGGGGTTCGTCGTCCGGCGCCGCGTAGTCCATCGGGTACTCCGCCTTCCACGTCCCACACTGCTCGCGCCACTCGTCGGCGTCGGGGGCCGTCGTCACCGCGTCGTGCAGTTGTTCGAGGACGCGCCCCGCGTCGCCGATCAACGGGTAGTCCGCGTGGATGTTCTTGCTGATCTCCGCGGGATCGATGTCGACGTGAACGACCTCCGCACTCGGGGCGAACGTGTCGATGCCGCCGGTGAGGCGGTCGTCGAACCGAGTGCCGACGGCGATCAACAGGTCCGTGTGGGTAATCGCCATGTTGGCGTAGCCGGTACCGTGCATGCCCGCCCACGACAGACAGAGGTCGTGGTCCTCGGGCATCGTCCCGATGCCGGGCATGGTGGTCACGACCGGGATGTCGTACGCCGTCGCGAACGCCCGCGCCTCCTCGCTGGCGTCGGCCTTCACGACGCCGCCGCCGAACAGGAGCAGCGGCCGGTCGGCGGCTTCGATGGCGCTCGCCGCCGCCTCGACGGCGTCGTCGTCGGCCTCGTCTTGGGGCGTGTACGTCTCGGGCGTCTGTGGCGGACCGGGTTCGCGGTCCGTCTCGTCGTTGGTCACGTCCTTCGGGAGGTCGACGAGCGTCGGTCCCGGTCGACCGCTACTCGCGAGTGCAACCGCCTCGCCGACGGTGTCGCCGACCGTGTCGGCGTCGCTCGCGAAGTAGTTGTTCTTCGTGATTGGGGCGGTGATGCCCGTGGTGTCCGTCTCCTGGAAGGCGTCGCTGCCGACCATGTCCTGGGGCACTTGGCCGGTCAACGCCACCACCGCGTCGGAGTCCATGTTGGCGTCGGCGATGCCCGTCACGAGGTTGGTCGCGCCGGGACCCGACGTGGCCAGGCAGACGCCCGGGCGCCCCGACACCACGTTGTAGGCGTCGGCGGCGTGGGCTGCACCCTGTTCGTGGGCCATCATCACGTGATCGATGTCCGAGCCCCAGAGGGCGTCGTACACCGGCATGATCGCGCCGCCCTGCACGCCGAACATGGTTTCGATGCCGGCGTTCTCGAGGGCGCGCACGGTTGACGTGGCGCCGGACGTGACTGTCGTCGGCGTCGCGTCGCTCGCGTCGTCGGTCGACTCCTCCGCCTCCCGCTGTGTGGTCGTTCGTTCGCTCATGGTCCTGTGTCGGTCGGTCGGTAGCGATACCTCAGTCGCTGTCGGTGTGTGTGGGTCATAGTCGAGTGGCCGTTTGACTCCCTGCGTACGGTACGTGCGTCGGAGAGGATGGATGATGAGGGGCTATACAGCCCCTACAATGGGTCCGAGCGGACCGCCGACTCCGCGCTGGCGACCCCTCGTGGGGCCGGCGCTCGCGGCCTGGCTGCGGTCGTCGTCGAACCCTCGCATCGTATCCGTTCGATCCCGCTCCGAGCGTATAACTGTTTCCGTCGCGGTCGGCCGGTGAGGGAGCCACCCGCCGCTCCACGGGGGGAGCGAGCGGGGGACCGGCCATCAGGCGCGGACCTCCTCTTCGCGCGTGACGTTCTCCTCGCGGGCGAACCGCCGGAGATCCGCCATCGTGACGCGCTGTTTGTCCGCACCGTAATCCTTGACTAGCCGCGTGACTGCCCGGACCTCCGCGTCGGTCGGCGCGTAGCCGATCTCCTCAAGGCGTTTGCGCACCGAGTGGGTCCCCGTGTGCTTTCCCAGCACGAACTCCCGGGTCGCACCCACCATCTGGGGAGTCATCACGCCGGGCTCGAACGTATCCGAGTTCTCGATGACGCCCGCAGCGTGGATTCCGCTCTCGTGGGAGAACGCGTTCCGTCCCACGACGGGCTTGTTCGGCGGGTTGGGGATGTCGCTGTACTCCTCGACCATCCGGGACAGCTCCGTGATCCGGGTGGTGTCGATACCCGTGTCGACGTCGTACAGCGCCTCGGAGGCCATCACGACCTCCTCGAAGGCGGCGTTACCGGCGCGTTCACCGATGCCGTTGACCGATACCTGTGCCTGTGCGGCGCCGGCCTCGAACCCGGCGATGGCGTTCGCCGTCGCCAGACCGAAGTCGTCGTGTGCGTGCACGTCGACCCGCGCGTCGGTGTTCTCACGGACCATCCGCACCAGATCCATGAAGCGGGTGGGCGTCGCCACCCCGCACGTGTCCGGAATGTTGATCCAGTCGGTCCCCGCCTCGCTGACCGCCTCGACCATCTCGACGAGGAAGTCGTCGTCGGTCCGGGTGGCGTCCATCGGCGAGAACATACACTCCACACCCGCCTCCTTCACGCGTTCGACGCAGGCGACCGCGCGGTCGACTGCCTCCTCGCGCGAGGCGTGCATGGAGTCCTGCAACTGCACGTCGCTCGTACTCACGAAGACGTGGATCAGTTCCACGCCCGATTCGATTGCCGCCTCGACGTCCTTGTCGACGACGCGGGCGAGGCCACACACCGTGGTGTCGGTGGCGTTCGAGATGTCTCGAACCGCCTCGAACTCCGCGTCCGAGTTGACCGGGAACCCCGCCTCGATGACGTGGGTGCCCATATCGTCGAGTACTTCGGCGATGTCTCGCTTCTCGTCGTAACTGAACGACGTGCGTGGCGACTGCTCACCGTCTCGTAGCGTCGTGTCGAAAATTCGTACACCGTCTATTTCACCAGTGCGGGCCAACGTGCCCTGGAAGAACTCGATCCGCCGGGGTATCCGACGAATCCTCCATGTCGTTAGACATTGTATCCTACCAGAGTACACGCCCAATATATAAACCTGTCCCTGTCCGTCGCGTCGTCAGCCCGCTGATCGATTCGGCCGCTTCCCGCTGCTGTCCGGCAATTCGATCCTCTCGGTGGTCGGAGAGGACGCCGACCGTCGGGGTGCCCGCGGGCGATTCGACGTTGCGGCGGGAGGCCGGCGCACACGTTCGGGGAAACCTTCTGGCCGACGCGGGGCGACGCTCCGCCATGCCACTCGTCGACTTCGACGCCGGACGAGCCTACAGCGACGAACAGTTCACCGCGAACGGTGTCTTCGAGAGCGACCGGACGAAGGTGATCCGTGGCTACTTCGAACCGGGGCAGTTCATCCCGGTCCACGCCCCGTCGAGCGATCTAGTCGTCTCGATCCGGTCGGGGACTGGCGCCGTCCGCGAGGGCGAGACCGATCACCGTGTCGGTCCCGGCGACGTCGTCGTCGTCCCCGCAGACACGGCCCGTGGAATCAGAGCGGACGAGGACTCGCGACTGGAGACGCTCATGGTGACAGCGCCGCCGCCGACGGACGCCGAACACGGCCCGGTCCGGCGGGGGCTTCGACGCGGTGAGTTCGACCCCGAGTGAGGGGTAGTGTTCAGCTACGCAGGCGAAACTGGGATCACCTCGAACGCCCCCTTTCGGTCCCGCCCGGACTGGCTGGCCACTCAGCCGCCGTCGGGCCGGATTGAAAGGGGCGACTCGCTGGAGGAAGGCGGCCGATGCAAGCACGCGAGCGAAGCGAGCGCGCAGCGAGGCCCCCGACTCCAGCGAGGGGGGGCGTTCGAGGTGTCTTCACCGGAAGCGTTCTACGCTGAACACGAGGCAGTGAGGTGCCCGAACGCTTTTCTCTCGCCCCCGCGACCGTCGGACCATGAGCGAGTTCGACCTCGACCTTCGTAACGCGGAGGAGCAACTTGAGGGAGGTAGCGACGGCGGGTCGGAGGTCGTCCTCGGCGTCCTCGACGGGGGGACCGACCCCGACGAGTGGATCGAAGCCGTCGAGGACGGCAAAATTCTCGTGTTGAACGTCGAGGGGGACCTGAACCGGCTCGCCGCCGGATTCGCCCGCGAAATCCGAGACACCGGCGGCACGCTGATGCGATTCCGTGGCTTCCTGGTCGTGACGCCGCCCGGCGTCGGCATCGACACCGACCGACTGTCCTAGCGCCGGAACGTGAGCCAGTGACCGTCGACGTCGCGGATCCGAACCCCGTCGGCGACGGCGGCCCGATCCGTCGTCCACGCCGCCATTGCCTCGGCGGCCGCCGCCGGGTCTGCCGTCTCGAATCCCAGATCGACGTGGACGCCGCCGCGAGCGTCCGCGATCCCTCGCTGTGGCTCCCAGAGTTCCAGATCGATCGGGCCGCGGAGTCGCACCCGCCGTCGTGACGACCCGCGATCCACCGGCTCGAACCCGAGAGCCTCGAACCGTTCCACGGCCGGATCGAGGGCGGCCACTTCGAGGACGACTTCGAAGATGCCCGTCGGCGGGCCGGGGTCGGCCGCCGGATCACGTCCGCCCCCGGGCTCTAGCCCACCGATCTCCACGCAGTTGCCGTCGGGATCGTAGACGTACAGCGATTCCACGTCGCCGAACGTGGCCGTCTCGGGGTCGAGGTCGACGAGGCGCGCCCGCCACGCGCCCCCGGTGTCCGGCGGGGCGGTGAACGCGAAGTGAGTATGGAGGCCGCCGCGCGGAACGCCGTCCGGGCGCCGCAGGCGGAGGGCCGTCTCCCCGACCGGGAGAACGACCTCCCGGGCCGACGCCTCGGTGGCGGTCAGGCCGAATCGATCGGCGTAGAACGCGCGGGCGGCGTCGAGGTCTTTCACCTCCAGGGTCAGGTGCGCCAGTCCGGAGAGCACGTCCCGAAGGAGGGCCCCGGCGGAATTAACTCCGGGGGTCGGGGGCGGCGGGCCTCGACCGTCGGCCCCGGTCGGGTCGAGGGTTTATGCGCGTGCCGCCCCCACACTGGGCTATGCCACTGAAGGGCGGTCACGCGGACCTGCGCGAAATCGACCGCTGGGACGGCGGCGTCGGCTGGATCGCCTACCCCGACGAGCGGATGCAACGGGCGAGTCACGCCCTCGCCGTCGACGGCGACGTGTGGGTGATCGACCCGGTCGACGCACCGGGACTGGACGACTTGCTCGCGGATCTGGGCGACGTCGTCGGCGTCGCGGTGTGTCTCGACCGCCACAAGCGCGACGCCGGAACGGTCGCGGAGCGACACGACGTGCCCGTCTACGTCCCCGAGTGGATGGACGGTGTGGCGTCGGCCTTCGACGCGCCGGTCGAGCGGTTCGGCGCCGAACTCGGCGACTCGGGGTACCGCGTCCGCCGGGTCCGGGACGCCTCCCTGCCGCCGTGGCAGGAGGCCGCACTCTACACCGACGACACGCTCTTGGTGCCCGAGGCCGTCGGCACCGCGTCGTTCTTCCGGGCCGGATCGGAACGCCTCGGCGTCCACCCGATGCTCCGCCCGATCCCGCCCCGGCGAGCGCTCGGTGACCTGACCCCGGACCGGATACTCGTCGGCCACGGCGAGGGCGTCTTCGAGGACGCGACCGGGGCGCTCCGGGACGCCCTCGCGGGCGCCCGGCGTCGACTGCCGGCCGCGTACGCGAAGATGATCCGCGAGATGGTTCTCGGGTGACTCGCGACGACGACGACGTGCGCGTGTACGCGACCCAGGGTCTCGTCGAGATGCTCCTCGAACGCGCCGTCGAGGCCGAACCGGCCCGGGAGAACGTCGTCCTCGACGCGACGCCGGCCGGCGAGTTCGGAGCGGACCTCGGTCTCGATCCGGGGACCCCCGTCCTGAGCCACGTCTACCTCCCCGCGGCGGGTCGGGCCGTCAGCGACGTGTTCGGCGTCGACCTCGGGACGCCCGCAGGTCGCGGCCGGGCCCGCTTTCTCAGCCACCCGCAGGGACCGGACGAACTCACCCGCCGTGACGACCTGGCGGGCGTCGTCTTGCTCGCGGTGCCGCCGTGGGAGACCCTGACCGCCTTCGACCGACGCGGGCGACGGCTCCCCCTGACCGTCGTCGACGCCGAACCGCCGACCGAATCGATCCCCGAGTGACCATGGCCGCCTCCAGATGCCTCGCCGGCGACGGCCCCGCCGACGCACTCCGGGGCGTGGCACTCGACCGACTCGACGACTGTCGGTCCGCGGGCGCCGACCCCGAACTGGCGACGGTGCTGGTCAGCGACGACCCCGCGGACCGGACGTTCATGGACCGCAAACACGACCTGTGTGCCGAGGCAGGGATCGACACCCGGCGGATCGACCTGCCGCCGGACGCGACCGCCGAGCGGGTGTACCGGACGGTCGCCGACCTCGGTGCGGACCCCTCGGTGACCGCGCTGTTCGTCCAGGTTCCGCTTCCGGAGCACGTCGACGAACTCGAGGTTCGGCGGCGCATCCCGCCCGAGAAGGACGTGGACTGCTTTCACCCGGCGAACGTCGGCCGATTGGTCGCGGGTGACCCCCGCGTGCGCCCGGTCACGTCCCGCGCAGTCGAACGGTTGCTGGACGCCCACGACGTACGGATCGCGGGCCGGGACGCCGTCGTCGTCGGCCGCGGGACGGCCATCGGTGTCCCCCTCGCACAGCTGTGCTGTCGACGCGACGCCACGGTCACCGTCTGTCACTCACGGACCCGTGATCTGGGTGCGAAGACGCGGGCGGCGGATCTCCTCGTCACCGCCGCCGGGACGCCCGGCCTGATCGACGGGTCGATGGTCTCGGGGGGCGTCGTCGTCGTCGACGTGAGCGTCAACCGTGTCTCGGGGGGCGTCGTCGGCGACGTCGACGCCGCGAGCGTCGACGAGAAGGCGGCGGCGAGGACGCCCGTGCCCGGCGGGGTCGGACCGCTGACGATGGCCTGTCTGCTCGACAACGTGGTGGCAGTCACGGCGGACGCGGCTGGCGTGGACGATCAGTCGAGGTAGCCGAGGTCCGCCAACTGGTCGGCGATCTCCTCGAACTCCGCCTCGGTCAGCTCGCCACGGCGCTGGTGTTGGATGACGATGCTCCGGAGCAGGAAGCGAACCAAGTCGCTCGTACTCGAAAAGCTGGTTCCCTCGATGGTCTCCTCGACGCGGTCGCCGAGTTCCTTCGGAATCGAGACCGTCGTGTACTCGGTCATAGAGGTGTCAGGGGTGCCGGCGGGATATACTCTCGGTGAGAGCCGACCCCGTCACGACGACCTACCGTTCCCAGAATGTTAGAAAAGCAATCGTTTTTCAGGAGGGTAGAGAGCATAGCGGCGCACGCACCATGAGCGACGACACGAACGACGAGCTACAGCGGGTACGGGACGCCTTCGACAACGTGGTCAACGAGGCCGAAGAGTTGAGCGACCAGGCACGGGCCGAGGTCGAGGAGGCAATCGACGATCTGGAACGGCGGATCGACGACCTTCGCGGCGAGGAGTGATACGGATACACCGTCGGCTGTAACCGTTTCGAGAGGGAGCCGCCACCCCGGAGTGGCGACGATCCGTATCGACTTCCGGTCGGCGGTCTCGTTGTAAGTCGGGTCCGTCGGGTCGCCGCGACCGTCCGGCGATCCGCCGGGACGCAGTTACAACGATCCGTCGAGCGCCCGCCGGACGCGGCCGGATGGCGGTCGTTTTTAGTGGTTCGCCGACAAGCTCCGGTAATGGCAGCTAGGCCGCCGCAACAGGACACGTCGTCACCGGATTCGGTCGAGTTCGGCATCGCGGCACTGGTCGGCTATCTCGATCAGACGGCGGTGGAGTATCCGGCGACCCGCGACGAAATCGTCGGGGCGCTCGGCGATCCGGAGGTGCCGTACGACGCCTCCGGCAACACCGTCGCGCTCTCGGAGGCGATGGACTCGCTCCCGAAACGCACGTTCGACTCCGAGTCCGAACTTCTCGACCTGCTGCACCCGGTGTTCGAGGAGTACCGCGTCTCGACGGGCGGTAGCCTGCTCGGGCGTCTGCGGTCGGTCCTCCCCTTCTAACTCACGGCCGGTGACGACTCGTCGAGTGGGATGTCCAGTCGCTCGGTGACGAACTCCTTGACTACCCGTTCCTCGGCCCGGTGGAGTGTGACGCTCGCCGTCGACTTCGCCAGGTCGGCCGCGTCGGCCACCTCGGTCAGCGTACTTTCGCGGGGCGTATCGTAGTACCCCATGTCGACGGCCGTCACCAGCAGCGCACTCTGTTGGTCGGTGAGCAGGTCCGGCGGGTCCGTGGCGTCGTACACCCGGTTGAGGGTGTAGGACATGCCGAACGTCTCCAGTTGGCGACCGAACGCCGAGAGGCGGTCCCGGGAGGCCGTGAGTTCGATGACTGCCTGTCCGTCCCGAATCGTCAGGGGGAGTTCGAGTGGTGCCCCCGACTCCTGAATCGACAGGAGGAGGAGTGGTTCGCTCGTCTCGAACTGGACGATTGCGGTGTCGTCGGTGCGCTGCATCAGTTCCAGCGCGGAGATGCCCGAGCGGTCCTCGAGGGCGTCGAGGACGGCCGGCATCTCCGCGCTCTCGACCTCGAGCAGACCGAATCCGGCGTCACCCGAGGGAACCGCCGAGAGCACCCGGAACGTCGTCGACGGGAACGCCCGCGACACCTCGCCGATCCAGACGGCCGACGGCAGGTCGATAGTGAGTTTGGCGTATGGCATGGGCCTCGGTACACGGCGGTACGGACCCCCGCCCCACGTGCCTTCACCCGAATATGTTCGGAGTGGCCGAGATCACGACCCCACGGATCGGGAGTATGCCCGAACGTGGCGACCTAGCGTACAACACGGCCCCGGAACGGCCGGACGTGTGGAGTCCGTTCGGCTCGGTGTTCTCGGCGCTCTCGCCGATCCGACCGGACTCGGTGACGTGAATCGTAGCGGCGCCCGCGGAGAACGGCGTGAGTGGTTAGTCGCGCAACTGCTCGCGCACCGCTTCGCGCCGCACCGTCCCCGAGTCCGTCCGCGGGATGGAGTCGGCGAACTCGATCGTTCGCGGTACCTTGTAACCCGCCAGTGCCGCCCGGCAGTGGGCGTCGAGGGCGTCGACCGAGGGGGGCGCTCCCTCCCGGGGCACGACCAGGGCGGCGACGCGTTCGCCCCACTCTTCGTCCGGCAGGCCGACGACCGCCGCGTCGGCCACGTCGGGGTGGTCGCGGAGGCGTTCGACCACTTCCGCGGGCGCGACGTTCTCGCCACCGGTGACGATCAGATCGTCGGTGCGGCCGATCACCCACAGTCGGCCGTCGGCGTCACGATAGCCCACGTCGCCGGTCCGGAGACCCGCCGGTTCGAAGGCGTCGTCACCCCGGTCGCCGAGGTAGCCCGGCGTCACCGTCGGTCCCGACACGACGAATTCGCCCACTTCGCCGGGTGGTCGTTCGTCGCCGTCCTCGTCGCGGACGGTCACCCGCGTCCAGAACAGCGGCCGGCCGACGGTGCCAGGGTTCGTCCGCGCCTCCTCGGGCGTCGCCGTCGCGATCTGGGACGCCGTCTCCGTCATACCGTAGGTGGGAAAGACCGGCACTCCCCGCTCGGTACACCGGTCGAGCAACGCCTCGCTCGCGGGGGCACCCCCGAGGAGGACCGTCCGTAGCGACGTCCCGAGCGATCCCGTCGTCGCGTCGAGCACTCGAGAGAGCGTCGTCGGCACCAGCGAGGTGGCCGTCACGTCGTAGCGCCCGACGTCGGCGGCGACGGTCTCGGCGTCGAACGACTCCCGGATCACGACCGTCATGCCGTAGAGCGGCATCCTGAACAACGGCGTGAAGCCGCCGACGTGGTGAGGCGGGAGGGCGACGTGCCAGGTCTCCGCGCGGTCCAGCCCCAGTCGGAAGGTGGAGGCGACGGCGCTCGCGAGGAGGTTCCGGAGGGTCAGGTGGACCCCCTTCGGCTCACCGGTCGTCCCGGAGGTGAAAGGAAGGACGACCGTCGAGTCGAGGTACCAGTCGTGCGGGACGACGGCGTCGGGCGTGCGTGCGGCGAGGGCGGCGGCGCCGTCCGACTCGCCGTCGACGGAGACGACGGGAACACCGCCGGCGTCGCTCGCGGCCGCCGACACGGACGCCGCCGTCGACGCGTCACAGACCAGCGTCGTCGCGTCCGCACGCTCCAGGCGGTCGGCGAGTTCCGCGGCCGTGAGTCGGGGGCCGAGGGGGACGAGCGTCGCGCCCAGACGAATCGCCGCGTGGATTACCCGGACCGTCGCCGGGCGAGGTGGGAGGACGACCCCGAGACGGTCACCGGGGCGGACGCCGAGGGCCGCGAGACGACCCGCGGTGCGTTCGACGGCCGCGTCCAGGTCGGCCACCGTCCACCGGTCGTCGGTATCCGCGTCGATCAACGCTGTCGCGTCCGAACCCACGTCGGTCCGGTAGGTGAGTGGATCGTTCATGCGTGTTCGACGAACTCCACGAGGACGCCGCCGGTCGACTGTGGGTGGAGGAAGGCAACGTCGTGCCCCCAGGCGCCGGGGCGGGGCTCCTCGTCGACGAGTTCGACGCCGTGGTCGCGAGCCGTCTCGAGGGCACCCGCCACGTCGGTCGTCGCGAACGCGACGTGGTGGATCCCGGGACCGTCACGGTCGAGCGACCGGTCGATCGGTCCCCCGCCGTCGAGCGGTTCCAGCAGTTCCAGATAGCCGTTCCCCAGGTCGAGGAAGGTCACGTCCAGACCGTCGAACCGTTCCCCGTGGACGACCGAGGCGTCGAGGAGGGAACCGAACAGGTCGGCCAGTGTGTCGGCATCGCGCGTGGCGATCCCGAGGTGATCGAAGCGCATACTGATCCACTCCCGGGCGCGAGGACAAATACTCTGTGCGGTCGTTCAGTCGTCGTCTTCGTCGTCGTCGCCCGGTGAGAACGGCGAGTCCTCGACGGCGACGTACTCGACCGTTCGGGCGCGGTCCGCGAGGTCCGAGAAGTAATCGAGGGCGATGGGTATCACCTCGTCGTCGGTCGCGAGTTTGAACCGCCCGTCGACGAACCCGAGGTATTCGGTGTCCTCCCCCAGCGGCTCGAATTTCAGTACCCACTCGGGACCGTTCGCGTTCAACCAGTTGGCGATGTCGTTGCCGGTGATCGTGTCCCGGTCGAGTTCGTCGCCCGAAGGTTCCTGCTCGCTCATCACCCGGGGATTGGACGGTGGTAACAAAACGTTGTTCCTGTTCGTCCGGTCACGACCGACCAGTCCTCGCCTCCCCGTACCCGCCGAAGCGCCCGAGTCCGACGCCGCCGGCGGGGTTACCGATACCGGCGACGACGAACGGTCCTGACCCCGGTCCGACCAAAATCTATAAGAGACGACGGAGAGATGATAATAATGAAAGATAATGAATGAAACGGAGGACTGCCCGCTCTGTCCGAGGCGGATGACCGACCGCACGGAACTCAGGATTCACCTGATGGTGGAACACCGCAAGAGCACCGTCATCGACGAGTACGTCGACCGCCTGGATCGGACGCGGATGGTCGCGCCCTGATACGGAGTATTGTAACTGGTTACCGGTCGTTCGCCGATACGGTCCGGCGAACCACCAGTACTGAGTACGCTAAACCGTATGAGTCGTCATCGGCCCGGCTTGTACTCCCCGAACTCGTCGCGGAGGACGGTCGCGATTTCGCCGACGGTCGCGTAAGCCTTCACCGCGTCGACGATGGGCGGGAGCAGGTTGTCGTCGCCGTGGGCCGTCTCACGAAGCGCCGCGAGGGCCGACTCGACCGCCTCGTCGTCGCGCTCGGCCCGCACCGTCTCGAGGCGGTCGACCTGCCGACGTTCGTCCTCTTCGGTCACCTCTTCGAGGTCGACCTGCGGGTCCTCGTCCTCGACCCGGAACTCGTTGACGCCGACGATGATCCGCTCGCCCTCCTCGATCTCCTGTTGCCGGTCGAAGGCGACGTCCTGAATCTGGCCCTGGACCCACTGGGACTTCACCGCGTCGAGCATCCCGCCGCGGTCGTCGATTTCGTCGAGGAGGTCGAACGCCTCCGCTTCGAGGTCGTCGGTCAGCGATTCGACGTAGTAGCTCCCGGCGAGGGGATCGATGGTGTCGGCGGCACCCGACTCGTGGGCGAGGATCTGCTGGGTGCGAAGCGCCGTCCTCACGCTCTTTTCCGTCGGCAGGGACAGCGCCTCGTCCTTCCCGTTCGTGTGCAGGCTCTGGGTCCCGCCGAGTACCGCCGCGAGCGCCTGGTATGCCACCCGCACGACGTTGTTGTCGATCTGTTGGGCCGTCAGCGTCGACCCTCCGGTCTGGGTGTGGAACTTCAGCTGCTTCGATTTGGGGTTCTCGGCGCCGAAGCGCTCCTCCATGATCGTCGCCCACATCCGCCGGGCGGCGCGGAACTTCGCCACCTCCTCGAAGATGTTGTTGTGGGCGTTGAAGAAAAAGGAGAGCTGTGGGGCGAACTCGTCCACGTCGAGGCCAGCGTCGAGGGCGGCGTTCACGTACTCGATGCCGTTGCCGAGGGTGAACGCGATCTCCTGGGCCGCGGTCGATCCGGCCTCTCGGATGTGGTAGCCCGAGATGGAGATGGTGTTGAACTTCGGCGTCTCCTCGGCACAGAACTCGAAGATATCGGTGATCAAGCGCATCGACGGCTCCGGCGGGTAGATGTAGAGGTTCCGCGCGATGTACTCCTTCATGATGTCGTTCTGGATCGTCCCGCGGAGTTCGGCGCGGTCCACCCCCTGCTGATCGCCGATGGCGACGTACATCGCCAGCAGGATGGCGGCGGGCGCGTTGATCGTCATGCTCGTCGACACCTCGTCGAGCGGGATACCGTCGAACACCGTCTCCATGTCCCGCAGGGTGTCGATGGCGACACCCGATTTTCCCACCTCGCCCGCGGCCATCGCGGCGTCGGAGTCGTAGCCCATCTGGGTCGGCAGGTCGAACGCCATCGACAGTCCGGTCTGGCCCTCGTCGAGTAAGTAGTTGAACCGTTCGTTGGTCTCGGTGGCGGTCCCCATGCCCGCGTACTGGCGCATCGTCCACAGCCGTCCGCGGTACATCGTCGAGTAGACGCCGCGGGTGTAGGGCTCCTCGCCCGGGAACCCGACGTCCTCCTCGTAGTCCAGGTCGGCCACGTCGGCGGGCGTGTACAGCGGGTCGACGGACTGTCCACCCGTGTCGGTGGTGAACGCGTCCTTTCGCTCCCCGAACCGATCCACGGTCGGGCCGTAGGCGTCCGTTTCCCAGTCGGCCGCGGCCTCGCGGATGGTCTCGAGGTCGTCGGGGTCGAACATGGCCGAGGGGAGGGTCGCCGCCACCTTAAGCCTTCGACGGCGAGCCTCGTCGCTTCCCGGGAGTCGGGAATCGGCGTCGGTGGTTACGCCCTCGGCGTACCGACTGCTACGTAGAGGTGAGCACGATGCAACTACCCATCCAAAGTGCTGATATCGCCCCACTCGCGCAGTGGCAACCCGGTCCGCACGGCCCTGGCCCACACGGTCCCCACTGGGGTGGCGGCCCGCACTGGGGTGCCGGTCCGACCGGTGGGGCCGGCATGGGAAGCGGGGTCGGCCTCGGCCTCGGAAGCTGGTGGCTCGTGCTCCTGATCGCTCTCCTGGTCGTCGGCCTCGTCGCCGCGGCGCTGTACCTGACGACCCGCGACGGCGGCGACGGGACACACGAGGACGGCGCCGTGGCGACCCTCCGCGAGCGCTACGCCGCCGGTGACCTCGACGAGGAGGAGTTCGAACGTCGTCGGGAGCGCCTGACCGGCCGGACGGGCTGATCGGGCGACGTCGACCGACGCAGTCGGCTCGACCGGAGCGACCGCACCCCCGTCGGCCCGGTGCGACGGCGGCGATCCGTGACCGCTCGACCCCGCTCGGTCGAGTGACACGATTAAGGGGCTACCCGCCCGAACGACGGTAGGATGTACATCGCAGACGAGACTTGGCCGGAACTGGGCGACTACTTCGCCGACGAGTCGCTCGCGCTCGTTCCGCTCGGTTCGACCGAACAGCACGGACCACACCTCCCGCTGGCGACCGACCACCTCATCGCGGAGGCGTTCGCCCGCGAGGCGGCCGCCCGGACCGACTTCCTCTGTACGCCGACGATCAACGTCGGCGTCAGCCCCCATCACCGCCAGTTCAACGGCACCATGTGGGTCGACGCCCCGCAGTTCCGCGACTACGTCGAGTCCTTCACCCGCAACCTCACTTACCACGGCATCGACCGCGTCGTCTACGTCAACGCCCACGGTGGCAACGTCGACCACCTGCGCGAGGTGGGCCGTCGCCTCCGCGACGACGAGGAGCTCTACGCCATCGAGTGGATGTGGGACGAGAGCATTCCCGAACTCGTCGACGACCTGTTCGCCCAGAACGGCCCCCACGGCGGGCCGAAAGAGACGGCGATGATCCAACACCTCCGCCCGGAGCTGGTGCGGGAGGACCGACTGACCGACGCGCGGGACGGCGGCGTCCCCGACGTCGAGGCGGCGGAGACGATCAAACACGGCGCGCGCACCTTCTACGACGCCGCCGACAACACCGGCAACGGCGTTCTCGGCGACCAGACCGACGCCACCGCGGCGAAGGGCGAACGGCTGTTCGAGACGGCGACCGACCAGCTCTGTCAGCTCTGTGCGTGGCTCGACGCCCAGGCGTTCGAGGACCTGCTCCCGAAACCGCACGTCTAGCACCGCCGCCGATGCGCCTTTGGCCCCGACGCCCGTAGGGAGACCGTGTCCCGCCGCCAGCGAATCCGGCGTCTCCCCCACGAACGCCCCCGCCTCTCCCTCGCCCTCGCCATCCTCGCCGTCGAACTCGTCGGTGCCTCGGGTGCCGTCTTCACCGCCCAGGGGCTCGCGTCGTGGTACGGCACGCTCCAGCGACCGGCGCTCGCGCCGCCGAACTGGGTGTTCGGCCCGGTGTGGACGACGCTGTTCGCACTCATGGGCGTCGCCGTCTGGCTGGTGTGGCGGCGGCTGTCGTCGCCACGGGCCGAGCGCCGCGCCCGCGCCGCCCTCGCCGTCTTCGCCGTCCACTTCGCCGTCAACCTCGCGTGGTCGGCGACCTTCTTCGGCCTCCAGTCCGTGGACCTCGGTCTCGCTGTGATCGTCGTCCTCCTGGCGTTGATTCTGCTCACCGTGTGGACCTTCGACCGGGTGGACCGGCGGGCGGCGCTCCTTCTCGTCCCCTACGTCCTCTGGACGACGTTCGCCGCGTATCTCAACTACCGGTTCTGGGTGTTGAATTAGCCGACCGACCGCGTCCCTTCGCCATCCTTTTGCCCACGCACACCCACCCTCGACCTATGTTTGGTGGCGGCGGCATGAACCCGCGGAAGATGAAACAGATGATGAAACAGATGGGCATCGACGTGACCGAACTCGATGCCGAAGAGGTCGTCATCCGGACGGCCGACGAAGAACTCGTCTTCTCCGACGCCCAGGTGACGCGCATGGACGCCCAGGGTCAGGAGACCTATCAGGTCGTCGGCAACCCCGAGAGCCGCGAGGTCGGCTCCGGGGCCGCCGGCGCCGTCGAGGCCGGTGACGACACGTCGGAGGCGGCCGGCGAGTCAGGCATCCCACAGGACGACGTGGAACTCGTCGCGATGCGTGCCGGCGTGAACGAAGACGCGGCCCGCGAAGCCCTCGAAGCCGCCGACGGCGACCTGGCGGCGGCCGTCGCCCGACTGGAGTGATCCTGCTGGTCCGCGGCGACCGGGAGTACCTCCGAGCGCCCGGCGAGGAACTCCAGACGGACCTCGGCGTGTTGACCGTCCCCGAGGACGTAGAACCGGGTCAGCGACTGGAGACACATCTCGGCGAGGAGTTCGTCGTCCGGGAGCCCCGCGGGCCGGACCTGTTCGATCACTTCGAGCGCACTGGTGCGCCGATGATGCCCCGGGATATCGGTCTCGTGATCGGAATGACCGGCGCGGCGGCAGACGACCGGGTACTCGACGCCGGCACCGGCACGGGCGTCCTGGCGGCCTACCTCGGCCGCCTCGGGGCGACGGTTCGGACCTACGAGCAGGACCCCGACTTCGCCGACGTGGCGCGCGAGAACATGCGGCTCGCCGGCGTCGCGGACCGCGTCGACGTGCGGACGGGCGACGTGACCGAGGTCCTCGACACCCTCGCCGCCGGGCCGAACTTCGACCTCCTCACCCTCGACACCGCGGACGCGCCGTCGGTGGTGCGCCGGGCGCCCGACCTCCTCGTCAGCGGCGGGTTCGTCGTCGTCTACTCGCCGTTCGTCGAGGGGACGCGCGCCGCCGTCGAGGCCGCAGAGGCAGTTGGCCTGACGGACGTGGAGACCCACGAGACGATCCAGCGGCGGATGCAGTTCGACGATCGGGGGTCGCGACCGGACACGCGCGGCGTCGGCCACACCGGCTACCTCACCGTGGCACGCCTGCTGTGAGGCGACCCCGGACCCACCGCGCGGGACCGTGGCCGACCGTATAAGTACGTGGCCGCCGAATCGGCGATTATGAGTCGGGAGCGCGGCGCCGAGATCGAGGACGTGCGAACGTGGCCGGAACTCGCCGTAGGACTGTACGAGCGACTCACCGGTCGCGGCGCGGAGATCACCTACGAGTTCGACGACCTGGAGATACGGGTGCCGGATCGAATGGGACCGGACGCCGACCACGCCCGCTGGCGACTCGACGGAACCGTACGGATCCGGACCCGCGAGACCGACCGCGAGTGACCGACGCCGCCCGATCACTCGACGTCTACGCCGATCTGACCCTCGACGTTGGCGATTCGACGGTGACGATCCGGGGATACGGCGACCTGATCGTCGTCCGGACGCCCTCGCTCGCCGCGGCACGGGCGCTCTCCGCCGCGGCACGGGCGCTCTCCGCCGCGGGGGCGCCCCCCATCCTCGGTCACTTGCGCGACGCGGACGTAACCCTCGACCTCCGGGTCCGCGGTCACAGCGTCGCGCGGGCCGGCCCGGGTCACGACCCCGGGCCTCTCTCGCGCGCCCTCGGTGTCGCTCCCGCGCGGATCAGCCCCGGGGGCGTGGTGCTCTCCTTGCTGGACTAACCCGTCGCACGGATCAGCGCGAACAGTTCCTCGCGAAACGTCCCGGGGTCGAGGCAGTCCGCCAGCGACTCGTCGACCGACACGTCGGCGTCGACGATGCCGGTCGGATAGGCGCCGCCGCCGAGACGGAAGCCCCGGTCGGGCGCCCACACTGCCAGCCACCCGTCGACCGCGAGGGTTACACCCTCGACTCGACACCGAGCGTCGTACCGAAACAGGCGGGCGTCCTCGTCGCCGATCCGGAGCGATCGGCGCTCGATCCGGTCGACGGCGGTGAATCCCCGGTCGTCGAGACGGTCGGCGAAGCCGCGACTCGCGCGACTGGCGACCAGGCCCCGGAGTGCCCCCGTCACCGGCAGCGTGGGTGTGAGTTCGAGACGGGAGGCGAGAAAGAACCGCCAGCTACGGTCCAGGCCCGTCCGCTCGCGGACGGTTTCGCGAAGCCGGTCGTCCTCGTAGAGCAGGATTCGGGCGGTGACGGTGAGTCCGCCGGCGGAAAACGGCGTTTCGGTGGTGTCGGTCGCCAGTCGCCAGTCGGCCAGTCGCTGCTCCGGGACCGTCGGCGACGCGACCATGGTAGGTGTTCCCGGGCGTCGGCGGCAAAATACCTTGGTTCGGGTCGACACGCTTCGGCGCGAGGTGAGACAGCAGTGCGCGTGTCACACGGGACGTGGTACGTCAGTACTGGTGAGTCACCGACACGGGACGGCGACCCGCCGGGACACGGGTACAACGAGCCGTATCAGTGGTCGTCTTCGCGCCACTTGTGTTCGCACTCGGTGCAGACGAAAAATCGCGTCTCGGACTCGTCGGCCGCGCGGATCTGTTGCATGTACCAGTAGGCCTCGTCGTTGTCACACTCCGGACAGTCGGCACTCGTCGTCGGGAGGCCGCTGGTTCCCCCGCCGGATTCGATAATCTCCGACTCCTCCTGGGCCTGTGTCGTGACCATCTCGGCTTCGGTTTCGACGTCACGTGGTTTCTCGAACCCACACTGCGTACAGACCCACATACCGTCCTCCGTCTGCATCATCGATCCACATTCGTCGCAGAACTCCATGGTGGCTCGAACCCTGACGCTCGACGGTCTTTAACCCACGGATACGCCGGGATCAGGCGTCCCCCTCGGACTGGCCCGGTTCACCCACCGCCTCCACCGGCAGCACGTTCTGGAGTTCTTCGAAGAGTTCCTCGGGGCCGTGAAAGGCGTCACTCCCGAGTTCCGAGACGAGTTCGCCGAGGTTGGCATCTCCGTCCGCGAACAGCAGAGTCACGTCGGCGAACTCCGCCGCCGCGTCGTCCCGGGTGACCGGATAGTCGAGGCGCTCGAATGCGGACTCGACTCGGCTCAGTTTCACGCGTTCGCTCATGGAGGATCGTTGGGGCCCTCGACACTTAGAGGTAGGCCCAACGACTCCGCGAGCCGAGGACTCCACCGTGATGGGCCTGAAACGAGGTCTGACGACCCCGTTCGCGGGACGGCACGGGCGCGTGGTCGGCCGTTCACTCGAACTCGGGGTCGCGCTTCTCGACGAACGCCGCCATCCCCTCGCGCTGATCCGGCGTGCCGAACAGGCCGCTCCAGGCCCGCCGCTCCACGGTGAGCCCCCCTTCGCCGCCGGTCTCGTGGTAGGCGTTGAGCGCCTCCTTCGCGGCGTAGAGCGCGTGACGGGGCTTGGCGGCGAGTTCCGCCGCCATCTCGTCGACGTGGTCGTAGAGTTCGTCGTGAGCGACCACGTCGCCGACGAGACCCTGTTCGTAGGCGTCCTGCGCGTCGAGGCGTTCGCCGAAGAAGATCAGCCGACGGGCCACCTCGTCGGGCACGAGTCGCTGGAGAAGTTGCGTGCCGCCCCACCCCGGGATGATCCCGAGGTCGATTTCGGTCTGGCCGACGACCGCGCGTTCGCTCGCCACGCGGAGGTCGCAGGCGAGGGCGAACTCGCAGCCACCACCGAAGGCGTAGCCGTTGATGGCGGCGATGGTGACGCCGGGGAACTCGGTCAGGTCGCGGACGATGGCCTGTCCGCGTTCGGCGTAGGCGAGGGCTTCGGGCGTCGTGAACTCCTTCATGTAGTCGATGTCGGCCCCGGCGATGAACGCGTCGTCGCCGGCGCCGGTGAGCACGAGGACGCGGGCCGACTGCGTCTCGGCCTCGGCGATGGCGTCGCCGATTTCGTCGAGCGTCTCGGTGTTCATCGCGTTCAGCGCGTCGGGTCGGTCGACCGTGAGACGGGCGATACCGTCGGTAACGTCGAGCGTAACGGTGTTCCAGGACACGCCCGTCCGGTAGACGGCCAGGCGGTTAATCGTTCGGGAAGGGGCGGATGCGCGGCGTCGGGTCGGGAACCACCACGCGGACCGAACGGGGTACCGCTGTGTGCCGTCCGCCCGGAAGCGAGACGGTTCGGACGCTCCCGACGGGAACGTGGTGACGCGACTCAGTGCGTCGACGCCGAGACGCCCGATATCCCGTAGCCCGTGTCGGCGTCGGCCGTCCGTTCACAGTGTCCACAGGCCACTCCCTCGACGCCGATGGTTCGCGGCATGCCGACCGGGGGGCGCACCGACCACAGCTTCCCGGTGTCGGTTCGTCGCCGCCACGGCCCGCTGCCGCTTCGACGGTGTCGTGTGTCGCTTTCGAAACGAAGGAATCCGCCCCTCTGAACCTCCGAGTTCGAAGCAGTAAACGAACTAAGTGAGTAGCCCGTAGGTCGAGACACGATGGGAGTACGCACCGCACACCTCGACATCACCGGGATGTCCTGTGCAAACTGCTCGGCGACGGTCGGGGACGCCCTGGAGACACTCGACGGCGTCTCGGCGGCGACCGTCAACTTCGCCACGGACGAGGGGACTGTCGAGTACGACCCCGACGAGGTATCGCTCGACGAAGTGATCGCGGCGGTGGCGGACGCCGGCTACGGCGTGGTCACGGAGTCGGTGACCGTCGGTATCACCGATATGTCGTGTGCGAACTGTGCGGACGCCAACGAGACGGCACTCCGGGGCGTCCCGGGCGTCGTCGACGCGGAGGTGAACTACGCGACCGACGAGGCACGGATCACATTCGTCCCGAGAGCGACCGACCGCGACGCGCTGTACGACGCCATCGAGGCGGCGGGGTACACGCCGGTTCGCGAGCGCGACGACGGAACGGGGACGGACGCCCGCGACGCCGCGCGGCGCGACGAGATCCGAACGCAGCTGCGTCTGACGGCCTTCGGCGCGGCGCTGGCGGGGCCGCTCGTCTTTTTCCTCGTGGACAAACTCCTGCTCGGCGGCGCCGTCGTCCCCGATCGGCCCTTCGGCGTCCCGCTGGGCTGGGTCGAGTTCCTACTCGCCACGCCCGTTCAAATCGTTCTCGGCCGGCCGTTCTACAGGAACTCCTACAAGGCGCTCGTGACGAACGGCCGCGCCAACATGGACGTCCTCATCGCGCTCGGGTCGACGACGGCCTACGTCTACTCCGTGGCCGTCCTCCTCGGCCTGATCGCCGGCGGGGTCTACTTCGACACGGCGGCGCTCATCCTCGTGTTCATCACCCTCGGCAACTACCTCGAAGCCCGCTCGAAGGGCCAGGCCGGGGAGGCACTCCGGAAACTCCTGGAGATGGAAGCCGAGACGGCCACCGTCGTCCGTGAGGACGGCACCGAAGAGGAAGTGCCGCTGGAGGACGTCGCCGTCGGCGACCGAATGAAGGTCCGACCGGGCGAGAGGATTCCGACCGACGGCGTCGTCGTCGAAGGGGCGAGCGCCGTCGACGAGTCGATGGTGACAGGCGAGTCCGTCCCCGTCGAGAAAGGCGACGGCGACGAGGTCATCGGCTCGACCATCAACGAGAACGGCGTCCTCGTCGTCGAAGCGACGAAGGTTGGCGAGGACACGGCGCTTCAGGGCATCGTCCGAACGGTCGAGGAGGCCCAGTCCCGCCAGCCCGACATCCAGAACCTCGCGGACCGTATCTCCGCGTACTTCGTGCCGGCCGTCATCGCCAACGCCCTCCTGTGGGCTGCCGTCTGGTACCTGTTCCCCGGGACGCTCGCCGACGCCGTGGGGTGGCTCCCGCTGTGGGGACTCGTCGCCGGCGGACCGGCCGTCGCCGGCGGGACGGTGTCGGCCTTCGAGTTCGCCGTCGTCGTCTTCGCCTCGGCCGTCCTCATCGCCTGTCCCTGTGCGCTGGGGCTGGCGACGCCCGCGGCGACGATGGTCGGGACGACCATCGGCGCCCAAAACGGCGTGCTGTTCAAGGGCGGTGACGTCCTCGAACGCGCGAAGGACGTCGATACGGTCGTCTTCGACAAGACGGGGACGCTCACGCGGGGTGAGATGGAACTGACCGACGTGGTGGCCTTCGAGAACGGACGGCCGGCCGCGGACGGGGGAGCGACGGCCGCCGACGGGGGGCAGTTGGCGGCCCCGGAGCGGCACTCGGAAGCGGACGTGCTCCGCCTCGCGGCGACGGCCGAACGCGGGAGCGAACACCCGCTGGCCCGCGCCATCGTCGAGGGAGCGCGGGCGCGCGACATCGAGATGGGCGACCCCGAGAGCTTCGAGAACGTCCCGGGACAGGGGGTACGGGCCACCGTCGACGGTGACGACGTCCTGATCGGCAACCGGAAACTGCTGGCCGACGCGGGGATCGATCCCTCGCCCGTCGCCGAGACGATGGAACGGCTGGAACGCGAGGGGAAGACGGCGATGCTCGTCGGTCGCGTGCCCGCCGGCACGGAAGGCGTGCCCGCCGGCACCACCGGTGGCGAACTCGTCGGCGTCGTCGCCAACGCCGACACGGTCAAGCCGAGCGCGAAGGAGGCGGTGAGCGCACTCCAGGCCCGCGGTGTCGACGTGATGATGATCACCGGCGACAACGAGCGCACCGCGCGCGCGGTGGCGGAACGGGTCGGCATCAGCCCGTCGAACGTCCGTGCGGAAGTGCTCCCCGAGGACAAATCGGACGCCGTCGAGGCCATCCAGAACGACGGTCGGAAGGCGATGATGGTCGGCGACGGCGTCAACGACGCGCCAGCCCTCGCCGTCGCCTACGTCGGCTGTGCCATCGGGTCGGGGACGGACGTCGCCATCGAGGCGGGGGACGTGACGCTAATGCGTGACGACCCCCTCGACGTGGTGAAGGCCATCCGCGTCTCGGACGCGACGCTCGCGAAGATCAAGCAGAACCTCGTCTGGGCGCTCGGCTACAACACCGCGATGATTCCGCTGGCGTCGCTGGGCCTCCTCCAACCGGTCCTCGCCGCGGGGGCGATGGCCTTCTCCAGCGTCTCGGTGCTGGCCAACAGCCTCCTCTTCCGCCGGTACGTGCCCGACCACGACTACCACCTCTTCGGTCGGTTCCGCTGAGGGGCGTCGCCTTCGGCGACGGGTGGGCACGGTCGAACGGAACACCGATATGGGAGACTCACGAATCGCTCGCCGATGACGCTGTCCCCGGAGGAACGAGAACGACTGGCGGATATCGTCCGCCTCCAGCCGACGAAGAACAACGAGCTACAGGAGCGCTGGGGGCTCGACAGCGGCAGCGAGGTTCACGGCTACCTGGAGGACCACCTGAGCGACTACTACTACCGCAACGACGATAGCTACATCTGTGCGACCCCCGAGGCGGCCGAACTCACCGGCGTCGAACCGGGGATGGAGGGCGACGAGGACGGCCCGCAGGTCATCCGCGTCCCGGCGCTCGAAGCACAGGTGTTCGAGGTGGTGGCGGGCCCCGAGGAGCGATCCGAGAGCGTGGTGAGCGTCCTCCAGAAGGTCCGCGAGGCGTTCGACGCGGACCCCGAAGTCGATGCCGTGCGGGAGGCGCTCCAGAGCCTGCGGCGCAAGGGCGTCGTCGAAGTCGTGTACCGGACGGTGCCCACGTTCAGGCTCGCGGTGGGGCGCGACGACATCGACGTGGAAGTCGTTTAGCGCCGCCGCTGACGCCGACGCCGGCGCGCCAACAGCCGCTGTATCCCCTTCCCGGGACCACCCTCGATTGGCCACCCGCGGGTCCGCCACGCCGGGGGTTCGGGCTGGAACTCGGGACACGACCCCGAACACTCCGCGGCCGTCTGATGACACTCCGTCGCCGCACACCAGGGGACGAGTGCCCCGGCCTCCTCGCGGAGTTCGAACCACCGACAGTCCGGGCGCATCGTCTCGACGTAGGATCGCCAGCCCGACCCGTAGGCGCGTTCGGCCAGTTCGAGGCGCTTCGCCGCCTTCTCCGGGGCCGACAGCGACGTGTCCGTCGTCGGGTCCAGCGTCGCGGGGTGCCAGGCGACCCGCGCGTCGGGACCTCCTCCCCCCTCGAAGTCGAGTACCAGAACACCGGCTTCGACGGGCAGATCCTCCAGCAGGGCCGGTTCGACCGTCTCGCTCGTCGCGGCGGTGGCGACCCACACCTCGTCGGCGAGGGCCGTCTCCACGTCGTGAGAGAGCTGGTCGCCGAGCGCCCGCGCCGCACTCGCCGAGAGGTCGGGCTTGTTCTCGACGGCGACGATCCGGCGGACCCACTCGGGGTAGGGGGCGATCCGCCGAATCTCGATCCGGTTGCCGTCGCGTCGGGTCCGGACGACGTCACGGGCCTCGGCGCGGTGGATGGCGGCGCGGACGTACCGCCATGGGTAGCCGGGATCGGGGAGCGTGTCCCGATACCACGCCCACTCGGCGGGGGCGTGACGGACGACGTGGAGGAGGTCGGCGTCGAGCGTGCGCTCTCCGAAGGCCTCGCGGGCGGCGAGACCGGCCGGGTCCGCCTCGACGACCACGGTGTCCCAGCGGCGGTTCCGGGTGCCGAGTTGGCGGGCGACGACGGGGACCGCGTCGCGTTCGCGGTCCGGGGGCCACGCGCGTTCGGCCCACCTGCAGGTGACGAGTTCGAAGCCGAACTCCGCGTCGCCGGGAGAGCCAGTCACACGCGTGGCTGGGTGGTCGCGGGGCTAAGGCGTGTCGGTGGCGGAGCGGTCAGCCGATGTAGGTCCGCTCGTCGGTGTCGGCTTCGGCCTCGGCCTCGGCCTCGGCGGCGAGTTCGTCGAGGTATTCGTGGGCCTCTTCGAGAATCTCGCGTGGGCCGTCCTGGGTGATCGTGTTGATCGCCTGCTCGTAGTCCCGCCACTGGAGGTCGCGGTGCTCGTTGGAGAGTTCGGCACTCGCCTCGAACGAGCGGGCGATGAACAGGTGGACCGTCTTGTGGATGGTGTTGCCGCCGGCCTCGAACACGTAGTCGTATTCTTCTCGAAAGCCGTCGATGAGCCGGAAATCCTCGATTCCGGCCTCCTCGGTAACCTCTCGGATCGCGGTCTGCTGAAGCTCCTCGTCCCCCTCGACCCCGCCTTTCGGGAACTCCCAGTCCCCCGGTCGGCTCTTCAGGAGCAAATACTCCCGGTGGCCACGGGTGTCGCGGAAGAGGATGGCTCCAGCACTGGTCGCTTCGACCGTCATTAGCGGCAGTAAACGGTCACGGGTTAATAGAATGTCGGACGGACCGAGCCGTGGACGGGTGCGCTTTTCAGCTTCGAGCGCGCAGTGGCGTAGTAACGATGGCGTTCGTCACCAAACTCAGTTTTCAGAGCGGCGACCGGGACGTCCTGGAGTCGCTCGTAACCGACCTGAAGCGGATGGTCGAGAGGAAAGGCGCCGAGTGCAAGGGTCCCCACTCCTCGCCGCCGGAACGGCTCACCGTCCCGCAGTATTGCACCCTCGAACCGGGCGAGCAGTTCGACCCGTGGGAGTACACCAGCTACTCCCGACGCATCGAGATTCACGGCAGCGACGAGGTGGCCCGACAGGTCGCGGATATGTCCTTCCCCGAGCGCGTCCACGTCGAAATCGAAGTCGACCGCAAGAAGCCGCTCGGCTATCGAAACGAGTAGCGGTTACGTCCCCGCCTCGACGACGCCGAGCAACTCGCCCGTGCCCGTGGCGTCGGCGTCGTCGAACGCGGTGACGCGCAGTCTGACGAGCGTGTCGCCGAGACCCCGGTCCGCGTCGGGGAGCGTGATGATCGTATCGCCGATCCGAACCTGTGCGACGCCGTTCTCGTAGCCCGTGACGAACGCGGTGAGTTCGTCACCCGCCGCGTAGGTCGGCCGGTTCGTCCGGAAGGTCCAGCCCTCGAAGAATTTGCCGAGGTTCATACCCGAGCCACCTCCTCACTCTGCCGGTCCGGAACGTACTCCAGTCCGTAGCCGGTCCACGCCGCGACGAGGAAGACGGCGACGAGGAACCAGCCGTGGAAGACGTAGGGCCAGACGGCGGCGGGGTTGGCGAGCATCGCCTCGGTGAACCAGTCGAACTGCTGGGGCAACTGGATCATCGCCGCGTAACCCGCCAGCACGCCCCCGCCCCAAGGGAAGATGTACCCCAGTGCGGACGTGTTGGCGTCGAGGATGTTGGCCCGACGGTAGCCGTTGATGTTGAACCGCTGACCGAGCGTCCGGATGAAGGGCGCGATGGCGATCTCCGCGGCCGTGTTGATCGTGATGGTGGCGTTGACGATGGCCGTCCCGATGACCATCGTCGTCTCGGCACGGCGCACGGTGGTCGCGACGTGCTCCAGCAGCCACTCCTCGATGGCGGCGAACCCGCCGCCGGCACGCATCACCTGCGCGGCGCCGACGATGAGGAGGACGAGGACGATGAGCGGGAAGAAGCCGAGCGCCCCGGTGTAGAGGCTCCCGCCGACCGTCGCCGAGGCGTCCGGTGCGATTTCGATGACGCTCCCGACGACCGGTAGACCGTCGAGCGTCGCCGCGATGCCGGATTCGGTCGTCGAGCGGAAGACGAGCATCGCCGAGGCGGGGGCGAGGCCGAGGACGAGGTTCAACACGACGGAGACGATCAGACCCCACGAGATGGCCTCGATGATGTGTCGTCCCTGTATCGCGGTGCCGATGACGACCACGATGGAGAGCAGGTGGACGAGACCCAGCGGCCCGACGCCGGCGGCGGCGTTGGCGCCGACGTCGAGTGGGTCGCCGGCCATCCGCTGACCGGCGACGAGATAGCTCGCGAGCGCCAACACCGCCGCCACGAGGGCGTACTTGAACCGCGAGGCGACGACGCCGCCGATGTCGGCGTCCTGGGTCACCGCGCTCACGATGGTGGTGTCGGAGACTGGCGCGAGGTTGTCACCGAAGACGGCGCCGGAGAGGATGGCGCCGAACAGGAGGACTGGGTCGGCACCCAGCAGGACCCCCGCCGGGAAGACGAGGCTGGTGAAAGCCACCGCGGTGCCGTAGCCGGTGCCGATGCCCGTCGCCAGCAGGGCGGCGAAGAGAAACGTGAGCGCCGGGAACAGCGCCGCGCCGACGTTGGCGGCACCGGAGGCCCACACGAGGCCGTCGACGAAGCCGCCGGCCTGGATGGTGTCGGCGAACATGCCGGCCCAGAGCCAGGCCACGACGGCGGTGGCGGCCACGCGCTGAGTCATCCCGTCGAAGATGACGTCCGCGTACGTCTTCCAGTCACCCCGCACGAACAGCATGCCGACGATGAGACCGACGAGCATGCCGATGACCAGCCCGGAGGTGTCGCCGATGCCGAGCAGTCCGCTCTGGAGGATGGCCCAGACGATGAACACCGCAAGCGGAAGCGCGCTCATCGCCCGGCCACCGTAGAACTCGATGCGTGATTCGTCTGGTGGACCATCGGGGAGTTCGGGTTCGCTCATTCCGCCAGAGGCTCGTTTTCCCCGCCGATTAAATCGTCCGAAAGCCGCCCGTCCGGGCGACCACTTATCCCGACCGACGGCCACCGATGGGGTATGAGTGCTGACGCGCCGAACTACGACGAGTTGCTCGACCTGCGACGTGACCTCCACCGACACCCCGAACCGGCGTGGCGGGAGTTCTACACCACCGCCCGTCTCGTCGACACCCTCGAGACCCGACCGCTCGACGAACTCTACGTGGGCCCCGAAGTCCTCGCGGCGGACCGCCGGGGCGTCCCCGACGACGCGGAACTCGACGAGTGGACACACCGGGCCATCGAGGCGGGCGCACGCGAGGACGTCGTCGCCCGTCTGGCGGGCGGCAACACCGGTCTCGTGGCCGTTCTCCGCCGTGGTCCCGGGCCGACCGTCGGCCTCCGCGTCGATATCGATGGCCTGCCGATCACCGAGGCGGACGGGGCGTCACACCGCCCCGCGGCCGAGGGCTTTCGTTCCGAGAACGAGGGGTTCATGCACGCCTGCGGACACGACGCCCACGCGACGGTCGGGGTGGGCGTCCTCGACGCCGTCGCCGCGAGCGACTTCGAGGGGACGCTCAAGGTGTTCTTCCAGCCGAGCGAGGAGACCGTCGCGGGCGGCGAACCGATGGCCGAGGGCGGCCACCTCGACGACGTGGACTACCTGCTCGCCCTCCACGTGGGGCTCGATCACCCGACCGGCGAGGTAGTCGCCGGCGTCGACGGCTTCCTCGCCGTGAGTCACTTCCGTGCCGAGTTCTCGGGTGCCTCCGCCCACGCGGGCGGTCACCCGGAACGCGGCCGCAACGCGGTGCAGGCGATGGCGGCGGCGATCCAGAACCTCTACGCCATCCCCCGGAACCACGACGGCGCCACCCGCGTCAACGCCGGCCTCGTCGGCGGCGGCACCGCCTCCAACATCGTCCCCGAGGAGGCGTTCATCGAGGGCGAGGTGCGCGGCGAGACGACCGAGCTGATGGAGTACGTGGACGACCACGCCCAGCGAACCCTCCGCTCGGCCGCGGAGATGCACGACTGTGAGGTCGACGTGGAGTACGAGGGGCGGGCGCCGGGCGGCGAGAGCGACGACGCGCTTGCGAGCGTGGTGTCGGCCGTCGCCGACGAGACGCGGGGCGTCGACTCCGTCCTCGCCAGCGACGACCTGGGGGGGAGCGAGGACGCGACGTATCTGATGCAGCGGGTGCAGGAACGCGGCGGGCTCGCCGCGTACGTCTGCGTGGGCACCGACCACCCGGGCGGTCACCACACGCCAACCTTCGACGTGGACGAGGAGACGGTTCGGATCGGCGTCGACGTGCTGTCGGGGGCGATTCGACGAATCGCGGCCGAACGGCCCTGACTAGTACTTTGGATCGGCGCCGGTCGTCTCGTAGATGCGATCCATGAGCGCGTCGCGGTCCGACTGCCAGGCCGACAGTTCCGCCGGCCCGGACGGGTAGGACTCGTATCGGCCCATCAGCTCCTCGGCGAGCTGTTTCGTCCGGTAGAAATCCAGGATGGTCCCCCAGTAGCCGAAGCTCTTGATCGCGCTCTTGAGCTTCAGCGCGAGACCCATGGAGGTAGAGCCGGAGTACAGCGCCTCGGCGAGTTTCTCGCCCGGGAGCGCCGCGAGCAGGCCCATCAGGTCGTCGACGTCGACGGCCGTCGAGAGCACGTTGTACACGTCCAGACCGGCGTAGCGCCCGCCGAAGTGGTCCATCACGCGCTCGTTGTACTCCCAGAGCGCCGCCTCGGTCGGGTCGTCGAGGGCGTCGACGATGGTCTCGGCGGCGTAGGTACCGGCGTAGGCCGCCCCGGCGATACCGCCGCCGGTCGTCGGATTGACGTGGCCGGCGGCGTCGCCAACGGCGACGAAGCCCGGAGCGACGGCCGAGTCGCACGGCCGCCGGGTGGGCAGTGCCGCGCCGAGTTTGTCCCTCACTTCGGCGCCCGCGAACTCGGGCCGGTTCTGCAGGTCGTTGCGGAGGTCCCGAACCAGTTTCATCGGCTCCTCCGTCATCTGGAAGCCCAAGCCGGCGTTGATGGTCGTGCTCGTCCGCGGGAAGTACCAGAGATAGCCCGCCGCCCGCTGGGTCGGCTTGAACACGAGGGCGTCGTCCCACTCCACGGGCTCGGGTACCTCGACGATTTCGCGATACGCCGAGCAGAACTGCGAGTAGGAGACGTTGGTGTCGAAGGTGGTCGACTCTAGATCCGCTTTGTCCTGCAGAATGGAGAGCGCGCCCGCGGCGTCGACGGTGACGTCGGCATCGTAGGTGACCGGATCACCCTTCCGGACGCCGCGGACGCCGGTGACGCGGGTGTCGTCCTGACACACGTCCTGTACGACGGTGTCGTAGTGGAAGTCGGCGCCGGCGCGTTCGGCGCCCTCGATGATCCGCCGGCCGTACTCGAAGCGGTCGATGACGGCCAGTTCGCCCGGGACCGGAATGTCGAGGACCGTCTCGTGGGCGGGCAGTTCGAACCGGCCGTGGTCGACGCCGGTGTTGGTGAACGACGACTCGATCTGTGACTTGGGGATGGCGTCCGGGAAGGCGTCGGCCCCTTTCAGGGCGTCGCCACACGCGATGTGGCCCGCCTCCTGCTCGTCTTTCCGCTCGACGACGACGACGTCGAGGCCGTCGTGTGCGAGGCTCGCGGCCGCGTAACATCCGGCCGTCCCCGCTCCGACGACGACGACGTCGTACTCGTGGGTGGTCATTGACGAAGTGTCGCGCCCGCGCTGGGAAAACTCTTTATTCCCGTTTCGTCGCCGGTGAGCCGACGGAACGCGCCGGCGGGCACGCTCCACTGGCGGGCGTGCTCACGACGACCCCTCGACCGCCCGTTCGATAACGGCCCGTGCGTCGGCGATCAGTTCGTCGACCGCCTCGCTCTCGGCGTAGAGACGGACGTACGGCTCGGTGCCGCTGGGCCGGACCAGCACCCACGAGCCGTCGGGACGGTCGAGTCGCACCCCGTGGGTGGTGTCGACGCTCGCCTCTGGGAACGCCTCGGGAAGCGCCGTCGCCAGGTGCTCCATCGTCGCCGCCTTCGCCGTGTCGGGACAGGGAACGCTCACCTTGCGATAGGGCCGCTCGGTCACCGGGTCGCGCAGGGCGGGGAACCCCTCGTCGGCGACGAATCGGGCGATCACCGCCGCGCTGACGACGCCGTCGATCCACCCGCCGAACGCGGGGTGGATGTGCTTCCAGGGTTCGGCCGCGAACGCCACCGTGCCGCCCGCCTCGCGCACCCGGGCGATCCCCTCGTGGAGGGCGCCGAGGGCGACACGTTCGGTCCGTCCGCCGGC
This sequence comes from Haloplanus litoreus, assembly GCF_045690335.1. Taxonomy (GTDB): domain Archaea; phylum Halobacteriota; class Halobacteria; order Halobacteriales; family Haloferacaceae; genus Haloplanus; species Haloplanus litoreus. The sequence continues at coordinate 1,802,662 of NZ_CP147874.1, read as the reverse complement.
CGCAGCGACACGTTCGTCGATGCGGCCGGAGGCGTTCGGCGTCGTCACCACGACCGGATCGGCCACGTCACAGGCACGGACGTACCGCTCGGCGACGATGGCGAGGACCGTATCCTCGTGGATCACCTCCCCCTCGTCGTCGACGATCACGATCCGGTCGGCGTCGCCGTCGTGACCGATCCCCAGAGCGGCGTCGCCGTCGGCGACGAACCGCCGGAGTCCCGCCAGGGAGTCGGGCGTCGGCTTGCTCCCCCGACCGGGGAAGTGGCCGTCCACGTTCGCGTGCAGGGTGACGACGTCCGCGCCGAGTTCGCGGAGGACCGCCGGCGTCGCCAGCGCCCCCATCCCGTTCGCGCAGTCGACGACCACGCGCAGGCCGCCGAGGGAGGCGCCGTACCCGCGGGCGTAGTCGACGACCGCCTCGCGGTAGTCGGAGAGCGGCGACCCCTCCCGACGGTCGCCCCAGTCGTCCCACGCGACCGGGCCCTCGGCGGCCTCGACGCGTCGCTCGACGGTTCGCTCCGCGTCGCCGTCGTACTCGACGCCGTCCAGAAAGCACTTGATGCCGTTGTCGCCGGGCGGGTTGTGCGACGCGGTGAGCATCACCCCGCGTCGTCCCCGTGAGGCGAACGCGAGCGTCGGGGTGGGTACGACGCCGATTCGGCTCACCGAGGCACCCCCCGAGAGGACGCCGGCCTCGACGGCGGCGGCGAGGCCCGCGCCCGTCGTCCGGCCGTCGCGACCGATCACCACCTCCGGTTCCCGAGACGTGGCCGGCGTCTCGGCCCCGTCCTCGGCCTCGCGGCCGACCGCCCGCCCGACTGCCACCGCGAGTTCCGGCGTCACGTCCGTCTCCACGCTGCCGCGGATGCCCGCCGTCCCGAAGAGATCCATACCCACCCTCCGGAAGCCATCGGTTTGTATCGGTCGGTGGCGGTATCGAAAGCTTCACCGGCGCCCCGGCGGATGGACCGGTATGTCAGCGGCCGAGTCGTCGGCCGGCGTCGGGACGCGGGTCGACCGCGTCGCCCTCGCCGTCGTCGCCCTCACCGTCGTCGCCCTGGCCCTGCGTCTCGTCGGCCTCGGGTCCCGGCCCTTCCACTGGGACGAGGCCCGCGTCGGGTACTGGAGCCTCCGCTTTCTCGACACCGGCGCGTTCGAGTACCGCCCCGTCGCTGGCGGTCCCTTCCTCTACGTCGTCGACCGGACCGTCTTCGCCCTCGTCGGCGCCACCGACGCCACGGCCCGCGGCGTCGTCGCCGTGGTCGGTGGTCTCGCTCCCCTCACGGCACTGCTCTTCCGTGGCCGGTCCACCGCGGGGGACGCCCCGCCGCGCTACCGACTTGACGACGCGGAGACCGTCGCCTTCGCCGGCCTCCTCGCCGTCAGTCCCGTGCTGCTCTACTACGGTCGCTTCCTCCGCGGCGACGTGCCCCTCGCCGTCTTCTCGCTCGTCGTCGTCGGCTGTGCGATCCGAATCCTGGACGGCGACGGTGCGGGCTATCGCTACCTCGGTGCCGCGGCGCTCGGCCTCGCGCTCGCGTCCTCGGCGTTCGTCGTCGGCACGCTCGTCTGTCTCCTCGCCGCGGCGGTGCTCACCGTCGATCAGCGACGACTCGTCGGCGAGGGAGCATCCGCCCGTGACCTCCTCGAACGCGCGGCCGAGCGGCTCCGTGGCTCCACCCGATCGGCGCTCGGCGCCCTCGGCATCCTGCTCGCCGTCCACCTGTTCTTTTACGCCCCCCGCGCGGACGGGTCGATCCGGCCGTCGCTCGCGACCGTCGACGCGGCGGTTCTCGGGTCGTTACGGAAGTTCTACGGCGTGCGCGTCGTCGGCCGACGACAGGGCGGCGAGCACGAACTCCTCCCGTACCTGAGCGCGCACGTCGAGACGTTACTCGCGGCGTCGGCCGTCGTCCTCGCGCTGGCGTTCGTGGGCTTTCTCGTCGACCGCTACGGCCGCGGCCCGTCGCGGCCGGTGGTCGCCTTCCACGCCTACTGGGCGGGCGTCTCGCTGCTCGTCTTCCCCATCATCACCGAGGAGAGCGCGGCGTGGCTGGCCGTCCACACCGTCGCGCCGGCGCTCGTCCCGGCGGCGGCGGGCGTCGGTCTGCTCGTCCGGTACGGATCGCGCGCCCTCGACCGCTCGGACGCGACGGGCGTCGCCGTCGCGGCGCTACTCGGACTCGCCGTGGCCGGACAGCTCGGCGTCGCCGTCGCGGGTACCGCCTACGGACCGACGAGCACCGAGAATCCGCTCGTTCACCACGCCCAGCCGGCGGATGACCTCGACCCCTTCGTCGCGGACGTCTCGGCCGCCATCGAGGGCAACGAGGGGACCGACGTGCTGTTCTACGGCACGACGTTCGTCCCCGCGGGGGAGACGAGTGTCGATCGGCCGCCCGTCGGCGTCACGTGGGGGAATCGCCTGCCGCTACCGTGGTATCTCGAACGGCTGGGTGCGGAAACCGACGGCGTCCGCGACGTCGATGGGCTGGCGGCCATCGAGCGTCCACCACCCGTGGTGGTCGCCGACGCCGGCCAGCGTTCGACGGTCGCGTCACACCTCGACGGCTACGAGACGAGTACGTATCGCCTGTCGCTCTGGAACCGAGAAGTCGTCGTGTTCGTCCGCGCCTAGCGGAAGCCCATCGCCTCGATCTGTTCCTGATACCGGTTGCGGATGGTGACCTCGGTCACCTGAGCGACGTCGGCCACCTCGCGCTGGGTCTTCTTTTCGTTGCAGAGCAGGGAGGCGGCGTAGATGGCCGCGGCGGCGAAGCCAGTGGGCGATTTGCCAGAGAGGAGTCCCTGTTCGGCAGAGACGTCGATGATCTCCGTCGCCTTCGCCTGAACCTCCTCGCTCAGTTCGAGGGCGGAGGCAAACCGCGGAACGAACTGCTTGGGGTCGACCGGCTTGAGTTCCAGTCCGAGTTCCTGAGAGATGTAGCGGTAGGTCCGACCGATCTCCTTCTGGGGAACCCGGGACACCTCGGCCACCTCGTCGAGGGAGCGGGGGATGCCCTCCTGTCGGCAGGCGGCGTAGAGCGCGGCGGTGGCGACGCCCTCGATGGAGCGGCCGCGGATGAGGTCCTCGTTGAGCGCGCGCCGATAGATGACCGACGCCACCTCCCGGACCGAGCGCGGAACCCCGAGCGCGGAGGCCATCCGGTCGATTTCCGAGAGCGCGAACTGGAGGTTGCGCTCGCCCGCGTCCTTGGTTCGGATGCGCTCTTGCCACTTCCGCAGGCGGTGCATCTGCGAACGCTTCTCGGAGGAGAGCGACCGCCCGTAGGCGTCCTTGTCCTTCCAGTCGATGGTCGTCGTCAGCCCGCGGTCGTGCATCGTCTCGGTGATCGGGGCACCCACCCGGGACTTGCTCTGTCGTTCCGAGTGGTTGAACGCCCGCCACTCCGGTCCGCGGTCGATCTGTCGTTCGTCGATGACGAGTCCACAGTCGTCACAGACGAGCTCCCCCTGATCGGCGTCCGTGACGATGTTGTCGGATCCACACTCGGGGCAGTCAACGGATTCGTCCGCTTCCTGTTCCGTTTCTTGGCTCCGCTGACGTTGGCGGCTCGGACGTTCCATTATAAGTGTCGTGGCGAACCTTTTATTTAAACCTTTGGTCGCCCCCGGTGAACTCGGCGCCGAGTCGGGGAGGGCGACGGGGTCACTCTCGACGTCGGTGCAGCGGAGGATTCGACCGGACGCCCCGTCGAAGGCCGACTCGGCCGGATTCGATGGGGGTGAGAATCACACGGCTCCGGGGTGGACGGCTGGTCGGCGGCGTGGCTCGCGGTTAGCTCTCGACCGGCCGACCCGCATCGGCGGCCTCGTATTTGGTCTCGAACTCCTGGATAAGCTGTCCCATCTTGGCGTACCAGTCGTTGAGCATACGCTGCATGTCGTCGGCGATTTTGGACGGGTCGGTCGGCGAGTAGACGTGGTAGTAGCCGCCCTGGTCGTAGTTGACCTGTTCTTTCCCGATGAAGCCCGTCTGGAGCAGTCGCTGCACGGCGCGATAGGCCGTGGACCGTTCGCGGTCCACCGCGTCCGCGATCTCGTCGACCGTCAGGGGCTCCCCGGCGTCGACGAGCGCCCGGAAACACGCCTTGTCGAGCTGTTTGAGCCCGTGGAAGCACTCCAGGAGACCTTCACACTCCATGTCCCGCTGGAGTTGTTCCGACATCGAATCCGACATGGTATCCTCTGATGGTACACGCCAGATAGTTAAAAGACTTGTGTAGAGATCGCACAATTTTGCGGCAGTTCGCGCCGCTGTCTAAGTCAGGAGGTGAGTCGTCGACACCACGAATCGCCGGAACCGGTCCGGAGCCGACAGACCGCCGAGAGGACGACGGCCCCGCTGACCAGCATCGCCGCGCCGAAGATCAACGCGATGCTGACCGTCTCGAGGGCGGGCACGTCGTGGATCGTCCCGACCCGTTTGGCGGCGACGGCGAGGCTCCCCGCGAGAAGCATCGCCGCGAAGAAGCCCTTGATCTCGTCGTCGTCGACGAACTGGGTGGCACCGGCGCCGATGCGGGCGCCCAGCGCGCTCCCGAGGAGGAGCGTCGCCACGACCGGCAGGTCGACCAGTCCGTCCTGTGCGTAGACGAAGGCGCCGAAGGCGCCGGAGATGGTGATCTGGAGGATATCCGTCCCGACGGCGACGGCCGCGGGGACGCCGATGCCGTACATCATCGCGGGCATCAGGAGGAATCCCCCGCCGACGCCGAGGAACCCGGAGAGTGTGCCGACGATCAGTCCGAGTCCGAACACGAGGGTCGCGGAGACACGCACGTCACCCCGAAACGTGACCATCGGCGGGAGTTCGACGGCCTGGACCCGAGCGGAGAGGTCGACCCCCGTGGAGTCGTCGTCGGATCGGGCGTCGCGGAGGGTCACGAGGCCGACGGCGGCCAACAGTCCCACGTAGAGACCGCCGATGACCGAATCGGCCGAGCCGGTGGCGTGGAGGAAGTCCACGCCGCGTTTTCCCGCCTCGATGCCCAGGGTCATCGCGACGGTCACCAGCACGGCGAGCGTGTAGTCGACCTGGCCGTGGTCGCGGTGGCGGAGTGCGCCGATGACGCTGGTGCCGAACACGAAAGCCAGACCGCTCCCGACGGCGACGCGAGACGGGTAGCCGAGTACCAGAAGCGCCGGCGTGACGAGGAACGAGCCACCCATGCCGAAGAACCCGAACAGGATGCCGACGAGGAGACCGAACCCGACGAACAGCGCGAGCAGCGCCGGCCCCAGTCCGAACACCATCGGCTACTCGTCCCCGAGAATCCGCCGCACTCCCGGCGCGAGCGCGTGGGTCACCACACCGTACCCGGCGTAGAGCGCCATGGACTCCACGAGTACGGCCCCCACGAGAACCGCCGCCCGCGCCGTCCCGGGCAACGTCGAGACGTCGATCATCGTGTCCCGCCGCTCGGTCGTGTGGGGCGCAAACTATTCTGCACACGTCCGTGTAGTCGGGCTGTTCGTATTAACGCTTTTGGGACTACCACACAATACTATTTCGGCGAGATAGCCATAACGTATCGAAAATCGATCCGACCGACGACGGGGAAGTGTCGGAACACCGAGTCGAGCGTCGACCTCAGTCGCCGCCAGTCGGACTGGGAGCGACATCGGTCGACCGACTCCGCCAGCGGCCCTGGAGATAGGCGCCGAGGAACATGCCACCGATGGCCCAGAGGATGGAGAGGTTGCCGACGCCGAGACTGGCGTAGCCGGCGCCGGGACAGACGCCCGACAGGCCCCAGCCGACGCCGAAGATGGCGCCGCCGACGAGGACGTTGCGGTCGAACGACTTCAGTCGGCGTTCGAAGCGGTCGCCCGTGAGCGGCGCCCGGGACAGCACGCGGGGAGCGAGGGCGTACACGACACCCGTGACCGCCGCGGCGCCGAACAACACGAACAGGAGGCCGAAGTCCTCGAACAGGAGGAACTCGAGGACGACTTCGGGGCGGGCCATGTGGCTGTAGGCCAGGCCGAACCCGAACAGGAGTCCACCGACCAGCACCACCGGGACGAACAGCGGATGCCGGTCGTCGGGGGCGCCGGCCATCAGCCGCCCACCCCCAGCGCGGCCACCAGATTGGCAGTCCCGATGGCGACGAGCAGGAACGTCACGACGCCGACGAGCGACGTCTTCGACGCCGAACCGACCCCGCAGACACCGTGACCGGAGGTACAGCCCTTGCCGAGGCGGGTGCCGATCCCGACGAGGACGCCGCCGGCGAGGAGTCGCCAGGGCCGCACGCTCGTCGACCACGTCCCGCCCTGGTAGACGACGGCGTAGACGGCGGCGCCGAGGACGATACCGAGCGTGAAGACGAGTCGCCAGTCGCGGGAGGCGACGTACCGCTGGAATCGCGACTGGCCGGAGACGTAGGACAGTGTCGACTCGAGGAACGTGCTCGCACCGGCGCTGATGCCCGTCCCGAGGTAGACGACGGCAGCACCGAGGCCGACGAAGAGGCCGCCGACGGCGTACCGGGTCCAGCCGTTCGGGAAGGAATCGACGACGGGAACGAGCGCGGCCGGATCGATCACGAGCGATCAGTCACCGGCGAGCGATCCCTGGCTCGCGGCGCAGTTGTTGGGACCGAGTTCGAGTCCGAACGCCTCGTCGTCGTCGACGGAGTGTCGGCCGAGGTTCGTCGCGATGATGTCCTCGTAGTTCGCGGGACGGGGCGGCATGTCGGCGAGGACGAGGTCCACGAAGGCGTCCTCGTCCACGCCGAGCGCGTCCATGCGCTCGGTCAGCGCCGCGAGCGGCGCCGTGTAGGTGCCGTCCGTGGCCGGTTCGGCGGCGTCGCTGACGTGTGCTCCACCGACCAGCGTCTCGCCGGGGAGAGGGAGGATCCGCTCCTGGAGCGACTCGTAGAGGGTCCGTGCCGCGTCGGGGGCGCCCTCGTCGCCTCCCTCGAGATCGGGGCGGGCGACGCTCTCGACGAACAGGCCGTCTCCAGTGGCGAGGAAGCTCTCGTCGACGAGATACGAGGTCATACCGGAGGTGTGACCGGGCGTGTACACCGCCTCGATAACCGCCTCGCCGACGCGGAACTCGTCGCCGTCGGCGGCGAGGGTCACCGCGTCCGCGTAGGTCACGCCGCGGTCGGCGGCCGCCGCGGGAACGACGCCCTCGACGCCGGCCCCGACGAGCGAGCGGACGCCGGAGACGTGATCGGCGTGGATGTGTGTATCCAGGGCGTACTGCAGGTCGGCGCCCCGGGCCGCGGCGTCGTCGAGGTAACGGTCAGTGAACGCACGGAGCGGGTCGATTACCGCGGCCTCGTCCCCGTCGACGAGGAGGTACCCGAGACAACCCGAGGATGGACGCTGGTACTGATAGAGGGTCCCCGCCCCCTCGTAGCGGGTGACGTCGACGGCCTCGTAGATGCGCGCCCAGCCGTTCATCCCGTCTTCGAGTTGGGTGACCTCGTAGCCGCGCTCGGCGAGTTCGCCGGCAACGAAAGCGCTGGCGATACCCTGCGCACACAGCACCACGACTTCGCGGTCGGCGGGGATCGCGTCGAGCACCTCGCCGTCGACGTCACCCTCGAGGAACTCGAAGAACGGCACGTTGATCGCGTCGACGGCTTCGCCGCCGATATGCCACTCGTCGTAGTCCGACGGCCTGCGAACGTCGAGAATCGTCACCGCCCCATCCCCGTCGATGCGCTCTTTCAGCGCGTCGGGGGCGACTGCCTCCACCTCGACGGCCGGTTCCGGGAAGTCTTCGGGGTTCATTTCGTACCCGATTCGTACCGGCGCCGCGCACATAAGGATTCTCATAGTTGTTCCCATATTTTGCAAGACTACGCCGAGAAAGTCGGGGAATAACCGCAATCGACCGGGCTCGTTCCGTTCGATCGATCCCATCCTGCCGCCATTACTTTGGAGTATACCCAATAGCAAACAACCGAAACACGTTCTAAATAATATTTCTTTTTATTTGCAATATCAATTCCTCGGGGTCCCGGCAGTCGGCGGCGGCGGTGTGAGGCCGTTGCCCACCGTGCCGTGACCATCGTCTCGGTTCGCCCCTCGCTGGGCGTTCGCGTCGGCCGGAACCAGAACGATAGGCGCCGCTGTGAGTCGTCGCACGCCGAACGCAGTCGTGGGGTCCGGTGTGCGAACCGCTCCAGACGCGACCCGACTGTGACACCGGAGCTCGGTCGTCGACGACCATCCCCGCCAGCCCCGGCCGTCGCCGATTATTACGTCCGATTCCGTCGGGCGCACGTTTAAGACGGTCCCTCGCAAAGCGCCCACGAACGATGTCAGGGGACGCGGCGTCGGGAACCGGCGGGACGCTCGGCGAACTCCGGCGACGGCTCGTCAGGACCTACGAGATGCTCCGCGGGTCGGCCGTCGACGCCCGCCCGTTTCGTCCCGACGAAGACGGACCGCTCGGGAGTTTCGACCTACCACCGAGCCACGAGGAACTCGACCGGTACTGGGTGAACGCCCCCTTCGCCTACGTCGTCGTCACGCGCGACACCGAGGAGAGTGAGGACAACTATCACGTGGTCGAACCCGACCTGGACGCCTTCGAGGGGACGCTCCTCGACCGGATCCGCGAGGATATCCGGGATCCGCTCCTGTTCCGAACCGACGAGGGGCCGACCGACGAGTCGGTGCTCGAAGCCGAACTGGAGTCGCTACTGGAGGAGTACGGCGTCGACGTCGACATGCACACCTTCCACAAACTGCGCTACTACCTGGTTCGGGACTTCGACGGGTTCGGCCGCCTCGACCCCCTGATGCACGACCACCACATCGAGGACGTGTCGTGTGACGGCTACGACCTCCCCATCTTCGTCTACCACGACCAGTACACCGACGTGGAGACGAACGTCGTCTTCGAGGACCCCGACGAACTCGACAACTACGTCGTCAGACTCGCCCAGCAGTCGGGGCGCCACATCAGCGTCGGCGACCCCGTCGTCGGGACGACGCTCCCGGACGGCTCCCGCGTCGAACTCGCCCTCGGTGAGGAGGTGACCCCTCGCGGATCGGCCTTTACCATCCGCCAGTACGCCGACGATCCGTTCACGCCGATCGACCTCATCGAGTACGGGACCTTCAACGTCGAACAGATGGCGTACCTGTGGCTCGCCATCGAGAACAACAAGTCCCTCATCTTCGCCGGCGGCACGGCGTCGGGGAAGACCACCTCGATGAACGCGGTGTCGATGTTCGTCCCCCCGCGCTCGAAAGTGCTCTCTATCGAGGACACCCGCGAACTGTCGCTGTACCACGACAACTGGCTCTCCAGTGTCACCCGCGAGCGCCTCCACGAGGGCGCCGACATCGACATGTACGACCTGTTGCGCTCGGCGCTTCGCCACCGCCCCGAGTACATCATCGTCGGCGAGGTTCGTGGCGACGAGGCGGTGACCCTGTTCCAGGCGATGAACACCGGCCACACGACGTTCTCGACGATGCACGCCGACAGCATCGAGACGGTGATCAACCGCTTGGAGAACGAACCGATCAACGTGCCCCGGGCGATGATCCAGTCGCTCGACCTGCTCTGTGTCCAGCGACTCACCCGCCTCGGCGGCGAGCGGGTGCGCCGATCCAACGCCATCAGCGAAGTCGGCGGCATCGACCAGCGGACCGGCGAACTCGATTACTCCAACGCCTTCACCTGGGACGCCGACACGGACACCTTCGACAGCCAGGATAGCTCGCTCCTCGACGAGATTCAGGACGACCGGGGCTGGTCGCGCACGCGCCTGCTCGAAGAACTCCGCGACCGCCGGCGCTTCCTCACCGCCCTCCGGGAACAGGGGATCACCGACTACCGACAGTTCACCGCCCTCGTCAACGAGTACTACGCCGACTCGGACCGGGTGCTCGAACGGATCGACGAACTGGAGGGGTCGGGAGCCGACGCGTGATCGCTCACCTACTTCCCCTCGTCCTCGTAGCCGTCCTCACACTGCCCGTGGTGCTCTCGCCCGTGAGCCGCCGGGCGGATCTACTCGTCTCCCGCCTGGCCGTGCCCCTCTTCGGCGACTACGTGACACGGAGTTCCAGACGCTCATGGCAGGTCCGTCGACTGCGGGCGACCCACGTCGGCACCACCCACCGAGTGTTCGCCTCCCGGACGCTGTTCGTCAGCGGCCTCGCCGGCGTCGTCGGCGCCATCCTCGGCGTCTACGGTGCCGTCTGGCTGGTGGACCTGTTCTCGATCAGCCGGAGCGCCATCCTCGGCGTCGTCCCGCCGCCGCTCTCCTTTCTCGCCGGACTGACGCGCCTGCAAGATCTGACGTTGCTCGGCCTGTTCGTCCTCTTCCTGTTTTTCGGTGCCACGCTGGGGACGGTGCTCGCCCTCGGGACCTACTGGGCACGGTGGGCGTACCTCGACCAGTTGGCGGGAGCCCGAGCGAGCGAGATCGAGGCGACGCTTCCCCGTACCATCGCTTTCGTCTACGCGCTCTCGCGGAGCGGGATGCCCTTCCCGAGCGTGCTGGATACGCTCGCCGACAACGACGACGTCTACGGCGAGGCAGCCCGCGAAGTCGGAGTGACCGTACGCGACATGGACACCTTCTCGACGGACATCCTGACCGCGCTCCGCCACACCGCGGATCGGACACCGAGCGAGGGACTGGAGGAGTTCGCGGACAACCTCTCTAGTGTCCTCGGCAGCGGTCGAAATCTCTCGTCGTTCCTCCGCGAGCAGTACGAACGCTACCAAGAGGAGGCGGAGGCCCAACAACAGCAGTATCTCGAACTCGTCTCCACGTTCGCGGAGGTGTACGTGACCGTCCTGGTCGCGGGGCCGCTCTTTCTGATCACGGTCCTCGTCGTCATCGGACTCGTCATCGAGGATACGCTCACCATCGTCCGGATCGTCGGCTACGCCGGTATCCCGCTGGCCTCGGCCGCCTTCGTCGTCTACATCGACAGCCTCACCCAACACGACACCGCGCTGACCGACGTCGGCCGCGACGCGGCGACCAGCAACCGTCGATCCGGCGGTGACGACGCGGCGGACGGGACGTCGCTCCCGCTCTCCGACGGCGGCGCGATCGCCGAGGCCCAACGACGCAACGCTGAGCGACTGGCGGCCTACGACCGCCTCCGAACGCTCCGGGGGTGGGCGCGAAACCCCGTGCGGAGCGTCCTCGAACGCCCGTGGATCAGTTTCGTGGTGACCGTTCCGCTCGGCGTCGGTTGGGTGCTCTTTCGGTCGGTCCCGATTCCGCTCGGCCCGTCCGCGCTCGGTACCCTCGACCAACCCGTCGTCGAGGCGTCGGTGTTCGTCATGGTCGTCTTCGCCCTCCTTCACGAGACGCACAAGCGGCGGGTCCGGCGCCTCGAACGCGCCGTGCCGGACTTCCTCGACCGCCTGGCCAGCGTCAACGAGGCGGGAATGACCATCGTCGAGAGCATCGAACGTGTCGCCGGCACCGATCTCGGCGGCCTCGAAGACGAGGTGGACCGCACCTGGCAGGACATCCGATGGGGGGCCGACGCCGGGGACGCCCTCCGTCGACTCGCCGTTCGGACCCGTGTCCGAATGGTCTCGCAGGCGGTTACCCTCATCACCAACGCCATGAGCGCGAGCGGCGACATCGCGCCGGTGCTTCGCATCGCCGCCGACGAGGCCCAGGAGACGCGACGCCTGCGCCGCGAGCGTCGACAGGAGATGCTCACGTACATCCTCGTCATCTACATCTCGGTGTTCGTCTTCCTCGGCATCATCGCCGCGCTGACCGTCGCGTTCATCCCCGCGGTCCAGGAGGCGACGGGCACCACGGCGACGGCGCCGACGAACGCCCCTAACGTGGGTCTGACGGGAGCGTTCACCGGCGCGGACGTGGACACCGGTGCCTACGAACTGCTCTTTTTCCACATCTCCGCCATCCAGGCGGTCTGTTCGGGGATGATCGCCGGCCAACTCGCCGAGGGCGGCATCGCGGACGGCGCCAAACACGCGGCCGGGTTGCTCACGCTGACCTACCTGATGTTCGCGTTCGTCCTGCTCTGAACGCCCCCCACCGCGGGGACCGCGGTCTTATACTCGTTGGGGTGCAGGTCCGGGTATGGACGGTCCGGCCCCGCACCGAACCTACGACCGCATCGCGGCCCACTTCGCCGCGACACGCGAGCATCCGTGGCCCGAGGTCGAATCGTTCGTCGCCGACGCCGGACGGGTCGCGCTGGCGATGGACCTCGGCTGCGGGAACGCACGTCACGCCGAGGTGCTCGCGACGACAGCCGACCGCGTGGTCGGCCTGGACGCCAGTCGCGGACTCCTGGACACCGCCCGCAAGCGAGCGTCGGAGCGCGGCTTCGACGCCGACCTGGTCCAGGGAGACGCCGCACGTCTCCCCCTCGGATCGAGGACCGTCGACCTCGCTGTGTACGTCGCGACGCTCCACCACCTCCGGCCGCGAGCGACCCGCGTCGACTCACTCGACGAACTCGCGCGGGTCCTCGCACCGGGCGGCCGGGCGCTCCTCGGCGTCTGGAGTACGGCCCACGACCGATTCGACGAGACGACCGGGTTCGATACGACCGTCGACTGGACGCTCCCGGACGGCGAGACGGTCCCTCGCTACTATCACATCTACGACCCCGACGAGTTCGCGGCCGACCTGCGGGCGAGTGCGCTCGCGGTCCACGAGACGTTCGTCTCGAGCGGGAACTGTTACGCCGTCGTCACGTCGGATGGGAATGCGGCCACCGCGACGAGAGGGTGATGCACTTAACCCCCCCGCGCCACTATGTGGGGGCGATGACCGAACGCGACCACGAAGGTTCGACGTGCTACGACGTCGCCGTCGTCGGCGGCGGTCCCGCCGGGTTGACGGCGGCGCTCTACGCGACGCGACTGGGCCACGACACCGTGGTCATCGACCGGGGCGTCGGGCGTGCGGCGATGATGGCCGAGACGCACAACGTCATCGGCATCACCGAGGACGTCTCGGGGACGGAGCTGCTGGAGACGGCGCGCGAGCAGATTCAGGCCTACGGGGCGACGTACCACCGCGACTTCGTCACCGGGATCGACCGCCAAGAGGACGGCAGTTTCCTCGTCGAGTCGAACGGTGCCGTCTGCGAGGCCGAGCGCGTCGTCCTCGCGACGGGTTTCAGCGACGAGCGACCCGATCCGCCACTTCCCCCGACGGGCCGGGGACTCCACTACTGCCTGCACTGTGACGCGTACATGTTCGTCGACGAATCCGTCTACGTGATGGGCCACGGCGACAGCGCCGCCTACGTCGCGATGATCATGCTCAACTTCACCGACGAGGTGGATCTCCTCACGCGGGGCGACGAACCGACGTGGAGCGAGGAGACCGACCGCATGCTCCGCGCCCACCCGGTCGACGTGATCCACGAGGAGATCACGGGGATGAACAAAGGCCCCGACGGTTGGCTGGAGAGTTTCGAGTTCGAGGACGGGACCGTCCGGAACTACCGCGGCGGCTTCCCGATGTACGGCGCGGAGTACAACAACGACCTCGCGGCCGACCTCGGCTGTGACCTGAACGACGACGGGACCGTCGTGGCCGACGATCACGGCCGGACGAGCGTCGACGGTGTCTACGCCGTCGGTGATCTCGTGCAGGGCCACAACCAAATTCCCGTCGCGATGGGGCAGGGGGCGAAAGCCGGCATCGCGATCCACATGGATCTCCGCCCGTTCCCGCGGAGCGTCGAGGACATCGAACGGGAGGGCCCGGTCGATCCCGCGGAGGTGCCGGGCATGTCGAGGTCGCTTCGAGACACCGCGCGGACGTTCCGCGAGGGTGAGGCGGCCGAATCGACGGCCGACGACTGAGACGGATCGCCGTCACTGGTCACCGGCCACGACGACGGTCGGAACTGGCTGACGACAGTCCGTACGAGGCGACGACAAACGTAACTGCCTTATCCTCCGACCCTGAAGCGACGACTGGGCGCCGGTGGTCTAGTGGTAGGACCTGAGCCTTCCAAGCTCATGGCCCGGGTTCAAATCCCGGCCGGCGCAGTGAGGAGCGAAGCGACGAGCGAGCAGGCTAGGGATTTGAGGTAGACGAGTCGCAGCCCGCGCAGCGAACGCGAGCAGGAACGTCTCGGCGTGGTTCAAATCCCGGCCGGCGCAGTTCTCGAACGAAGCGAGGAAACTCGCCCAGAGGGATTTGAACCAGGGAGTGCAGCGAACGGAGCGAACCGACCGTGGTTCGACTCCCGGCCGATACGCCACTCCGTTCTGCGCCGGCCGACGAGCCGGACACCCACGTCACACTCGACGCCGTGGCTGGTCGCCGTAACGAATCCGGAGAAGCCGAAACCTCACTTTGGAACGAACTGGCAGGCGTCGTCGCGGCCGTCCTCGCAGAGTCGTTCGAGCGTGTTACAGGCACGTTCGTTGCCGTCACTGCACTCGTCGCGGAGTAGTACCATGTCGTCGTGTTTCATACTGTGTTACCTCTTATCGTGGCAGTCATTCTCACACCATTTATAATTTTTGTTCACGTGCGCCGGAAGGGCGACGCCGTGGTGGAGCTCTCGGCGACCACGCGTACGTCAGCCAAGTGAAAATTCGGGCCCGTTACTCCGGAACGTATCGACAGGCGCCGTCCTGGCCGTCGTCACAGAGTCGTTCGAGCGTCCGGCAGGCGCGTTCGCTGCCGTCGCTACAGTTCTCGTGGAGTTTCAGCAGTACCACGTCGGTCCGTGCCATGTGTGATATCCCCACCCGTGGCAAACAGTGCCATACATATGATGCTTTCCAACGAGGCAACGCTCACCACTGACGAAAGCCGTCGCTCGGCGGGAGAAACGGTATGAATGTGGACAGCGGGATTGCCCGGCGTTCCGGTTCGGGGAGTCCCGGTCGCCTCCTCCACCCCGCGATCCTTCGAGCGACGGGCGTCCGGCGGTGGGCTGCTCGCTTCCGCGCCTGACCCGATATCGCCGACGATCCACGACGGAGCGTCCCTGCAGACGCACGCCGTGGGCCGCTGTCCCCGAAGGACGAGGCTTCCACGTTGGCTTCCGGGGCCCGAGCCGGTCTGACCGGACGCCCCCGGATTCGGTCCCCGCTGAAGACCGTAGTGCGGGTGGAAGAGCAGGGCCTAACTGCCCGACCTAGTCCATCCTGATGTATGCCGGTAGTTCTTAAGGGCCTTTCGACTCCGCGATCAACCGCGCACCTGTCGACCGACCGCTCAGCCGAGCGTGGTCCGGGCGTAGAGGGCTGCCGCACCGGTGACGACGGCGGTGGCGCCGAGGACGACCCACCGAAGGTCGGTGATCCACGACACCGGGAACCCGAAGAGCGGGTCGAGGGGCGCTACGAGCGCCCACGAGAGCGTGACGAGGAAGGCGACGACGCCGAGGGCGACGGCGACGCCGGCGGCCGTCGTCGGATCGGTGCGTCCGCGAACACCCGCGAGGAAGACGACGATACCGACGAGTGCGAACGCGAGGACGGCGCCGACGCCGAGTGGGCCGCTGGTGTAGTACTGTGCGAGTTCCGTCCCCCAGTCGGGAAAGAGGACGACCGGGAGGGCGAGTGCGGCGACGACGGCGAGACAGCCGGCGATGCCAAGCGCGGGGGCGGCCTGCTCGGTGCGCATATCGGGTCCTGTCCCCGCCGAGGGGTTAAATGACTCGTATCGCCGACGGCGGCTCCGCAGCGCGATGAGGAAGGAATTTAGTCGCCGGCGCCCCAATGGGTGTCAACGTGACCGATATTCATGCGAACCAGCGCGTCGCGATACTCGCGGACGCGCAGAATCTCTATCACTCGGCCCAGAGTCTCTACTCGCGGAACATCGACTACTCGGCGCTGCTCTCGAAAGGCGTCTCCGACCGCGAGCTCGTCCGCGCCATCGCCTACGTCATCCGCGCGGATTCACCCGAGGAGGAGAGCTTCTTCGAGGCGCTCAAAGAGATCGGCTTCGAACGGAAGATCAAGGATATCAAGACCTTCGGCGACGGCACGAAGAAGGCCGACTGGGACGTCGGGATCAGCCTCGACGCCGTGACCCTCGCGAACCACGTCGACGTGGTGGTGCTGTGTACCGGCGACGGCGATTTCTCCCGCCTCTGTTCGCACCTCCGCCACGAGGGCGTGCGAGTCGAGGTGATGGCGTTCGGCTCCTCGACGGCCGACGAACTCGTCGAGGCCGCCGACACCTTCCTAGACCTCTCCGAACGCGAGGAGACGTTTCTGTTGTAGGTCCGGAGGCGTCGAGGGAGGCGGGGCGTCAGGAACGCCCTTCGTGTCCCCTCGAAGAGGCCTTTCGAACCTCGAGTCGGGGCCGACTCACCACTCGTCGTCGAGGACGCGCTCCTCGATGGACCGGCCGTTCAGGCGGTAGAACGCGGTGGCGTAGGTCAGTCGGAAGCTGAAAAACAGCGCCGTCGCCACGAGCGACGCGAGCGAGAGGCCGACGACGGCCGGCGTCGAGAGTCCCAGCCCCGACCCCATTCCGGCGGAGAGAGCGTCGGCCAACTGGGGCGCGCCGGCGGTGCCGTTCGCGGCGCCGGTGCCGGCACCGCCGGCCGACATCCCGCCGCCGATCGGTCCGGGCCCCCCGCCCGTCGAGGTGGGATCGGTGGTCGCGAAACGGTAGACGGCCGGGCCGACGAACGGTAGGGCGGCGAGAGTCCCGAGCAGGACGGTGATGGCGGAGAAGCCGAGCGTGCTGACGACGTTCGACCGGACGAAGGCGACGCTCTCGGTGACGGCGTCGACCGGGCCGGCGTCGTCGAGGACGACCACGACGGGGTAAAACTGGATCCCGAAGAGCACGAGGACGTACGCGACGGCGACGGCGGCGACGACGAACAGGCCGACGAGTGCGGCCGGACCGGAACTCCCGGCAACCGCCAGAAGGAGGAAGCCAAGCACGACGAAGCCGATACCGAAGGCCAATTTGATGCCGAACTCGACGAACGTCGCGAGCAACAGGTCGACGTACCGCTTCGCTCCGACTGCGGTGAAGGAGTCGAACGACGCCGCCCCGTCGAGGGCCGTCCGCGCGACCCCGACGACGCCGGCCACGACGAAGGGAGTGAGAAAGAAGGTGAGCATCTGGAGCAGCGACGGGACCAGCGGAACGCCGGCCAACTGGAGCGCCTGCTGGGGCAACACCACGAGAGCGTAGAGCAGGCCACCGAAGACGAGAACCGGGCCGCCCGTGAGCGCGTCGACGGCGGTTCGGAGGGCGCGAATCGCGGACATACTGGAGGAGGTAGAGTGTGGCACATAACTGTGGGTGGTCGGTGGCCACCGTGCCCGCCGCAGTTCCCCCGAGACCCTGAAGGTATTTGCGCCCCCCGCGTGACCCTCTCCCATGCGCGTCAGCGTCATCGGCGGCGGAACCGTAGACGAGGCGACGGCCGCCCGCGCCCGGTCCGTGGGTCGACTGCTCGGCGAACGGGGCCACGTCGTCGTCTGTGGCGGCCTCGGCGGCGTCATGGAGGCGGCCTGTGCGGGGGCGAGCGAGGCCGGCGGCGAGACGGTGGGCATCCTCCCGACGGCCGACCGTCGCGACGCCAACGAGTACGTCGACGTCGCCATCGCGACGGGGATGGGTCACGCGCGGAACGCGATGGTCGTGATGAACGGGGACGCCGTCGTGGCCGTCGACGGCGGGGTCGGAACGCTCTCCGAACTCGGCTTCGCGGGCGTCTTCGACCGGCCGACGGCTGGACTGGGGACCCACGACGCCCTCGGGGTCGAACCGGTCGACACGCCCGAGGCGGCCGTCGAGTACGTCGAGGCGGCCGTCGACTAGAGCGTCGCCTTCAGATCGACCACCGGACTGCCGTCGACCATGTCGACGCCGCGGAGGTGGAGGCGGCCGGCCGCGGGGGCGGCGTCGAGGACCCGACACTCCGTGAGACAGACGGGGTTGGGGCGAGCGGGCGACCGGGACGTGAACACTCCGCGTGAGGGGTCGCGGTCGAGCGTCAGGACGGATCGGTCGGCGCGGTCGGCCCACCACACGACGACGACGCGGTCGGCGTCGAACCCGGACAACCCCTCGTGGTAGGCCTCGTGGAGTTCGAGGGTGCCCTCGGCGTCGGTACGGAGGCCCTGCCGCGGCGCGTCGCTCGTCGTCTCGTGGGGCGTGTGGACGGTACCGATCGGGTCACACTCCATGGATCGACATCCAGCGGTCACAGCAAAAGAGCACCGGAGCGTCGGGCCACGTTACCGAACGACGGTCAGGTACCGATCCCGGGAGTCGCGGCGTCCCGCTCGGAGCCGGTGCTCGCCTCGTTCGCGTCGTCGACCACGTCCACGCCGGTGAACACGATGCGGGCGCCGCCGTCGTCCCCCGTCGACGCCGCCACCGTCCACCCGTGTGCCCGTGCGATGGCGTCGACGATGGCGAGGCCGAGTCCCGTCCCGTCGCCGGTGGTGAACTCGTAGTCGAACACGTCGTCGCAATCGGCGGGCGGGATTCCCGGACCGTCGTCGGCGACGTGGAACCCGTCGTCGTGGCGGCCGACCGTGACGGTTACGTCCGCCCCGCCGTGCTCGACGGCGTTGTGAAACAGGTTCTCGAAGACGTTCAGCAGGCGGGTGCGATCCGCGTACACCGAGACGCCGGCGACGGGGGCCACGTCGAGCGTCGCGTCCGCCGTGTCGGTGTTCGCCCACGCGTCGTTCGCCACCGCCGTCAGCGACGTCAGCTTCCGGTCGTCGATGGTTCGTCCTTCCCGGGAGAGCGTGAGGAGATCCTCGATGATCCCCTCGATACGGTCGAGGGCATCGGTCACGTGCTCCAGCTGTGCCGTCTCGTCCTCCGCCAACGCCAGTTCGGTGCGTCCCTGGGCGACGCTGAGCGGATTTCGGATGTCGTGTGAGAGGGTGCTGGCGAACCGTTCGAGCTGGGCTTTCTGCTGTTCGAGGTCACGGATCCGTTGCTGGCGGTCGGTGATATCGCGGACGACCACGGCGTACCCCTGAACGCGCCCGTCAGCGCGGAGTTCGGAGACGGTGACGGAGTACTCGCGGGGGTCCCCGCTCTCGTACCCGGTGAACGTCGCGACGAAGAGGGACGGCGAGGGGGCCGAACCGTCGGTCGCCTCCCCGCCGTCGGCAGCCGACGCACCGTCGGCGTCGACCAGCGACGGCATGAGTTCTCGGATCGGTCGTCCCTGGTTGTCGACCAGGTCGGGAAAGGTGGTAGCGGCACTGTCGTTGTAGTCCAGCAACCGATGGTCGCGGTCGACGACGACGACGCGTTCGTCGAGCGATTCGAACACCGCCTCCCGCGCGAGGGGCATCACGTCGAACAGCTGATAGCGGAACACCGCCCACCCGGCGAAGGCGGCCATCCAGCTCGATCCGACGACGAACGCACCGTTGATCGGACCGGGCAGCAGCCCTACGAACCAGAGACTGGAGACGACCAAGGGTGCGAGCAACCCGACGAACAACACGGTCGTCTGCTGCCACCGACCGTCTCGCCGGGTGAGGAATCGGTAGCCGAGGATTCCCATGGCGACGTAGTACGCGAAGAAGGCGGGGAGCGTCAGGAGGAGGTAGGGTGTCGTCGGCACGCCGATGACGTGTGGGATGGTTTCCCCGGTCATCCGGTAGCTGTCCCGGGCGAGGGAGTGGACCGGGTTGGTGACTTCGAGGCCGGCCACGACGGCGACGTAGGCGGCGACGGCGGCCTGCAGGCGACGCGACGGCGTGCGGCGGTGGCTCGTAAACGAGAGCGCAAAGAGGAAGAGCGCGAGGGGGATAGCCAGACCCAGCGCCGTATGTAGGGCGTAGAAGCGTACCGACAGCGAGCGCGTCGGCGCGAGCAGTTCGGCGACGACCAGCAGGCCGACCGGCGGGTGCAGGCCAACCACGAGGACGTACAGTCGCCCCGACAGGCCGAGGTCGTCCGACCACAACCACCAGGCAACCACAGTCACGAAGCCACTCGTCGCGAGGACCGCCGCCACGTACATCATCTCGACGTTCATCCATCCCACCCCCTATCACGTCGGCCAACGCGTACAATAATCTTGTTGCGGACGTGATCCCGGTAGTACGGGCGACACGAGGAGGATCGGCTGGCTAGCGTCGAGTCGTGTGTCGAGGGGGCGACCGCTCACCACGTACCGTGGAACGTGTCGAACGAGAGGGAGTCGAGGGGTTCGTCGCCGACGGCGATGCGGTACTCGCCGGGCGTGAGCATGGGTTTGTGGAACTGCGGGCCGTCGTCGGTCGTGATCCGTGGACAGCCGGTGTTGACGAAAGCGTCCATATCGAAGTTCCGCAGGCGGTCGGGCGTCACCTCGTCCATCGTGATGAGGTAGGCGTCGTCGTTGTCGTTGACGATTTCCTCGGCCATGTCCCAGCGGCCCTGTCCGATCTTGGTACAGAAGATGACGCCCCACTTCTCGGCGTCCATCGCCTTGTGAACCGAGGCGTAGCGCTGTTTCATGAACTGCTCGGTGTCCGCGACGGTGACGACGTTGTTGACGGGGTCGGCGATGACGACCCGCTTGTCCGGGTGTTCCATGGCGAGGCCGAGCGGGTGGAACTTCCCACCACCGACGTAGAGTACCTGGTCCGCGTCGATGTCGGCGGAGGCGTAGTTGCAGCCGAGCACCTGTCCCTCGTGGGTGAGACGGTCGTCGCCTTTGCGGGTGTGGACGGTGAAATCACGCGCCTCCAGCCACTCACGCATCTCCTCGAAGCGGTTCATGTGCTGGGCGGTGGTGACCAGCCCCACGTCGCCGGTTTCGAGTTCGTCGAGGGAGTCCTCCATGATCGGAAACGGGTCGACGTTGGAGAACAGCGGCACGTAGATGATCTTGTCCGACTCCTTCATCGGCGAGTGGCCGAAGTGAACGAACACGTCGGTCCGGCGCATGAGGTACGTGTCGAGGTCGCAGGCGCCGTAGCAGGGCTGTCCGGAGAGCATGTACGTCACGTCGTCGGTCAGCGCCCGGAGGTCGTCGGCGACGGCCGGGCCGCGCCGTTTCAGCCCCTCGGGGAACTGCAAGCCGACCTTGGTGGCGTTCCGCTCTTCGACCGCCTCGACGATCCGGTCGAGTTCGTAATCCCACTCCCGGTCGTGTTTGAGCGACATCCCCGTGTTCCGGAGGTCGCCCTCGGTGGACGCGTCCTGACTCATTACGCTCCGTTGCCGTCGAGGCGGTTTAACGTCCGCGCTTCGGCGGGCGGGACCCCCGTCAGAACAGCGGGTCGATCCCATCCTCGCCGTCGTCGCCGCTCCAGAGCAGATCCTGCAGGCCCTCCGGCCCCTCCGCCTCGATGTCGCGCATCGTCCGCTGGGTCTCGATAGCGATCTGCTGGAGTTCCTTGACTCGGGGGACGTCGGTGACGCCGGAGAACAGGACGGCGGCGGCGACGTAGTCCGAGTCGACCGGGGCGTCGCCGCCGCGGACCTCCATGCTCCCGGTCTCCGCTTCGATCCACCGTCGCGAGCGTTCGATCCCCTTGCGGTCGAGGAACGCCGGTGGTCCGGAGACGACCAGAAGTGCCCGCTCGACGCTCGACAGCTCACAAGGCAGGCTCAGCCGCCCCAGCGCGGCCTTCCGGACCGTCGAGAGGATCCGGTTCGTCGAGTCACCCACGTCGGGTGCGACGCGCTGCCGGGAGAAGAGCCGCCGTTCCGGGCGGTCGATCGGCGTCGCGGCGTAGCCGACCGTCGAGACGCCGCCGCTACCGAGCGTGTTGATGATCTCGCTCGCGTCGACGACGGACTCCCCGACCGGCCGTCCGTCCGCCACTTCGCCGGCCGAGAAGAGCACCCCGAGGCGGCGTGCGATTTCCTCGTTGATGCGACCGTAGCCCGTGCGCAGACTCTCTCCACCCTCGCGCCAGGCTTCGTTGTCGAAGACGACCAGGTTGTCGACGTGGTCGACGAACGTCATGAACGAGCGGGCGGCGTTGAGCGAGTAGATGCTCCCCTCCGCTCGCCCGGGGAGGATACCGAGGCCGTACACCGGTTCGCTGTACAGACGGCGCAGTTCGCGAGCGATCACGGGCGCGGCGCCGCTCCCGGTACCGCCGCCGAGGCCGGCGACGACGAGGAAGGCGTCGACGTCGTGGACGGCGACGTCGTCGAGGGCGGCCGTCACCTCGCCGATATCCTCGCTCGCGACGTCCGCGCCGAGTTCGTTGTCCGCGCCGGTTCCGTGTCCTTTGAGCCGCGACCCGCCGATCAACACCCGTCGCGCGAGCGGCGTGTGTTCCAGGCCGAGGAGGTCCGCACGGGCGGTGTTGACCGCGACAGCGTCGTGGACGAACCCGCCCGTCGACTGTCGATCGTACGCGACCATCGCCTCCATCACTTTCCCCCCAGCCTGCCCCACCCCGACCAGCACGAGTTTCATTATCACCGACCTGTACGCCACCCGAGTGTATGAACTATCGGTAGGTCAGTGAGCGCCCGAGCGCACGCAGGCCGTCGGTCGAGCGTACAAACGGGTCCAAACGCGATAGTTCGGTCGTAGACGGGTGCACTCGGGGGCCCGTTCACTCCGGCGGGCGCGACGAGACCGCTCGGCTGATACGTTTATAAGTGTTGACGACATAACGCTTCTCAAATGGACGGGCCAGTCGACCTGCACTACGGGACGTTCGCAGACGCGGCGTCGATTCTCGTTCTGGCCCCCACGGAAAGCGACTCGGACGACGGACTCTGTCTCGACCTCCTGACCATGTACGAGCTGTCGTCGACGAACGTGCTCAGCGCCACCGTCGCACAGTCGGCGGCGGAGCGCTTCGACCTCTGGTGTCGGGTGACCGAAGACGCCCTGCCGGCGCGGGCGACCATCGTCGACGCTAGCTGGGACGACGTTTCGACGACCTGTGGCCGACCAGCACTGCCGGACGACGAGCGTTCGACGCAGGTGTCGATCCAGCGCCTTCCGGCGAACGCCGAACCGATCGACCTCGGGATGGCTATCGCTCGCTCCCTCGGCGCCTGGGAGTCGACCCCCGAATCGACGGTTCTCTGTCTGCACTCCCTGACGGATCTGCTCGACCGATTCGACCGCGAGACGGTCGTCTCGCTGGCGTCGGGGCTCAACGACCTGTGTGAGGACGTCGGTGCGACCGCTCACCATCATCTGGATCCGGCGACACACGACGAGGAGACCGTCGCGACGTTACGACCCCTGTACGACGCGGTCGTCGAACACGTGGGTGAGGACGGCTGGACGGTGACGAACGCGTCGACGGACGCCGACCGACCCTCGTTCAGACGGTCGACGACGCCGCCCGGGGGAACGGCCGGCACCGATCCGTCCCACCCCGAGACGATTCCGATGCCGTACTCCTTCGACCAGACCCTCGACCTCATCTCCGTCGCGCGTCGTCGGACCCTGCTCTACCACCTGAAGGACCGCGGATCCGGGGCGATTCCGCTGGACGAACTCGTGGACGCGGTCGCGACCCGAGAGCGGGCGGTTCCGGCGCGTGACACGCCCGATTCGGCCGACTCCGTCCGGGTGTCGCTCGTCCACGCGCACCTGCCGAGACTGGCCGACCTCGGCATCCTCGACTACGACGCCGAGTCGTCGACGGTCGAGTACTACGGCAACCCCGCACTGGAGTCGTTCCTGCGGTACGTGGAGACGCTCGAACTCGGCTGAGTCGGGCGACAGTCGGGACTGCGCCGGATCGTCGATCACTGCGAGGAAGTTTTGCGAGGGAAGAGCGCTCCGAGAGCGTCTTCCGCATCGGTCGGCGGTCACGTTCGTTCGCGCCGGCGCGATGCGAGGGAAGGGATTTGAACCACGGTCGGACGCGCGTCCTCCCTGCTCCAAACCCCTCCGTGCATCTCGCTCGGCCCGCGTCGGGGCCTCGCGACGATGCGAGGGAAGGGATTTGAACCCTTGGACCTCTACAGGAGCGGATCTTGAGTCCGCCGCCGTTTCCAGGCTTGGCTACCCTCGCACGCGACCGGTCGTAGACGACGGGTGTGGTTCAAGGCACCGATTTTCGCCGGCCGGGCCGGGCGGTGTCGGTGGACTCGACGCCGCCCCGAGCGGAGAAAGAGTTATGTGCAATGGTACCGTTTGACGATGTCCGGGAGGAACCACGAGGGCTCACCGGACGATCTGAGTCGGTCCATCCCCACGGACGGGCTGACTGAGGTTAGGGGTAAAACTGAACCCTCCGTAACAGGGGGACAAAGTGAACGCCTCGAAGGAGGACCGCAACGGGCCGGACCCCGTCCACCATGGCGGACGGGCGCGAAGGCCAAGTACCGGATCTCGTGTAAACGAGGTTCGCGAACCTGGGCAACCAGCACGGCCGCAGGGCCCGTGGAAAACATCTCCCGTTCGGGTCCAAATCGTGGTGCCGCCCGTTTCGAACTCCCACCTCGATAGCGCCCCGCCCGTTCGCCGTCGGACCTAGGCATCGAGTCGGGACGACGCCGGTGCCCGACACCGCGATCCGAAGCCGAAGCCGAAGCGAGGGCTTATCCCGCTCGTATCCAAAGGGTGGGCGAAATGTTCGACGACACCGGTCGACGCCGATTTCTCCAGCTTGCCGGGACGGGGACGGCGCTCTCGCTGTCCGGCTGTAGCGCGCTCTCGAATAACGACGGCGACGCCGGTGCCGGCGGTGACGGGAGCGGGGGGGAGCCGGCGACGGTCACACTCGGCGTCCAGCCCGACGAGGAGTCGATGGAGGAACTCCAGTCGGAGATCCAATCCCAGGTCGAGTCGGGCGAACTCGGGCGGATGGAGGCCCAACAGGAGTTCCGGAACCGACAGATCGAGCTCACGAAAGACGCGGTCGGCCGGTTCCGGAACCGGACGGGCAACGTATCGGTCAGCGTCGACGACACGGTCGGCGAGTTCGGCGTGATGCTCGTCACGGGACGCCCGGCCGCGCTGGTGGAGACGCTCGGGTTCGAGGAAGTGAACGGCCTGTTCCCCGCCTCGGTGTTCGAGGAGGCGCGGTCACAGGCCAGTGGCGAGACGCCCACGCCGGCGAACGACACGCAGACGGCGTAGCGTCGTCGTGCCGGCTCAGGCGCCTTCGTCGCCGACCGCGCCGATGTCCCCGACGACGTTCGCGAGGTCACGCCCCCACGCCAAGAGCGACTCGTCGGCGCCGAAAGGAGCGACCGCCTGGAGACCGAGGGGCAATCCACCGACTCGACCACAGGGAACCGTCAGCGCCGGCACGCCGGCGTGGGTCCACGGGAGGTTCATGATCGGATCGCCGGTGTCGTCGATGCCGGACGGAGCGGGTCCGGGGGCGGCCGGGGAGAGCAACAGGTCGACGCCGTGTTCCCGCATTCGGTCGCCGACCCGCGAGCGGAACGCACGGACCGCCGCGCGAGCGTCGGCCAGTTCGCCGACGCCGACGTCGTGGCTCGCCTCGATCAGGTCGGCCGTCGGGTCGGCGAACCGGTCACCGTACTCGGCGTAGCGCTCGGCGTGTGAGAGCGCCAACTCGGCCCCCGTCAGGTCGTCGTGTCGGTCGTTCACCGCCTCGATGTCGTCGAGCATCGCCACCCGCCGAACCTCGTAGCCGGCGTCGGCGAGGGCGTCGACGCCCGCCTCCAGACCCGCGCGTCCCGCGGAACTCGCCTGATCGAGGTACGGGCCCTCGACCACGCCGAGAACGGGACGCTCGTCGGCGGTGACTGGCTCCCAGCCGTCACAGAGAACCGACGCGGCCCGCTCCGCGCCGGCGACGTCCGCAGTGAAGGTGCCCACGTGGTCGACGGTGGACGAGAAGGTGACGACGCCGTCGCGCGGGATTCGGTCGTAGCTGGGCTTGAATCCGACGATACCGCAGAACGCCGCGGGACGGATCACCGAGCCGACGGTCTGTGTGCCGAGTGCGAGCGGACACATACCGGCGGCGACGGCGGCCGCCGATCCGCTGGAAGAGCCACCCGGCGTGTGCCCCAGATCGTGTGGGTTCCGCGTCGGCGCCGGTTCGAAGTAGGCGAACTCGGCCGTGTGGGTCTTACCGACGTGCAGGGCACCGGCGTCGAGCAGTCGGCGAACGGCCACCGACTCGCGGCCGGTGATCGCCGCGGGCGGTACCGACGACCCCGCCCGCGTCTGGAAGCCGTCGACGTGGAAGATGTCCTTCACACCCACGGGAACGCCGTAGAGCGCCGGTCTGGAGGCAGGGTCGTCGTGTCGGGCCGCGAGCGCCTCGGCCTCGCGGCGAAGCCGTGATCGACGCGCAGACTCGGGGACGAGTGCCCGAACCTCGCCCTCGGCGGCGTCGATGCGGTCCGTGCAGTGGTCGATCAGCGACACCGGCGAGCGCTCGCCGGCACGGAGGGCGGCGACTAACGGATCGAGTGCCTGTGGATCGGTAAGCATTGCACCCAGGTCACACGCCGGAATGATAACGCTTCGGTCGGCGGCGATCCGTCCGACGACGGATCCCCGTGGGATCACTGCGCCGCCGTCGGGATGGGGTCGTGCGACGACTGCGCCCGCGTCGTTGGTGACCGGGGACCCCCATCCGTGATTTCGACGACATCACGCACGACGATGTCGAGCGGCAGCAACGCACCGCTCAACGCCATCGTCGCCCTCTCGATGGTCGTGGTCACGAGGTGGTCACCTCGTTAGCCGGGCCGGTGCGTGAGCAGCGGATACGTCTCGACCAGTGTCGTCCGCTCGACGATGGCGTCGAGGCCGTCGTATCGGACCGGCGACCAGTACCATCGGCGTGAGCAAAGCATCAGCCCCGTCAGGTCGCCGCCGACGACGCCGGACTCGTACTCATCGGCCTCCTCGCGGTGACGTTCAGGTTCGTCGTCCCGGACGCGTGGTTCGAGGCGGCCCGGGAGCACCTGCGCGCCTCCGAGGGCGTCCGCGACCCGTCCTGTGGGATGGAAGTGGACCCGAACGACGACGGCACCGTCGAACTGGAGACGGAGAGCGGGACCGAATACTTCCGCTCGGAGTCGTGCAAGACGGCCTACGCCGAATCCCAGCGACAGTCGGACGCGACCGTCTGTTGACCCGCGACGGCTGGCGTCTCGCCTCGAAGAACGCCCTCGGCGAGTGGGGACTGTTGTGGAAAGACATCGTCGCGGGCTTCCTGATCGCGGGCCTGATCGGCGCCGCCGTCCCTCGGGCGTGGTGGACGACCCTGTTCGGCGTCGGTGCCGAGGGGACGCTCACGTGGGTCGTCGCGAGCGCCGTCGTCGGCGTCATCGTCGCCGTCGTGACCTTCGTCTGTTCGGTGGGGAACGTCCCCTTCGCCGTCATCCTCTGGTCGAACGGCATCGCTTTCGGCGGCGTCATGAGCGTCATCTTCGCGGACCTGATCGTCCCGACCATCACGGACGCCGACCGTCGGTACTACGGTCTCCGGATGGCCGCCGTGCTGTTCGTGAGCATCTTCCTGACTGCCGTCGTCTCGGGGGTCGCCATCCACTCCCTGTGGGCCGCCCTCGACCTGATCCCGCCGGCTGACGAGGTGGGGGGAACCGCCCCCGGCGGCTACACGACCTACCTCAACGCCGCGTTCACCCTGCTCTTCCTCGGACAGGTGTACGTCGGGCAGGTGAGCGAGGCGAGCGAGGAGGCAGACGTGGCGGAGCCACACGCCTGAAGTCACCCGACCCGAGTCAGCGGTTGCGGCCGACGGGGAACTTCACGCGGTCGGGGGAGTCGTTGAACCGGTCACGGGTCGTCCGGTACAGCACGTTTCGCGTCCGTGTTCCGCGACGCGGGTGACCGAGATAGCGAGGGCGGAGTTCGACCCACGACGCACGCTGGACCACGCTGATCGTGGGTCGGTCGTTCACGTCGAGCGAGACTGCACCTCTGGCGCGCTCGGCTGTCCGGTGGGGTCCTGTTCGCGGTTGCCGGCCTCCGACTGCCCGGTTGGCGCCGGTCTCGTGGCTGACGGTCACCGCCCGACAGTTGGCGTTTCACGCCGGTGGAGCCGGACGGCCGCGAGCGTCGCGACGAGGCCCGCCACCGCCGCGACGCCGAAGGCGATGCGGTAGCCCACGACGGTGTACACGCGGGCGCCGTTGAGCACCTCTCCCGTCCAGTAGGCGTCGAGGACGCCGCCCAGAACGGCGGGAAGGACCGCCGCACCGAGATAGCCGAAGCCGTTGACGACGCCGGTGACGGTACCCGCAACCGCGGGGGCGTGACGCTCCTTTCCGACGGTGAAGACGAGGGCGACGCCGCCGTTGGCGAGGAGCGCGAAGAAGAAGACGGGCGCGACGACGGCGAGCGGGGGGACGAGGACGAGGGCGGCGTAAGCGAGGGTGAACAGCACCGCCGCGGCGACGACGAGTTCCGTCCGGCGGCCGAGCCGGTCCGAGAGCGCGCCGAGCAGCGGCGACCCGAGGACGAATCCCACGTTGCCGACGAGAACGAACGTCGAGGCCCGGGCGAGCGAGATACCGTAGGTGTCGACGAGGAACGGCACACCCCAGAGGCCGAGGACGGTGAAGTTCACCCCGAGCACGCAGAAGAGAATGGCGCCCATCAGCCACGTCTCGCGCTCCGCGACGACGGTCCGGACGTTGGCGACCACCTCGGCGAGCGAGGCCGCATCGGCGTCGCCGCCGCCGTCGTCGCCGGCCGTCTCTAGCCCTGCCCGAGCCGGCGTGTCGCGGACGAACGCCGCGATGGCGAGGGTGAGTAGGCCCGTCGTGGCGGCCGCCGCGAGCATCGCAGTCCGCCAGCCGACGGCGGCCGTGGCCATCGCCAACGGCGTCGTCGCGAGGATACCACCGAGGCCCGCAGCGGCGACGGTGTATCCGGTCATGGTCGCGTACTGGTCGCCCCGAAACCAGACGGCACAGAAGCGGAGCGTGCCGATGTAGAGGACGCTCCCGCCGAGGCCGACGACCGCCCGGGCGAGGAAGGCCGCCGGTAGCGACTCGCTCAGCGCGAACCAACCGACGCCGACGGTCAGCAGACCGAGTCCGGCGGCACCGACCCACCGCGGTCCGTAGCGGTCGACGATCAGCCCCGCCGGGAGCTGGAGCGGCGCGTAGACGTAAAAGAAGGACGCGTGGAGCAGGCCCAACTGGGACCCGGTTGCGTCGAAGGTACGTGCAAGCGAGTCCGCGAGAACCGCCGTCGCGGTCCGATGAAAGTTGACGAACAGGAAGCCGGTCGCGAGGAGGGTCCACAGGGCGGCGCGTCGCCGTCGAGTCGAGCGGGGGGGCACGCCTCTCCCTCGCGGAGTGACGGTAAAATAGCGACCGGTTCGTCGCGGCGTGGTGCAGCATTCGGGGCCGCACCTCACCGCGCGGGCGACGGGCGGCGACGGGCGGGACCGATCAGTGGAACGTCCGGCTGGATTCCGTCTCGGTGGCCACGTCGCCCTCGTCGGTCGTGAACCGCTGTTCGATCTCGCGGTAGCGCTCGCGCACGTCGTCGGTGACGCTCGCGGTCACCTCGTCGAGGGCCTGTTCGAAGTGGTCCATCGTGACCCGGACGTTGCCCACGGATTCGCCGATTTCCTCGGGCGAGACGCTGTTGATGAACTCCCGAGAGGCAGCCATCGAGGCTTCGCGGCAGACGGCCTCGATGTCGGCGCCGACGTAGTTCTCGGTGCGCCGAGCGAGGCGGTCGAGGTCGACGTCGTCGGCCAGCGGCTTGTTTCGGGTGTGAACCTCGAAGATGGCGCGGCGCGCCTCTTCGTCGGGGACGGGCACGTGGATGTGACGGTCCAGTCGACCGGGGCGCAACAGCGCCGAGTCGATGAGGTCCGGCCGGTTCGAGGTGGCAATCACCACGACGTCCTCCAGCGTTTCGAGGCCGTCGAGCTCCGTGAGGAGCTGCGAGACGACCCGCTCGGAGACGCCGGAGTCGCCGGTGTTGCGGCCGCGCTCGGTCGCGATGGCGTCGATTTCGTCGAAGAAGATGACGGTCGGGGCGTTCTCGCGAGCCTTGCTGAAGATCTCACGGACGCCCTTCTCGCTCTCCCCGACGTACTTATCGAGCAGTTCCGGCCCCTTCACCGAGATGAAGTTGGACTCGGCCTCGTTGGCGACCGCCTTCGCGAGCAGGGTCTTCCCGGTGCCGGGCGGGCCGTACATGAGCACGCCCTTCGCGGACTGCATGTCCATGGCCTCGAACACCTCGGGGTAGTCGAGGGGCCACTGGATCGTCTCACGGAGGCGTTCCTTGGTGTCTTCGAGGCCGCCCACGTCGTTCCAGGTGACGTCGGGGACCTCGACGAACACCTCGCGGAGCGCCGACGGCTCGATGCCTTTCAGCGCCTCGCGGAAGTCGTCCTCGTCGACCTCCAGGGATTCGAGGATCTCGGCGTCGATCTCCTCCGCTTCGAGGTCGATGTCCGGGCGGATGCGCCGAAGCGCGTTCATCGCGGCCTCCTTGGCGAGGCTCTCGAGGTCGGCGCCGACGTAGCCGTGGGTCGAGTCGGCGAACTCGTCGACGTCGACGTCCTCGGCCAGCGGCATGTTGCGGGTGTGGACCTGCAGGATCTCCCGGCGGCCGTCGCGGTCGGGGACGCCGATCTCGATCTCGCGGTCGAACCGGCCGCCCCGCCGGAGGGCGGGATCGATGGCGTCGACGCGGTTGGTCGCGCCGATCACGACGACCTCGCCGCGCTCTTCCAGGCCGTCCATCAGGGAGAGGAGTTGGGCGACCACGCGCCGTTCCACGTCGCCGCCGGCCTCGCCGCGTTCGGGCGCGATGGAGTCGATCTCGTCGATGAAGACGATGGCGGGCGCGTTCTCCTCGGCCTCCTCGAACACCTCGCGGAGTTGCTCCTCGCTCTCGCCGTAGTACTTCGACATGATCTCCGGCCCGCTGATGTCGTGGAAGGAGGCGTCGATCTCGTTGGCGACGGCCTTGGCGATCAGCGTCTTGCCGGTCCCCGGCGGACCGTGCAGGAGCACGCCTTTCGGCGGATCGATGCCGAGCCGCCGGAACAGTTCGGGGTGGCGCATCGGCAGTTCGATCATCTCGCGAACCTGTTCGAGTTCGCGGTCCAGACCGCCGATGTCCTCGTAGGTCACGTCCGGCGTCTCGGGACTCGCGTCCGCAGCCTCGGTCTCCCGGATCTGTTCGGCGGGCTGTTCGCTGATCTGCACCTCGGTGGAGTCGGTGACGACGACCGTCCCCGAGGGATCGGTGTCGGCCACCTTCAGCGGCAGGGCCTTGTTCCCGCGGCCGCCCATGAACCCGAAGCCGAAGGGGACCCGGAGGGTCTGTCCTTTCGTGATCGGCTTGTCGGTGAGCTTATCGCGGAGGTAGGGGCCGATGTCGCCGCGGATCCCGATCTGCTGGGGGAGCGCGACGGTCACACGCTCGGCCTGTTTCACCTCGGCTTTCTCGACTTCGACGCGGTCGTCGATGCCGACGTTGGCCTGCTGGCGGAGCTGTCCGTCGATACGGACGACGCCCGTGCCCTGATCCTCGGGAAGACCGGGCCAGACGCGCGCGATGGCGGTGCCTTCCTTCCCCTCGATACGGATGTAGTCGCCGACTTCGAGACCCATCTCCGCCGCGGCCGCGCGGTCGATGGCGGCGAGTCCCCGGCCGGCGTCTTTCTGTTTCAGTGGTTTGACGACGAGTTTCATAGTTCGCCCCTCACGACGAGTACGCCGTTGTTCGTGTCAACACTTTCGACCGAACCGGGCACGTCGAACTCCAGTTCGGTCCGTCCGTCGACCAGAACGATAGCCGTCCCGTCGACGACGTCGGTGGTCAGGCGGTCGTCCGCGACGCCGACGTCGGCGGCGACGACCCACCCGTCCTCGTAGTCGTACCGGCGAACGAACCGCTCGTCCTCACCGGCGAATTGCTGGTTCTCCATGATGATTCCTAACCCCAAGTTAGGTATCTAAGTACTTAAATCTTCCTCCGCCGAACCGCACGACGGTAGCGGGAACTCCGAGAGTCGGTGAAATTGCGGTTCACACGTATTTGGGGTCGCGGGCGGGGTTTATGCCCCTGCCCGCGCTACCGTCTGTATGGAGACGGTTACACACCACGGTCGGGAGACTGCCTACCGACGACACGACCGGGGCGGGGACGGGGAGCCGATCCTGTTCGTCCACGGGAGCGGCGGTTCACACCGGGTCTGGAAGTCACAGGCCCGTCTGGCCGACGACCGGCCCGTGATCGCGCTGGATTTGAGCGGGCACGGGGAGAGCGAGGATATCGACGCCGCACCGGGGTACGAGACACTGTCGGCTTACGTCGACGACGTGCTGGCCGTTGCCGCGGCGACGGACGCCCACGTCCTCTGTGGGAACTCACTCGGCGGTGCCATCCTCTTGACGCTCGTCCTCGACCGGGACCCCGACGTCGACCTCTCCGGGCTAGTTCTCTCGGGGACGGGCGCCAAACTCGCCGTTCTCGACGATCTCCTGCGGTGGCTACGGACGGACTTCGAGCGGGCGACCGAGTTCCTCCACGGGCCGGATCGGCTCTTTCACGACCCGGACGAACAGCTGCTCGCGGTGTCCCGAGAGGCCCTGGCGGTGGCGGGACAGGAAGTGACCTACCGCGACTTCCGGACCTGTCACGAGTTCGACGTGCGCGGGGACCTCGACGCGGTGGGAGTACCGACGCTGGCCGTCGTCGGGGAACACGACGCGCTCACGCCACCCTGGTACCACGAGTCGCTGGCGGAGGGGATTCCGGGTGCCGAGTGGACGACGATCCCGGACGCGGCCCATCTCGCCATGCTGGAACGCCCCGAGGCGTACAACGACGCCGTGTCGGCGTTCTTGGAGCGAATCGCCACACATTAGCGCGCCGGCCACGAACTCGCGGCCGTGCCACAGCGCGTCGAGCGAACCGATCCGGACGGCGTCGACTTCGGTTGGGTGATGCAGGTGACGTTCGTTACGACCATCGTCGCCGGCGCGCCCCTCGTTGCGGCGCTCTCGACGACGACGACGCTCCCGACGTGGGGCGCCCGCGCCGCCTTCGCCGTCCGGGTGGGCGCGCTCGTCTGGTTCCTCACCGCGATTGCCGCCTACGTGTATGCGCGTCGCCGGGTGGAAAGCGAGGTCGAGTGACCGACGGGATCGAGAGCCGACGGTCGGACGGGGCGATCCGGCCATAGCCGGAAGCTCTTTGCCACGTACGCGACACCTCAACGGTATGATCGACGAGACCATCGAGGAGATTCGTCGGATGCAGACTCACAGTTCGTCGGTGATCGCGGTCAAGGCCACCACTGCACTCGGGGAACTCCTCGACAGGGACTACCAGAACGTCGAAGCCTACGAGCGCGACCTGGAACGCAACGCTGGGGCGCTCCGTCGGGCCAACTCCTCTCACGCCTCCCTCCACAAGGCGATGCGGGAGGTGGTCGACGGCGTTCTCGGGGAGACCGACACCGTCGAGGCCGCCAAGGACCGGACCCAAGAGGTGATCGACCGGATCACCGAGCGGATCGAGACGGGCAAACACCGAGCGGCCGCCCGCGCTTCGACGACTTTCGAGGACGGCGAGTCTTTCCTCACCCACGACTTCTCCACGACGGTCCTGGAGGCAGTCGAGGTGGCGGCGGCCGAGGGCCGTCACCTCACCGCCTACGTCACCGAGGCGCGGCCGCGGTACCTGGGTCGCAAGACCGCTCGCCGCCTCGCCGAGATGGACCGCGTCGACACCCACCTGCTCGTCGACAGCGCGGCGGGGCACATGCTCGACCGCTGTGACCGCGTCGTCGTCGGCATGACCTGCATCGTCGGCGACACGCTCTACAACCGCGTCGGCACGTTCCCCCTCGTCGCCGCCGCGAACGTCGCCGACGTCCCCGTCGTCGTCGTCGGCTCGGAGTCGAAGATCATCGAGAGCGACTTCGTCTTCGAAAACGAGGAGCGTGAACCCGCCGAGGTGATCCGCGAACCGGTCGTGGACGTTCAGATCGAGAACCCCGCGTACGACGCGACGCCGCTAGATTTGATCGACAGCGTCGTGACCGATCAAGACGAGTTCAAACCCTAACGCCGGATCAACTCGGAGAGCCGGTCCCGAAGCCGTTCGTCGGGACCGAGACGGAGATAGTACGCGTCGCCGTTGTCCTCGTAGTAGTTGTCGATCCGCCGTTTGATCTCGAATCCGACGGATTCGTAGAAGTCGAGGGCCCGCTCGTTCGTCGCGCGGGCGTGACAGGTGACGGTTCGGTGTTCCTCGGCCACCTCCGCGACGAGTCGACGGCCGAACCCCTCGCCGCGGCGCTCGGGTGCGACGGCGAGAAAGAGGATGTATCCGTCGCGTCGGGCCGTGGCGAAGCCGACGAGTTCGTCGTCGAGGTAGAGGAGGTGGGTCGTCGCGCGTCGGTAGGCGTCCATGAAGAAGCGCTTGCGCTGTTTCAGCACGCCCTCGTTGCGGCGGATCCGCTCTTTGAGTTCCCAGGCCTCGGCGGCGTGGTCCGTCGACCCGGGACCATCGACACGTTTCTCGACGGTGACGCTCACTACACGGCCACTAGGACCGTCGGGTGTTATAACTTCACCGTCGCCGACATCCGTCGCCGGATTCGGCCCGGCGTCGGTGGCGCCGGAGGGAACCGTTTTGACGCAGCCGGTCCTCGATCCGACGACGGTCGACCCGTCGTGATCCACCGATGAGCTACGAACTCCGCCCCCACACCGCCGACGTCGCCGTCGAGGCGGCCGGGGAGAGCCTCGGCGAGACGTTCGCCGCCGTCGCCGACGGCCTCGCAGCGGCCACCTGCGACGAGATTCCCGACACCGGCGAGCGCTTCTCGCTCACCGTCCGCGCCGAGGGACTGGAGGCCCTCCTCTTCGACTATCTCGACCAACTGATCTACGAACGCGACGTGCGTGGCGTCCTCCCCGTCGCCAACGAGGCAGTGGTCCGGGAGGACGGCGACGAGTGGGTGATCGAAGCGAGCGCCCGGGGTGTGCCCTTCTCGGAGATCAGTGCCCGCGACGTGAAGGCGGTGACCTACTCCGAGATGCGCGTCGAACGGACGGACGGAGAGTGGGAGGCGTACGTCGTCCTCGACGTGTAGTAACGTATTCCCGCGTCGATCCCCTCGGTTCAGCCATGACTACACGCGAGTTCGACGGTATCACCCTCGAGCGCGTTCGGGAGCACGTCTGGGAGATTCCGCGCGAGGGCGACATGCGCGTCCCGGCGCGGGTGCTCGCGAGCGACCGCCTCCTCGAACAGATCGGCGACGACAAGACGCTCCAGCAGCTCAAGAACGCGACCCACCTGCCCGGCATCACCGACCACGCCATCTGCATGCCGGACGGCCACCAGGGGTACGGCTTCCCCGTCGGCGGCGTCGGCGCGATGGACGCCGAGAGCGGCTGTATCTCTCCGGGTGCGGTCGGGTACGACATAAATTGCGGCGTGAGATTGATGAAAACAAATCTCACGTACGCCGACGTGCGGGGCCACGAGGAGGAACTCGTCGAGGCCCTGTTCGCGAACGTTCCCTCGGGTCTGGGCGGCGGTGGCGTCGTCGAGGGCGATAGGGATACCGTGGAGGCAGTGCTGGAACGCGGCGTCGACTGGGCGCTCGAAGCGGGGTGGGCAGTGCCGGACGACCTGGAGCACTGCGAGGACGAGGGTTACCGGCCCGATGCCGACCCGAGCGCGGTCTCACAGAAGGCGAAGGACCGCGGGAAGAACCAACTGGGGAGTCTCGGGAGCGGCAACCACTTCCTCGAAGTCCAGCGGGTGACCGACGTGTACCGCGAGGACGTCGCCGACGCCTACGGCCTCGAACCGGATCGGATCGTCGTACTGATTCACTGTGGGAGCCGCGGACTCGGCCACCAGACCTGCACCGACTACCTCCGAAAGATCGAGAAACGCCACGGTGACCTGCTCGCCGACCTGCCCGATAAGGAACTCGCCGCCGCCCCCGCGGGGTCGGAACTCGCCGAGGAGTACTACGGAGCGATGTGTGCCTGCATCAACTTCGCGTGGGTGAACCGCCAGTTGATCATGCACCGGGTGCGACAGGTGTTCGAGCGGGTCTTCGATCGCTCGTGGGAGGCGATGGACATGCACCTCCTCTACGACGTGGCCCACAACATCGCCAAAAAGGAGACACACGAAGTGCAAGGGGAAGAGCGCGAACTCTACGTCCACCGGAAAGGGGCGACTCGGGCGTTCCCGGCCGGCCACCCCGAGGTCCCATCCGCCTATCGCGACGTGGGCCAACCGATCATCATTCCGGGGAGTATGGGTGCGGGGAGCTACGTGCTCCGGGGGGGCGAGGCGTCCATGGACCTCACGTTCGGCTCGACGGCCCACGGCGCGGGCCGCGTCATGAGCCGAACCCAGGCCAAACAGGAGTTCTGGGGCGAGACCGTCCAGAACGAGCTTCGCGATCAAGAACACGTCTACGTCAAGGCACAGAGCGGCGCGACGGTGGCCGAGGAGGCTCCCGGCGTCTACAAGGACGTCGACGAGGTGGTCCGCGTCTCCGACGAACTGGGCATCGGCGACAAGGTGGCGCGGATGTATCCGGTCTGTAACATCAAGGGTTGAGACTCGCATCCGGTCGCGTCGTCGACATCGACCCGTTCCGCCTCCGTTCCGGAGTCGGCCACGCGCCGCGTATCGCCGCTGGAGCGTAGCGGACGCCGCCACCACGGTGCCGAGCGGAGTGAGGCCGACGGTCAGCACCCGCACCCACAAATGGCAAATAGTTAATAACATCTGCACGCAACCGATATGCCGTATGTTACCACTCCAACTGGGGCCCGGAATCGGGATGCAAGGACTCGTACCGGCACTCGTCGGGGCGGTTACGACCGTCGTGGTGTTCGTCGTCGCTTTCGTGGTCATCTACCTGATCGGGAAGGCCGTCGTGCGTCGGGGGGTGCGGGGAGCGCTCGAACGCCGCGGATTCGACGAGACGCTCGTCGGTCTCGCGGTGAGTACGGCCGTCGCAGTCGCCGCCGTCCTCGCAATCGCACTGGCCGCGACCGTCGCCGGATTCGGCGTCGTCCTCGCCGCGTTCGCGACGCTCGCGGGTGCGCTCGCACTCGCCGTCGGCTTCGCGGCCCAGGACCTCATCGCTAACTTCGTCGCCGGCGTCTTCATCATCCAGGACGAACCGTTTACCGTCGGCGACTGGATCGAATGGGATGATGGGAGCGGCGTCGTCCGGGAGATCCACCTGCGCGTGACGAAACTGGACACGTTCGACAACCAGTTGGTCACCGTGCCGAACGCCGACCTGGCCAACGCGGCGGTGGTGAACAACGTGGCAAACGACCGGCGACGGATCGCGGCCGAGTTCGGCATCGGTTACGCGGACGACATCGAGCGAGCGCGGGCGGCCATCGTCGAGGAGGCGGCGGCCATCGAGGGCGTCCTCGACGACCCCGAACCGTCGGCACCCGTCACGGGACTTGGCGACTCGGCGGTGGTCCTCTCCGGACGGTGCTGGATCGATCCACGGAAACACGGCTACGGCGCCGTCCGCGCTCGCCTCCTCGAAGCGGTCAAGGGGCGCTTCGACGACGAGGGGATCGACATGCCGTACCCCACCACGGAACTCACTGGCGGCGTCGAGGTGACGGAGGTCGGTGGGGCCGAGGCAGCGACGGGCGACTGAGCGGCCCGTCGTTCACCGGCCGAGTCTGACGTACTCGCTCTCCGGACGCGCCTCGACCGCCTCCCCGTCCTCGAATCGGACGTAGCTCAGGTAGAACGGCTCCCCACAGCCGGACGCGTCGTCGTCGCGGAGGGTCCCGTCCTCGCCACAGACGAAGCGCACGCCGTCGGCCGCCTCCACGTCCTCGTCGGCGCCGACGTAGGTCCAGCCTTCGAGTGGGTACGGTGTCACCGACTTGTCGGCGAGATACCCCTCGCGTTCGAGTTCGACGACCGCCTCACACCGGGGACAGTAGTACGTGACCGGGTAACTCATACGGACGGTAGGGGCGAGACGAACTTATACTGTCGGCCGAGGTTCACCGAACGACGGTGACCGGGACGGGCGACCCGCGAACGACCGTCTCGGCGACGTTGCCGATGAACAGCCGATCCGAGAGGCTACCGCTGTGTGATCCGATGACGACCGTGTCGTAGTCCGCGGCGGCCTCGACGATGGTCCGTGCGGGTCGACCGATCCTGACGTCGGTGTTGATTTCGGCGTCGTACTCGGCGGCGACGTCGCGGGCGTCGTCGAGGACGTCCCTCGCCCGTTCCTCCATCGCCTCCTGGATATCGTCTGCGAGGGCCAGCTCCGTGGCGACCCCCATCATCGGCGACGGGCCGCCAGCGACGTGGAGGACCGTAATCTCCGCGTCGTCGAACGTTTCGAGGGCGTACCGGAGCGCACCGACCGCCATCTCCGAGTCGTCGATCGGAACGAGGACGCGAAAGCTCATATCGATCGGTTCGGCGGATAAAGGGATAAGCACTCGGACGGAACCGACGGTGCACTACCGGACGACGCCGACGCCAGCGGAAAAATATTGTGTAGTTACTGCACTACTGTCGCCCCATCGAGCCGGGATTTCGGTCGGTAGCGGTCAGTCACTCGTCGGTTCCGCCACACCCGTATCCGCCTCCGGCCCGCAAGCCGGAAGGAATCGTTCGGCCGGACAGAAGTCGGTGAAGCTACTCTGAACGAGGTTGAGTCCGGCAAATGCCGAAATTGCCAGGAACCACGAGTTGACGAACACGCCGAGCAGTAGCCCGATGAGCACGACGGATCCGCCGAGACGCCGAACCTGAAAGTGGCACGTATCGGTCATACGATTGTGTATAAATATTGCAATACACAAAACTCTATCGGTGGCGCGCACCGCCCGGAACGGTAGCACAGGCGACAGCCTCCCGACCTTCGGTACGTTTATTAATCCAACTCCCCGCCTTTGTTGGCATGAGCGGACGACCCCTCGACGTGTTGGAGGCCTCGCTTGACGAGGACGTGACGGTGTATCTCAAAGACGGGCGGGCGTTTCACGGCGTCCTCGGCGGGTACGACCAGCACATGAACGTCGTGCTCGAACCTGGCGACGAGGTCGACGAGGGCGTTCTCGGCGATCCGAACGTCGAGCAGGTCGACAACACAACCATTATACGCGGCGACAACGTCGTGACGATAAGTACATGACGGGAGCAGGAACGCCGAGTCAAGGCAAGAAGAACAAGACGACCCACGTCAAATGTCGACGCTGCGGTGAGAAATCGTACCACGTTCGAAAGAAGGTCTGCTCGTCGTGTGGCTTCGGTAAATCTGCCAAGCGCCGCGACTACGAGTGGCAGAGCAAAGCCGGCGAATAACGTCGGTTCGCTCCCTCTTCGTTCGTCTCATCTCCAGAGTAAGGGCCGATAGCGTGCCGTCTAGCGGCGAATTTCGATACGTCGCCCCGGACGAACACGGGGGCAATAGCGTGGCTTTTTACCCCGCGGTACACTACGGACGCTCATGGCACACGGGCGGGACCACCGTACCCCGGACGGGATGACCGAGAAGTGTGGCGTCGTGGGTGTTTCACTCGCCGACCGCGACGCCGCGCGTCCCCTGTACTACTCGTTGTACGCGCTCCAACACCGGGGACAGGAGTCGGCCGGCATCGTGACCCACGACGGGTTCCAGCAACACAGCCACGTGGAGATGGGACTCGTCGGCGACGTCTTCGACGCGGAAGACCTGGACCAGTTGAACGGACCGACGGGGATCGGACACGTACGGTATCCCACCTCGGGTGGCGTCAACGCCTGTTGCGCCCAGCCCTTCTCCGTCTCGTTCAAGTCGGGGTCCCTCGGACTCGCCCACAACGGCAACCTCGTCAACGCCGGGGAGATCCGGTCGGAACTCGAGGCGCTGGGACACGCCTTCACCTCCAACGGCGACACCGAGGTGATCGCCCACGACCTCGCGCGCAACCTGCTGGAGGCGGACCTCGTCCGGGCGGTCAAACGAACCATGAGCCGCATCCACGGCTCCTACGCCCTGACGATCATGCACGACGAGGCCGTCCTCGGCGTCCGGGACCCCGAAGGGAATCGACCGCTGTGTATCGGGGAACTCGACGACGGCTACGTGCTCGCCTCGGAATCGGCCGCTATCGACACGCTCGACGGCGAACTCGTCCGCGACGTGGCGCCGGGTGAACTGATCGTCCTCGAACCCGACGGGACCGGCTTCGACTCGTATCAACTCGTCGAACGCGACTCCACGGCCCACTGCTTTTTCGAACACGTCTACTTCGCCCGCCCGGACTCCGTCATCGACGACGGACTCGTCTACGACGTGCGCCGGAACCTCGGGCGCGAACTCTGGGCCGAGAGCAGTATCGAGACGGACGTGGTGATGCCCGTCCCCGACTCCGGACGCTCCTTCGCCTCGGGCTACGCCGAAGCCGCGAACGAGGACGGCGCCGGCGTGGAGTTCGCGGAGGGCCTGATGAAGAACCGCTACGTCGGCCGGACGTTCATCATGCCGACCCAGGACGAACGCGAACGCGCGGTGCGGCTGAAACTCAACCCGATCCGCAGCACCGTCGAGGGCAAGACGGTCACGATCATCGACGACAGCATCGTCCGGGGTACCACCTCGACGCAACTGGTCGACCTGCTCCGGGACGCCGGCGCCGAGGAGGTCCACGTCCGGATCGGTGCCCCACCCATCGTCGCTCCCTGTTACATGGGCATCGACATGGCGAGTCGGGACGAACTCATCGCGGCCGACCGAAGCGTCGACGACATCCGGGAGACCATCGGCGCCGACAGCCTCTCTTATCTCTCCATCGAGGCCATCGCCGACGTCCTCGGTCGGACGAAAGGCGACCTCTGTCTCGGCTGTGTGACCGGCGAGTATCCGTACGACATCGAGGACGAACGGACGGACCGCGACGTCTCTCGTCCGGCCGTCGGGAGCGAGTCCGCCCCGGCGGACGACTGACCGTCGA
Source organism: Haloplanus litoreus (assembly GCF_045690335.1). Taxonomy (GTDB): domain Archaea; phylum Halobacteriota; class Halobacteria; order Halobacteriales; family Haloferacaceae; genus Haloplanus; species Haloplanus litoreus. The sequence continues at coordinate 1,761,815 of NZ_CP147874.1, read as the reverse complement.
CCACCCGTTATCGACCTGACCAGAAAACCGGCAATTGGACGCGAAACCGGCAATATTTTTCAAGGGGTCGTGTGTACGAGCAAGCGACCATGAGCGAGGAACGCGACGCTCGGCTGGGACGGCGACGGCTGTTGCAGGCGGGCGCCGGTGCCGTCGGGGCCGGGTTGGTCGGTGCGGGAGCGACCGGGACCGCGACGGCCCAGTCGGGGCCGTTCGGCGGGTGGATGAGCGACGTAGGCAACTACGAAGGGGTCGTCGACAACACCGGACAGGACGAGGTGACAGTCACTGTCGGCGCCGAGGGCAACGGCGGCGCTTTCGCGTTCGGCCCCGCGGCGATCCAGGTCGACCCCGGAACCACCGTCGTCTGGGAGTGGAACGGCGAGGGCGGCCAGCACAACGTCGTCGCCGAGGAGGGCGCCGACTTCGAGAGCGAACTCACCTCCGACGCCGGGTTCACGTTCGAACAGACCTTCGACTCCGAAGGCACGATCAAGTACTTCTGCCAGCCACACCGCGCCCTCGGCATGAAAGGCGTCGTCGTCGTCGGCGCCGCTCCCGAGGGGGCCGAAGTCGTCAGTGGTGGCGGCGGTGGCGGCGGTGGCGGCGGTGGCGGCGGTGACGGTGGCGGAGAGAGCGGCGGTGGTGGCGAGAGTGGGAGCGGCGACGGCGGGGAGAGCGGCGGTAGCGCCGCCAGCCAGGTGATGTCCCTGACCGTCGGCGGCGCCCTCGTGGCCGCGTTCCTCTCGCCGATCGTCTTCGGCATCTTGCTGTTGCTCCGCGGTGGGGGCGGCAGTCCGCCGGACGAGAGCGGCATCGAACAGGGCGAGCCGAGCCACGAGGACTAGGCTCCGAGTCGCCCCCGGCTCGTGCTGTCGGCTGTAACCGTTTCGCGAGGGCCGCCACACCGGAGTGGTGACTATCCGTATCGGTTGACGGCCGGTGGTATCAGGGACGTTCGTCGACGACGCTGGTGTCGGCGACGAACGCCCGAATGATCGCACCCTCGGCCCGGTGGAGTCGTTCGCTCGCCGTCGATTTTGCGATGTCGAGGTGGTTCGCGAGCCCCGTCAGGGTACACGTCCGCGGCGTGTCGTAGTAGCCCCGTTCGACGGCGGTTTCGATCAGTTCCCGTTGGCGGTCGCTCACGACCGACTCGGGGTCCATCGACGTCCGGACCGACCGGACGTCGAACTCGAGACCGAACGTGCGGAACTGGTCGGCGAGCGACGACAGACGGTCCTGCGAGGCGGTGATTTCGAGGTCGGCGATCCCGTCGACGATGGTGACCGGCGGTTCGAACGGCGCACGCGAGTTGCGAATGGAGAGGAGCAAGAGTGGTTCGTCCGTCTCGAACTGGACCAGTGCCCGGTCGTCGCCGCGGTGCAACACCTCGAACACCCGGACCCCCGGCGTCTCGTCGAGTCGCGAGAGGACGGTGCCGAGATCCGGGGCAGTGAGTTCGACCAAGCCGACACCCGTCTCGTCGTCGGGGAGCGCAGCCAGCACTCGGAACGTCGCCTCCGGGTAGCGACCCGAGAGGTCGGCGATCCAGATGTCCTCGGGCAGCGTCACCGCGAGTCGAGCCGTGGGCATGGTTCACCGGTGGGCCGCCGCGGGGATATGTCCACGGAACGCACCTGCTCGTGGGTGGCGTGCCGGGGATGTCACGGCGAGACCCGACTACGCGCTCGTCGACCCGGTACGCCCGTCAGCCTGCGGTTCCGGATCGAAGATGTCGGGGCGCTCCTCGCCCTCGGCGGTAACGATGGCCAGACAGCCACGCCGGGCCACCCGGGTCAGGGCGTGGTCGACGAGTTTGAAGTTCCCCGGGACGGGGAAGTTCATCGTCGCGATACACGTACTCCCCGGAGCGACCGGGGAGGTCTGGATGTGGGTCTGTGGCTCGGTGGTGAGCGAGCCTTGCGGGTAGAACTCTTCCCAGACGTTGCCGATTGGGTGGAAGCTACTGGTGAGGTTCGGTCCGCCGGTCACGAAGTAGACCCGGGCGGTGTCGTCGGTCGACACCGTCGCCGCCGATCCGTAGACGTCGGGCGTCAGGCCGTACTTCTCGCCGTTCATGACGACGTAGGTCGGCTCCTCCCGCTTCATCGCCGCCATGTCGAAGCTGTGTTTGCCCCCCTGTCCGGCCTTGCCGTCGGTGTAGATCTCGTGTTGGCCCAGGTAGAGTTCCTGGTCGACGGCTGGGAGACCCGCCTCGGGTTCGACGAGAATGATCCCGAACATCCCGGCGCTGATGTGCATGTCGAGGTTCGGGACGGCACAGTGGTAGATGTACGCCCCTGGGTACGTGGCCTTGAACGTCAGGTGACTGGTCTCGCCGGGTGCGGTCATGGTTGCCTCGGCGCCGCCGCCGGGTCCCGCCGCCGCGTGGAAGTCGACGTTGTGTGGCAGGGCGTTCTCCGAGGCGTTCTCGAGGGTGAGATTCACCGTATCCCCCTTCCGGACCCGCACCAGCGGTCCCGGCACCTGACCGTTGTAGGTCATGTAGTCGAAGGTGACGCCGGGCTCGATTTCGGCGGTCACCTCCTCGGCGCGGAGCGTCACGTCGACCTCTGCGGGTTCGCTCCGGTCGATGGGGTCGGGGATGTCGGTCGGGTCCGCAGCGATCCGATCGACGCTGGGACTGGACTGCTGTTCGACGCGGTTACGCTGTTTCTCGGCGTCCGCCGTCGGAGCCTGAACGGTACACCCTGCCGCCGCCGCCGCACCGCCGACGCCGAGCGCCTGGAGCGCCCGCCGACGGGTGGTTTCGAACATCGGGTGTCACCTCTACGTGGAGGGTCGGGGGCGAACCGTATGAACCGACGAGCCGATTCTTGCGGGGTGGTACCGGGTACGAACCGGTTCGGGTCGGACGTAAAGGTGGACGCGGTGGCACGGACGACACGTGAGACGGGACGACGGTGGCGGCTGGTGGCTGGTTCTGACTTACGACCGTCCGTGTGACGCCACGCGAACGGCCGGGAGGAACCGGCGCGTCAGCAACAGAAGATGAAGGGGTAGACGAAACTGACGCGGTCGCCGTCCTCGATTTTCGTGTCGAAGCCGTCGAGGACTTCGTTGAACTTCCCGTTGACCAGCACCCGCGCGTAGGGTTTGGTCTGTTCGCCTTCGGGGTTCTTGTGCCACTTCCCCGGGAGGTTCTCGGGGGGTTTCGCCCACCCGTCCGTCGTCGCCTCGGCTTCCGTCTCGGCTATCAGCATCTCCGCGAGATCCGGATGCTCGTCGAAGAAGGTCTCCAACAGATCACGGAGGGTGTCGCCCTCGAACGTGAACTCCTGGTGGGGTCGTTCCATCGCGTCGCGGACGTGGCCCGTCGCGCGCAGGTGGACCGTCGTCGTTCGGGGATCGGTCCCACTCTCGGGGTCGGTTGTCGTGCTCATGACAGCTAGATCTACGCGACTATCGACCGAAAAGCTGTGTCCGAACATGTTCGATCAGCGCGTGCGCGCCGCTCGCGGATGACCGGAGCCAAGCCCCGGGAAACGGCGGGCCTAAGTGACTCCCGGGGTGTGGGTGAGTATGGTGCGCGATCCGTTGTCGGGCGACTCCCGGCCCGACCTGCAGTCGGTGCTGGACGCGCTCGACGACGCCGACTGCCGGACCATTATCCAGCATCTCGACGAGCCGATGACGGCGACCGAGGTGTCTGAGGAGTGTGATATCCCCATGTCTACGACCTACAGAAAACTCGACCTACTGACCGAGGCGTCGTTGCTCGCGGAGGGGACCGAGATCAGACCCGACGGGCATCACGCGACCCGGTACGAACTCGACTTCGACGCCGTCGCCATCGGGCTGACCGAGAACCGAGAGCTCGAGGTGGCCATCGACCGTCCGACCCGTACCGCCGACGAGCGGCTGGCGTCGCTGTGGGGGGAGGTGCGAAAGGAAACATGAGCCACCTCGACATCGCGCTCGTGGCGGTCAAGACCGGCACACTCCTGCTCGGGACCCTCATCACCCTCCTCTCGCTCAAGGCCTACCGGCGAACGGGCGCAACCTCGCTCCGCGCGCTCGGCGTCGGGTTCGGCCTCGTCACGGTGGGGGCGCTCCTCGCGGGCGTCGGCCACCAGTTCACCGCGCTCTCGCTCACTCACTCGATCGTCATCGAGAGCGGTCTCACGTTCGTCGGGTTCGCGATCATCGTCTACTCGCTGTACGTCGAGTGACCCGCCCGGACACCGCACTCGGGTCGGGGCCGACACACTCGGATACCATCGACGGCATCTCGCGTCACCGCCGTCGCCCGCGTCACGCCGGTCAGTAGACCACGTACAGCAGGGCGTAAACGACGTTTCCGAGGACGAAGGAGATCAGCCAGAGGCTCGCCGCGACGCGCCCGACGCGGGCATGAGCGGTGTCGACGAGCGCCGAGACGGGGCGGGTCGTCGCGAGCAAGAGCACGTAGTAGAGCAGCGGGATACAGACGACGGCGAGGAGGATGTGGACGGCGAGCAAGGGGAGGTACGCCCACGTGTAGACGACGTCCGGCCCGGGGAACTCCGCCGGCCCCTCCAGTGCCACCTTGTAGAGGTAGAGCACGAGGAAGACGGCGAAGAGGGCGGCCGAAGACAGCATCATCGCACGGTGTTTCTCGAACTCACCGCGGCGGGCGAAGACGACGCCCGCGAGGATGGTCCCGACGGCGACGGTGCTGACGACGGCGTTGACGTGAGGGATGACCGACAGGGTCGCCTCGGGCGCCCGCGGGATGGAACCACGGGGAATCGCTCCCAGCACCGCGCCGAACACCAGCGCCAGCGACACGACGGTCAGGATCGCGGTGAGTTCGGGCACGTGGTCCCGTGCAGTGCGGATCATGGTCGACACTCGTCCGGCGATCCACAAAACGGCAGCGGGTTCCGGCAGGTTCGGGAGCCGGAGTGTGACATCGGGGTGACGCCACGGCAGGGAAAAGGAAAGCCATTTCAAATACCCCCGATAACGGAGGGATGCGTAGCGGCGAAACACAGAACCCATGCGAGCGTGGGTAGCCAAGCCAGGCCAACGGCGCAGCGTTGAGGGCGCTGTCCCATAGGGGTCCGCCGGTTCAAATCCGGTCCCACGCATCGCACAGGCGGGTCACTCGGCCCGCCGCCCACGAAGGCACACGCCGACGTGGCGATGCAGGTGATTCCCATCCGGGACATCACCCACGCACAACTTCTACCGACACGACGTCGCGAGCGACGGCGGCGAAGCGTTCAGGTACGCCCGGCGCGAACGCCGGCGTATGGAATCGCTCCCGATACACGCCGTCCCGGGGGTCGGAACCACGTCGGTCGGGCTACTGGTCCTGACTGGTGTCGCTGCTCTGGGGGCGGCCGTGCTCCTCGGACTGGCCTTCGCCGCCTTCGTCCAGCGGCGGTCACGACCGTATCTCCTGATCGTCGCCGCTTTCCTCGCACTGCTCGGTCGCTCCGCCGTCGTCGGAGTCAGTGTGCTGGGCGTGGTGTCGCCGGCGGACCACCACCTCTTCGAACACGGCCTCGACGTTGTACTGGTGGCACTCGTCGTCGCGGCGGTGTACTACGCCCGGACCGTCCGGCTGGAGGTGCCGACGTCGTGACGGCCCAGCGTGAGCGTATCCGCCAGCACGTCGCCGCCAACCCCGGCGTCCACTTCAACGAACTCGCGCGCGAACTCGACCTCGCGACGGGACAGGTCCAGTACCACCTGAAGAGACTCCGGCGGGCGAACGACGTCGTCTCCGAATCGCTGTACGGCCGCACGCACTACTACACGCCCGAGTACGACGCCACGGAGCGCGGAGCCATCGCCGTCCTGCGCCGCGAGACGGCTCGGGACGCGTTGTTGTATCTGATCAGCGAGGGACCGAGTCCGCCGTCGACGGTGGCGGCGGATCTGGATATCGCCCGGAGCACGCTGGAGTGGCACCTCGATCACCTGCTCGAACAGGACCTCGTCGAGAAGCGCCGCGACGCGCGCGACCGGGTGACCCTCGCGCTCTCGCGGCCCGAGACGACTGCTCGACTGCTTCGGGACATCGAGCCGTCCCTCCCGGAACGGCTCGTGGATCGGTTCACACGCCTGATCGACGGCCTCGTCTCGGAGGAGTAAGCCTTCGAGAGCCGAACCATAACCCGCTTGGCGACGAGGCCCCAAGCTCCCGTCGATAGATGTCCTTCGATGGCGACCGCTCGCGGCGCGACGTACTCAAGGCGGCCGTCGCCCTCGGCGGTGCGAGCGCGCTGACCGCCTGTCTCGACCGCACGGCCGACGAGCCAGTGCCGACCGGCGACCCCGCGGCCAAACCGGCACGCCAGCACGCCTGGCGGGAGTACGTCCGTCACGACGAGCACGGGAACTCCCAGCTCCCCGCCCACCAGATCCTCCTCTACGTCGACTTTGCGGGCGACGGCCCGCCGGCGGACGACGACCGAGCGGCGCTCGCCGCGACGCTCGACGCCCTCGACCGCGCCTACGCGTGGCGTCACGAGGGCCTGCTTCACTCCGTCGCCTACTCGCCGGCGTACTTCGGCCGGTTCGACGAGTCGCTCCCGGACGGGATCGACCTCCCCGAACCGCGGGCGCTCTCGCCGTTCGAATCGCCCGCTTTCGACAGACAGGACGCGGTGCTCCACCTGGCGAGCGACCGCGCGGACGTCGTGCTGGAGGCAGACCGGGCGCTCCGTGGGGAACGGGACGCGGCGAACGGCGTGTCGGTGCCGCCGCTCACCGACGTGGCGACGGTCGACTCCCGGCGGACGGGCTTCGTCGGCGCGGGCCTGCCCGCCGACCACCAGGACGCGGCGGGGATTCCGGCGTCGAAGCCGGTCCCGGAGGCGTCGCCGCTGTTCATGGGGTTCAAGGCTGGCTTCCGTGGCAATCAGGCCACCGAGTCCTACGTCACCATCGAGTCTGGGCCGTTCGCCGGCGGGACGACGAAAGTGATCGCCAACCTCCGCCAGCGGCTGGCCGACTGGTACGAGGAGCAGTCTCACGAGGAGCGCGTGATGGAGATGTTCAGCCCCGGTCACGCCGCGGAGGACCTCGTGGAAGGCGTCGGGAGCAACCTCGGTTCGGACAGCGGGATCGATCGCTTCGTTGACGACGTCGCCGCCGACGCCCGGGAGTCCGGGCGGGTCGGCCACGCGCAGAAAGCCGCGCGGGCGAACCGCGACGCGGAGGGTAACGTCCGACTCCTCCGTCGGCACTTCGAGTCGACCGACGACATCGGCTCGGAGCAGCCGGTCGCAAGCCTGCATTTCCCGTCGCTCCAGCGCAACGTCTCGGAGTTCGAGGCCGTCCGCCGGGCCATGAACGGCACCGACGTGACGGAGCTGACGCCGGCGGTGCGCCAGCGGGTCAACAACGGCATTCTGGAGTACATCTTCGTGCGCCGGCGGGGCAACTTCCTCGTGCCGCCGCGTCGACACCGGGCGCTCCCGACGCCGCAGCCGGCGTGAGCGGGTGGGCGTTCGACGGATGGACCAGAACCGGTTTTCCCGCCCGACACCGAGCGTGGGTATGAAGCGCCGCGACCTGCTCCGGACCGGCCTGTCCCTGTCCGGTTCGCTGACGCTGGCCGGGTGTTCGAGTCTGGTCGAGACGCGGGCGGCGGGAGTGCCACCCGTCCCGGAGAACCGCCCCGACGCCATCTACTTCCCGAGTCACGTCGAGGGCATGGCGATGTCCGGCACGGCGACGAGTGGCGACTTCGCGATGGGGCTGATGTACAGCTACCCCCACCGATTCTGGAACGTCAACGGGGAGACCGTCTCGCTGACCGAAATCGACGCCGACGACGCGGTCCACCTGATGGCGAGCGTCTGGGATCCCGAGACGGAGACGATCCTGCCCGACACCGGGTTGTCCGCGGAGATCTATCGCGACGGCTCGCTCGTCTCTCAGGAGGCCATCTACCCCATGCTCTCTCAGCCGATGGGCTTTCACTACGGCGCGAACTTCGCGCTGGACGGCGAGGGGACCTACGAGGTGCGGCTGAGCGCCGGAGCGGTCTCCACCCGGTTGACGGGAGCCTTCGAGGGTCGCTTCGCCGACCCGACGACCGTCGAGATTCCCTTCGAGTACAGCGAGGCGGCGAAAGAGGAGATCGCGTTCCGCACCCTCGACGAGAAGGTCGCCACCCCGGGCGCGGTCGATCCGATGTCGATGGAGATGCTGCCCACGTCGTTCGCGCCCGCCGAATCGGACCTGCCGGGACGAGTCCTCGGCTCGGAAACCAGCAACGACGCCCGCCTGGTCGTGACCGCCCTGGAGTCCCCGCCGGCGGGCATCGACGCCGACGGAACCTACCTCGCCGTCTCGGCGCGCACCCGGTACAATCGGATGGTGATCCCGGCGATGGGGCTGTCGGGACACCTCGCCCGCGACGGCGGGACGGTGTACGACGGCACGTTCGAGCGGACGCTCGACCGTGATCTCGGCTATCACTACGGCGCCGTCGTCGACGACGTGGTGCCGGGCGACGAACTCACCCTCTCGGTGGACGTCCAGCCCCAGACGGCCCGACACGAGGGGTACGAGACGGCGTTCGGCGGCCTCATGGGCGGCATGCCCGACGTGACGGTCGAGGTTCCCTGATCGGGGGACGACCGCCCGGAGAACGACAAGGGATTTATTGATCGCCTGCGTTACTTCGCCCATGGCAGGCCCTCTCACCGATGTCCTCGCGTGGGTCGTCGTCGGTCTCTTCCTGACGGGCGCTCTCCTCCGCCGCGGGGAGCGGTCCGGTGCCCGAGCGACGACCGTCGCCGCGTGGGTCGTCTTCGCCGCCTTCTGGGCCGCGCTCGTCCCGCACTTTGCGTTCGAGCAGAAGAGCTTCGTCGAGGGCTTTCTCTCACTCGCCGCCGTCCCCGCGTCGCTGTACGTGGGGTGGCTCCTCTACGACGGCCGCGACTCGCTGTTCGTCCTCTCGCGAGCCATCGCCGTCATGGGCGTCGTCTACCTCCCCTTCGAGACGATTCCGGCGCTCACGATCGGTGGCCTCGCGCTTCCGTCCCCGCGGCACGTTCTCATTTCCCATACGACCGCACAGACCGAGTGGGCGATGGAGTTGCTCGGCTACACGCCGACACTCGTCGAGGGCGATCAGGGCTATCTCAACACGTTCAAATTCGTCACCGACGGCGGACACGTCATCCTGTTCTCGATCATCCTCGCCTGTACGGGACTGGGAAGCACCGCCATCTTCGTCGGCCTGATCTCGGCCGTCGACGCGCCACTCGGCCGAAAGCTCCGGGCGCTCGCCATCGCCGTGCCGATCATCTACGTCCTCAACATCGCACGGACGACGTTCATCGGCCTGATGTTCGGCAAACAGTATATGCAGTGGTTCGTCGACGAGGTGCTCTTTCTCTTCGGCGGGACCGATCCGTACAAGGTCTCCTTCTACCTCTCGGATCGCGTCATCAGCCAGGTGCTCGCCGTCGTCGCCCTCGTCGGGGTCACCTACCTCGTGGTGCGGGAACTGCCCGAACTCCTGACCATCGTCGAGGACGTGCTCTACGTGATCACTCGCGAGGAGTACGACCTCCGGGAGGCGCTCGATCTCCCCGATTCGGGCGAGGTCGGTCCGGGCGCCGACTAGGGACGCCGCACCGATCGATCACAACGTCCGCGGCGGTCCGGTTCGGTTCGGGATGTGAAAGCGGGAGGACAGCCACAATGCTTTCGTGGGCAGGGTGACCGTTCCTGATCGTAGAGGCATGTCGCACCGGCGGGCGTCACCCACCACAGAGCCTGCCGACTCCGGCCGCCTCCCCACGTGACTGGAATCGGTGGATATATTTAAGTTTTCGCGCCTTTTTCGGGGTCTGAAGTTCGGGTAGTTACGTAACGTCCATTATAATTTCGCAAGCGTCGAATACAGTCCCGGATTCCGGCGATATCGACTGTCGGACGGTATCGTGGGTCGGCCCGTCACGGCTCACCGTTCGGGGAGCAGGTCGGCCGGCGCGCCCGCGAGCGTTCGGAGCGCGTCGGCCTCGACGTGGTGGACGTCACCCGGTAAGACCAGGAGGTGGAGCGGATCACCGAAGTCCCGGTCGGCGAGCGCCGAGAGTCGGTCGGCGACGACGACGGGGTCGGGACTGCCCGCGCGCGCCACGGCGACGCCGAGACGGGCGGGCCACTCCTCGGCGAGCAACTCGGCCGCCACGTCGGCGGTCATGAACGTCTCGCCGGCGTCGGCTCCCCGGCCGTCGTCGACCTTGATGTCGAGGTAGACGAGCGTGTGGAGGCCGCGCTCCCGGTTGGCTTCGACGGAGTCGACGACGGATGCGGGCACGCCGTCGCCCCCGTGAGCGCGTGGGAACGGGAGGGTGACGGCCTTTCCGAAGCGGTAGTTCTGGAGGCCGGTGAGACCGCTGGCGGCGGATTGGGCGGTGACACCATGGACGACGCGGGTGTCGATCCCGCGGTCGATAGCACGCAGACGGAGGTCGACGTGGGTCGTCGAGATCATGGCGTCCCCGGCGGTCAGGAAGACGGCGTCGCGCGACTCGGCGGCGTCGAGGATGGGCGCGGGGTTCCGCTCGACGCCCGCGCGGTCCCGTACCTCGATGTCCACGCCGTGGTGGGCCTCGAGCGCCTCGACGCTGGTGCCGACGAGGCGACTGGTGTAGAACTCGGCGAACGCGCAGTCGGCCGAACGGAGGGCGTCGCGTCCCTCGACCGTGATCGATCGCTCGTCGTAGAGTCCGAGGCCGACGAAGGTGAGCATACGGGCCGTGGGACGCCGGGAGGGTTAAACGATTAGGTGCGTCTCGCACGTGCCTGTCGCACGTCCGCGCCGTCGCGGACCAGATCCTCACAGTTCGGACAGACACGCGGTTCGGTCATGCCAGTCGGGGCGAACACCCGGACGTAGTCGTCCGTGACGAAGGAGCCACAGTTCTGACAGCTCGGCATACGTTCGCATGAGTGACGGGAACCATCATGTACGTTACGGCCACTCACACTCGGAGAGACGGCGGCGGGCCGCCGCCATTCAAGTGACCCCGGAGCCAACGACCGATCATGTACGACGCGATACTCGTCCCGACGGACGGGAGCGAGGGAGTCGATCGGACGCTCGACCACGCCATCGAGATGGCACGGAACCACGACGCGACGGTCCACGCGCTCTACGTCGTCGACCGACGGTTCGAACTCGCGGCCGACGAGGACCGCGACGACCTGGTCGCCCGCCTCACCGACCGGGGCGAGAACGCCGTCGCGGCCGTCGCCGAGCGAGCGGAAGACGCCGGGCTCGACGTCGTGACCGACGTGCGCGAGGGCATCCCCTACAAGACCATCCTCGACTACGCCGAGGAGGCGGACGTCGACGTCATCACGATGGGCACCCACGGCCGGACGGGGCGTGACCGCCTCGCGCACCTCGGGAGCGTCACCGACCGCGTCGTCGAGAACGCCACCGTACCGGTGTTCGTGATCAACATCGGTGACGACTGACCTAGCCGTCGCGCTCCTGTGCGGTGACGACTGACCTAGCCGTCGCGCTCCTGTGCGTCGACGACGGCGACGCCCGCGAGGTTGACGATATCGTTCACTTCGTCGCCGCGCTGGAGGACGTGGACCGGCTTGTCCATCCCGACCAGCATCGGGCCGACGGCGTCGGCGCCGCCGAGTCGCTGGAGGAGTTTGTAGCCGATGTTGCCGGCCTCCAGGTTGGGGAAGATCAACACGTTCGCCGGCTCTTCTAGTTCCGCGAAGTCGTAGGTGCCCTCGAGGATATCCTCCATCACCGCGGTGTCGGCCTGCATCTCGCCGTCGACCGGGAAGTCGACCGCGGGGTCCTCGCGCAACAGGTCGGCGGCACGACGGGGCTTGCGCGTCCCCTGGTTGTCGACGCTCCCGAAGTTGGAGTACGAGAGGAAGGCCGCCCGCGGTTCGACGTTGAACCGGCGGGCCAGGTCGGCCGTGTGCCGGCCGATTTCGGCGAGTTCGGCCGATCCGGGGTCCTGATTCACCGTCGTGTCGGCGACGAAGACGACGCGATTCCGGAAGGCGAGCATGTAGACGCCGGCCGCGTAGTCGGCGTCCTCGGCCGTCCCGACGACCTGTAGCGGCGGGCGCAGGGCCGAGGGGTAGTGGTGGGTCAGTCCCGTCAGGAGGGCGTCGGCGTCGCCCGACTCCACCATCACGCTCCCGAAGTAGTCGGTGTCGGTGCGGACGAGATCCTCGGCCTCGACCCGGGTCAGGCCCTTGCGCTTGCGGGCGTCGTAAAGTTGGTCGGCGTACCGACCGAGGGCCTCGGCCTCGGCGGGGTCGACGATTTCGGGGTCGAAATCGAGACCGAGGTCGGCCATTCGACTCTCGATCGTCGTGCGGTCGCCGAGCAGGACGGGGTGGGCGATGCCCTCCTCGACCATCCGGGCGGCGGCGCGGATGGTCGTCGCGTTCGTCCCCTCCGCGAGGGCGACGCGCTTGGGGTCGGTCTTGGCCTTGTTCAGGATGATCCGCATCATCTCGCGGTCCTTTCCGAGGCGAGCTTCGAGGTCCTCTCGGTAGGTGTCCAGATCGAGGTCGACGCGGGCGACGCCGCTCTCGATAGCCGCCCGCGCGACGGCGGGGGCGACCTCGAACAGCACACGCGGATCGAGGGCCTTCGGGATGAGATACTCCGGGCCGTAGCGGAGCGGTTCGTCGCCGTAGGCTTTCGCCACCGCGTCGGGGACGTCCTCACGGGCGAGGGCGGCGAGGGCGCGGGCCGCGGCGACTTTCATGTCCTCGTTGATTTCGGTCGCGCGCACGTCGAGGGCGCCCCGGAACATGAAGGGAAAACAGAGGACGTTGTTGACCTGGTTCGGAAAGTCCGACCGGCCCGTGGCGGCGATGACGGTGTCGTCGCGCGCCTCGCGGGCCTCGTGGTATCCGATTTCGGGGTCGGGGTTCGCCATGGCGAAGACGACGGGATCGCGGGCCATCGACCGCACCATCTCCCCGTCGACGAGGTTGCCCACGGCGAGGCCGACGAAGACGTCGACGCCGTCGATGGCGTCGGCCAAGTCGCCGGCCGGGACGTCGCGGGCGAACCGTGCTTTGTACGCGTTGACGTCGTCGGCCTCGGCGCGGTCGGTCGTGACGATACCCGACGAGTCGACCATCGTGACGTTCTCGCGGGGGACGCCGAGCGAGACGTAAAACTCCGCGGTTGCGATGGCGCTCGCGCCGGCACCGGCAAAGGCCACCTCCAGGTCCGCGAGGTCCTTGTCGACGATGTCGACGGCATTGAGCAGGGCCGCCCCGGAGACGATGGCGGTGCCGTGCTGATCGTCGTGGTAGACGGGGATGTCCATCCGGTCGCGGAGTCGTTCCTCGATTTCGAAGCACTCGGGCGCTTTGATGTCCTCGACGTGGATGCCGCCGAAGGAGGGTTCGGTCAGCGACACCGCCTCGACGATGGCGTCGGGGTCGTCGGTGTCGAGTTCGAAGTCGAACACGTCGATGTCGGCGAAGCGCTTGAGCAGGACGCCCTTCCCCTCGATGACGGGCTTGGACGCCTGCGCGCCGATGTCGCCCAGGCCGAGGACGGCCGACCCGTTCGACACCATCCCCACGAGGTTACCCTTCGAGGTGTAAGTGTAGGCGTCGGTCGGATCGTCGGCGATGGCCCGACAGGGTGCGGCCACGCCGGGTGAGTACGCCAGACTCAGGTCGCGTTGCGTGCTGGTCGGTTTCGTCGTCTCGATGGCGACTTTCCCCGGCGGCTCCCGCCGGTGGTAGTCGAGAGCGTCTTCGTCGAGTCCCATGTCGACGACTCGGGGCGTCGTGTGATAAAACGTGCCAGCCGCGGCGACTATTGACCGTCCGGCGGCGAGGCGATCCAGGTCGACCCCAACCCCGAGGTCCACTCGGGCCGGCGCTCCCACGAGATGTCGGAAGGCAGCGCGGTGATGACCGCCGCGCCGGCGCGGAAGCGATAGGCGTAGATGGTCGTGCCGTCCAGGTCGTAGAACACCCGGTCCCAGCGGCGGCCGGCGAAGGAAGCGGTTCCCTCGGCGGTCACCGGGTCGTCAGCCGAGGGGGCGACGGCGGCACGGGCCGCCTCGGGGGTGGCGAAACGCTCCAGATAGAGCGGTTCCGCGGTGAAGTTCGCGTCGGTGGTGCCGATCATGAGGGTGACGCCGTACTCCCGGTCGTCGGACATCGCCGGGCCGAAGAGTCCGGTGAGGGCGGGTTCGAAGTCGTCGAGCCGTTCGCGCCACGACGTCGTGTCTTCGAGGAGAGCCACCCCGTCGTCGCCGTAGGCGTACAGTTCGTTGTACTGCGGTTCGTTCGTGTGTTCGTTGAGCGAGTGGGGCGTGGAGTGACTGTGGGCGTGGGTGTACGTCCGGTGCCCGCTCGGGAACTCGTGGGTGTGTTGATCGACGCCGTCGGTCGCCGTCGACTCGGTACGATCGGGGTGTGCCCAGGTGACGAAGCCGTCCTCGGCACTCGCGAGGGCGACGAGTCGGTCGGACGATCCGTCCGGGACCAGCATGTCGTACAGCGGCCCGTAGACGGGGCGCCGCGAGAACTCGTTTTCCAGGTAGGGAGTGGAGATGACCCGCTGGTAGAACACCCGGGCCCGGGAGATGGTCGTCGCCTGCATATCCTCGTCGCCGCGAGTGACGCCGCGCTCTAGGTCCCGGGCGAACACGTTGTTCCCGACCCGCAACGGAGGTACGACCTCGAAGTGGTCGACGAGGTTGGCCTGGACGTAGTCGGCGACGTTCGTGGTCGCCTCGCGGAACGCCGTCACGTCCGAGTCGGTCAACTGGTCGGCCGTTTCGAGGTCCTCGAGGACGCCAAAGACGCCGTTGACGGTGGTCTGGAACCGCCGGATCGCGGCGTCGTACTCGGTTCGAAACCACTCGAACTCCGAGAGGATGGTCGTCGTCGCCGCCGCGAGGTCAGCGTGAGCGACGGGCGTCGCCGTCGGCGTCGACGTGGACGTCGCCGTCGATTCGGCCGTCGTCGGGGCGGGTGTCTCTGTCGTGGTTGCCGCCGGCCCGCCACCCGGCGGGCCGGTGTCGGCCGTCGTTCCGTCGGAGTCGCCGAAACAGCCACCGAGGAGGCTCGACTGGGCCAGGGCGACCGCTGCGAGAACTCCCCGTCGCGTGAAGGACATTCGGTGAGTGGGAGGAACGGCGACCAATTAGCTCTGTTGGCCGACTTCCTGTCGGCAGATCGACAACCTCTTGATCCGTGATACCGTAGCGCATCGTCATGAACCTCCCACCGTCAACGACGCCCGAGGGACTTTTCGACTACCTGATGGCGTTTATTCTCCTCTCGGCGGCGCTCGCGTTCGCCATCATCTACTTCGGCTGAGCCGGGGGTCGTCGCCCGAGCGCCCCTCCACGTTTGCGGGTAACGTTCATGACAGTGTGCCCGAAACGGGAGGACGGTGTTACACCGATGACAACGACCGAAGACGTGCTGGACCACCACCTCGACGCGTTCACTGCACAGGACCTCGACGAGACGCTCGCCGACTACACGGACGACTCCGTGATCATCACGAATATGGGGGTCTTTCGCGGACTCGACGAAATCGAAGACCTGTTCGCCGGACTGTTCGAGGAGTTCTCTCAGGACGGGTCGCGGATCGACCTCGACCAGAAGGTAGTCGAGGAGGAGTACGCGTACATCGTCTGGAACGGCGAGACACCGGAGAACGACTACGAGTTCTGTACTGACACGTTCGTCGTGGAGGACGGCACGATTCATCGACAGACGTTCGCGGGAAAGGTCGAGCCGAAGTCGTAGCCGGCATCCGTTCACACGCTCCGGCCACGTCCAGAAGTCGCACGGTCACGGCGGCCGGACGAAGACGCGGCCATCGCCGCGGACGGTGACGACCGCGCCGTCGACGTCGACGGTGATCGTCGTCGACTCGGCCGAATCGACGAACAGGTCGTCGAGGGCGTCGGGGTCGACGTAGTCGAACAGCGGACGAGGGGACTCGTCGAGGACCGCCGCCACGGCGACGGCGACGGCGACGCTCGGCGGGCGTCCCGTCCCGTCGAATCGGGTCACGTAGGCGCGCCTGTCGGCGTCCCAGGTGGGGTGGGTGCCGTCCGAGTCGATCATCGTCCCCCGAAGGGTACCCCCGTGAGTGAGGGGGCTCCGACCGAATCGTGGGTACCCCGGGCAGTTTGGGCGGTGATCCGTCGTCGAGGACCGGCGGTCGAGTGGTGCACGGTTGGAACTAACACGGTGACAGACACGTTCACGCCTCCAGGATCTCGACGAGGTTTCCCTCCGGGTCGCGGACGAAGCAGATGCGGGTCCCGCTCTCGGTCGTCCGTGGTTCGCTCAGCGTGGAGACGGTCGGGTCGAGGTCGGCGTAGAAGGCGTCGAGGTCGTCGACGGCGAGCCCCAGGTGTTTCGCGCCGGGCTGGTTGATCGCGTCGCCGGTCGCCTCGACGCCTTCGGGGTCGTACTCGACGAGTTCGATCCGGGCACCGTCGGCGTCGAAGTGGGCGAACCGACCGGTCGCCCCGTCGACGTCGACTGCGTCGGCGAAGGCCTCCCCGGCGACGCTGAAGCGCTCGCACGGCCCGAGACCGAGGGCATCACGGTAGAAGTCGACGGCACGGTCCAGATCCGAGACGGTCACGCCGAAGTGGTGTGCAGCGAGTCGAGTCACGTGCCCTCGGCGGAGGGCCGGTGACAAAGCGGCTTCGATCCGACGCCCGACCGACCGGAACCCCTTAGAGCGCGCGTCCGCAGGTACGGGGTATGACGTTCGTCGTTCCGTTCGACGGATCGGACCTGGCCGAGGCCGCGCTCGCTCGCGCCGTAACGTTCGGCTCCGTACTCGACGAGCACGTGGTGTCGGTGAGCGTGATCCCGTCGAGGAACGCGTCCTACGCCCGGGAGCGGGGGTGGCTCGACCCCGGCGAACCCTTCGAGCGCGAGGCGGTCGTCGCGGCGCTCCACGAGGACGTGGCGGAGACCGCCCCGAACGCGGAGTTCCGCTACGAGACGGTCGGCCGCCACGCGACGCCGGGACGGATCGCGAGTCGGCTTCGCGAGATCGCCCGAGAGGAGGACGCCTCGATGGTGTTCGTCGGCAGCGAAAACGCCGGACGACTGGTCTCGACCCTGAGCAGCGTCGGCGAAACCGTCGCCACCGACGACGCCTACGACGTGGTCATCGTCCGACACACGGACCCGTCGACGGTCGGGGGCCTCTCCGACCGGGACGAACGACGGTGAGATCGGTCGCCCGCGCGGAGTCACACGCGCGCCGGACGGCCGTCTGACGGAGCTATTTGTAGTTCTCTCGCGTGCCGACTAGCACATGGACGAGGGAGACGGACTGGCGGAGATGGAGACGGTCACCGTCGAACTTGAGGAGGGGACGCTCGACGCCGTCGACGACATCGCCTTCGCCGACCACCGGGAGAACCGTGCGGCCGCGATTCGGACCCTCCTCGACGAGTGGCTGAAGACACGCGACGAGTGATACGGGGTGGTGTAACGGCCGGTACTGACTGACACCAGTCCGTACGAGACGGACGGGACGGGACGGCGCGAGGAATCGTGACTGGATCCCGGCGAGCGGCGACGCTCGCGAGGGAAGGTCAGCCGCAGGTGTGATTCCGGCGCGGTTCGGCGCTCAGTCCTCCTCGGGTTCGGTTTCGGCGACGTCGATCACCGACAACGGCACGTCACGGAGCGCACCCCCAACCTCGCTTTTCGCGATGCGGGTGGCGTGGTTCTCGCCTTCGGCGTTGAACACCTCGATTTCGAGGAGGAGCCCTACCAGCGCGGTGTCGGCGGCGATGAAGGCCGAATCGAACGGCTCCCCACAGGCCGGACAGGGGGTCACGCCGACTTCTACCTCGACGTACTCCTTGTCCTGTTCGTTCAGGCGTTTCCCAGCCTCGCTAACCGCGACGCCGATGGCGTCGTCGACATCTTCGACGTCACGAACCAGCCACGCGGCCTCCATCGCGACGAGATAGTTGCTCATACGTCGGCCACGCCGTGGAGTACCTCGTGTCTTGTGGTTCGTCCCTCCCAGCCCCGGCCGGCACGGTCGGCCGTCACCAACGTGTCACAGATATTGTATATCGAGTACGAAGTTTAATAGCCCGGTAGCCACCATCCATGTATCGAATCACCGATGAGTGGACAGAGGGGGGCAGTGCCACTGGGAGAAGACGACGGGGCGGCGGCCACGGACGGGCCGACCGAACCGACCGAACAGGAGGTGTTCGACATTCTGTCGAACCGACGGCGTCGATACGCGCTCTACGCGCTGTTGCGTGACGAGACGGCGACAATCGGCTCGCTGGCCGACCAGATTGCCGCCTGGGAGAACGGCTGTGCGGTAAACGAGGTGACGCCGACGGAGCGCAAGCGCGTCTACACCGCCCTCCAGCAGTCCCACCTGCCGAAACTGGAACGGACCGGGCTGGTGAGCTTCGACCGCGACAGCGGCCGTGTCACCCCCACGGACGCCGCCGACGAACTGGACATCTACCTGGAGGTGGTCGGCGAGGAGCAACTGTCGTGGGATCAGTACTATCTCGGACTGTCGGCGGTGTCGGCCGCAGTCGTCGTCGCCGTCTGGCTGAACGTCCCCCCGTTCGGGAGCGTGCCGCCGGTAGCCTGGATGACCGTGATCGTCGCCCTCTTCAGCGTCTCCGCGGCCGTCCACAACTACCGTTCGAACGGCTTGCGCGGCAGCGGCGAGCCACCGGAAGTGGCCCGTCAGTCATGAGGGCGGCGTCCGGCGACGACGAGTAGACTCCCGACGAGGGCCAGTCCCGTCACCGGCGTCGCGTATCCGAGCGCTGTGAGCAGTGGCCCGGTCGCGCCCACGCCGAGGACGAGAAGGACGGCCGGACCACAACAGGTCGCGCCGGTCAGCAAGGCGGGCAGACCCGCGAACACACCCGCGGATCCCTCGATGCCGCAGGCGGCCGGAGAGCGCCAGGCGACGACCCCGATGGCGAGGTTGCAGCCGAGGAGAACGCCGAAGGAGACTGCGAGACCGATATCGAGCGGCGACACCAGGAGGATGAGAGGCTCGATTACGACGCTCGCGACCGGTTCGAACGAGAACGCCCGGGTCGGCTCCAGGGCACGCGAGACCGGGTCGGCGACGGCCCGGACGGCGTATCCCCGCCCGCCGAGGGCGAGATGCCCGAGCGAGCCGAGATACAGGAACGGATAGCCGACGGTGCCGAGGAGGAAGGCCGCCTGCCCGTCGGTCCGACGGAGAGCGGCGTGGACCCCAGCCACGACCCGACGCAGTCGGTCACGCATGGAGAGCCGTCCCGGGGTAGAACCCCGCCCACGCGAACCACATCGCTTCGACGGCCGGGTGTCGTTCGAACGGGAGGGACGCCGGTGGGTGGGTAGTTCCGTCGACGGCCACGCCGTCGGCCGTCGCCGAGACGTCGGCGCCGGCGGACGGACGATAGCCGTAGGCGGCGTCCAGGTCGGGGTCGTGTACGACCAGGATGCGGTCGTCGCCGACCGAGAGGGTAACGAGGCCGCGCCGTCGCAGGCGGGCGTGCGTGACCGCCGCGGCGCCGCGGTCCGTTCGGACCCCGACGACCACCGCCTTCGCCCCGAGACGGTCGTCGGTCGCGAGCGGCGAGTACATCGTGGAATCGCGGGCGTAGTACCCTCGCTTCGGTCCGTAGGAGCCGTAGGGATCGACGCCGTAGTTCCGGACGTATCCGGTGTCCTCCGATAGCACCCGGGTGCCGGGGTGGCGGCCGCGCCACCGTTCCCAAGTCGTCCAGACGAGACCGAACTCGCGGAGCGACTGCCCAGCCAGCGGCCCGGAGATGGCCGTCGCGAGCATCTGTGGCCACCGGCTGTCGGTCGCCCGGTCGTACATGAGGAGGTTGCTGTTGACTAGGTCACCCGAGACGCCGAAGGAGGTGTCGCCACGCTCAAAGCCCATCGCCGTCCCGGTGAGCGGACAGTAGGTGACGCTCACGGGGACGCGGTCCAGCCGGTCGTTGACGATTTCGTGGTGAACGAGGAGCTTTCGTGGGTAGGCCGTCGCCGCCCCGCCGCGGAGGACGCCGAAGACGATGTCCTCGTCCCGCAGCGACGCCGCGGACGCGTCGACGAACTGCGGGTCGTCGACGGCGGGAATGCCGTCTTTGGGAACGCCGCCGGAGACGACGTTCTCGCGGAGTCGCCGCCGGTCGTAAGCGAGATAGGGGGACCGATCTGCCGTGGGCGGACCGCGGCGCGGCGGCGGGGCGGTGTCGGTCCTCGCCGACGATCCCTCGGAGGTAGCGGATCCACCGAGACAGCCGGCGAGAGGCGTCGCAGCACCGAGGGCGAGCGTCGCTACCTCCCGTCGTGTGTATCGGTACTGCATACCACCGACCTGGTGTTCCCGAGCAAAAAGCGTACCACGGCGGTGCGCGGCGGGCACACGGGGGCGTCACGTCTCGCGGAGGGCGTCCGCCAGGTCGTCGGCTGCGAGACGAATGGTGTACCCCGCGACGGCCAGGGCCGCCTCCCAGTCCTCGGCCGACGCCCGGGCGTCGAGTGTGGCCAGACCGTCGTCGAGACAGTCGGCCGTCTCGGCGCGGAGTTCCCGAAACAGGCGTTCGGCGTCGGCGTCGCGACCGTCGAAGAAGTCGATCAGCCGACCGTGGGTCCGGAGGCTGACGAGCGTCCGCCCGACCATCCCACCGGCGACGCGGTGGATGGGGTCCTCGCGGCCGCGAAGGTAGGCGTGCATCGGTCCCGATCCGGTGGGTCGGTGGTCGTCGGGGGCGTCCATCACCGCCCGAACCCGGTGGAAGTGGTCGTCCTCCTGTGCCGCGACGGCGGCGAAGGCGTCTCGGAGGGCGTCGTCGGCCGTGGTGTCGGCCCACTCGCGAAACGTCTCGCGGGCGGCGTACTCGCTGTCGGCGGCGGCGCACAACAGGGCGGACGGGCGGGGATCACCGCCGGAGAGTGCGACGAGCAAGTCCCGAGAGCCGAGACGGGCGAGGGCAACGGCGTAGTCGGTTTCGAGGGAGGTCCGGAGGTCGGCGGCGTCCATGGACCTCGCAGTCAATCGTCGGCGGCGGCCGCGTCGGTGGCCGCCACTTCGATGCTCGGCGGATACTTCCCACGGTCGAGAACCAGGTCACTCTGTGGGCGTGCCATGCAGGTCAGCGCGTAGGATTCCGCCTCCTCCTCGGTCAGGGCGCGGGCCGCCGGCTGGGTCACCTCTCCCTCGACGATTTTCGCGGAACAGGCCAGACACATCCCGACCCGGCAGGAGTACTCCTGGGCGATGCCGGCGTCGAGACACGCCTGCAGGATGGTTCGCTTGTCGGACACCTGAATCGTCTCGCCGGTGCCGACGAACTCGACGGTGTACTCGGTCATGCGCCGACCTACGCGTGACCCCGGCAAAACTCTTTATTCCCGTCCGGGAGCCCCACACGGCGAGACGGGGAGAGCCACATGGCCGACGTTACGATGACCAGTTCGTCCGTGTGTGACACTCACACGCCACTGAACCGACGTGTCCGACCTGCGTCTGACACAAGATATATATCATTTCGGGCCCCGCTTCGTAACGAGACGCAGGAGTTCGGGGGCAGTTGGTAGGGGTACTCACGGCCCCCGGATGCCTGCGAGTGGTCTTTTATCGACTCCACGTCGCCAGTCGCCGGGCCGCCGAAACGCGGTGATTGGGAAGGCGAAACCGAGACTGGCGACGCGTCTCGGCGGTGACGACGGATCGCAGAAGGAACTCGGCGGTCGTATACTACCGGCCGTCGGTCGACAGGGAGCCGCCACCCCAGGGTAGCGACTCCCTCGAACCAAGAACAGCCGACAGTATTACTCGCCCCAGTCCTCTTCGAGTTCCGGGGCGGCGTCCAGTTCGACGGGGTCGAGACCGACGACTTCGAGTTCCGCACCACAGGTCCCACAGTCGACGATTTCTCCCACTTCCAGATCCTCGTGCAGGGTCACCTCGGCCCCGCATTCGACGCACTCGGGCATAGTTCGTCCGGGCGTTCGTGGTGGGGGGACTTGAAGCATGCCTTTCGAAGCCGGCGTACGGCCCGCCAGCCCGATCAGTCCTCGCCGGCGAGGGGTTCGCCCTGGCGGTCGATTCGGGTCGCCGGCAGGCCCGCACGGTCGGCGTGTTCGCGGACCGCGTCCTCGCTCTCGGCTTGGTAGTGACAGAAGGTGCCGGTCACCTCGCCGTCGTCGTTCGTCAGCACCTCGGAGTCGACCCAGCGGATGTCGACACCTTCGGATCGGAGGGCTTCGAGCGCCTCGCCGGACTTCTCGGCGGCTCCGTGGAGGTCCTCACGGCTGATCGGGTCGTCCAGTTCGCGGAGGATCAGGTAGTCCTTCATGTACGATGGAGACTGTTCGGGTCGACAATAAAGCTACTCCCGGAATCGCCTGCCCGCACACTCACAGGCGCGCGTAGCGGGTCAGTCCCCACGCCGCCACGGTGACGCCGACGACGAAGGCCCCGAGCGTCGCGAGCAACGCCCGGGGCGCCAGCGTGGGGCCGCCGAGGAAGGGACCACGAACGACGAGATAGCCGGCACCGAGCGTCACGGCCAGACCCACGCCGCCGACGGCACCGGCCACGGCTTTGACGACGCCGGTCACCGGGACCGCTCCACGACCGTCCCACAGGGCGGTTGGACACTCATCGACGGATGGCGAACCCCGTCTCGTCCTCCGGGTCCTCGTACGTGACGTCGACGTCGCGGACGGTGGCTGCGGGACTCCCGGTGTGACACCACTCGATCATCGACTCGACGGCGTCCTCGGTGCCCTCGAAGACGGCCTCGACCCGGCCGTCCCGACGATTGCGGACCCAGCCGTCGACGTTCCTGGCCCGCGCGGCGTCGCGGGTGTTCGCCCGGTAGTAGACGCCCTGGACCCGGCCGGAGACGTAGACACGGGCCCGAACTCGCTCGCTCATGAACACCCGTTCGGGACCCACCGGTAAAAATCCGAAGCGTCGGCGAGTCGGACCGCCCGAGCGTGAATCCCGCCCAAAAAATGTCGGGATGTTGCAACAATTCTATACCTCCCGGCCGTCGTAGGTTCGTGTATGTACCACGACATACTGGTGCCGACGGACGGGAGCAACGCCTCGGCGGCGGCAGTCGACCACGCGGTCAGTTTGGCCTCGCAGTACGACGCCCGGGTTCACGCGCTCTACGTCGTCGACACCGGCTCCTACGGACTCTTGGAGGAGAGGGCGTCGGTGGTCGTCGACGCGCTCCGCGAGGAGGGGAAGAAGGCGGTAGGGACCGTCGAGACGGCCGCCGAGACGGCCGATCTCGACGTCGAGACGGCCGTCGTCGAGGGGACGGTCCACCGCTCGATCCTCGACTACGCGGAAGAGAACGGCGTGGACCTGATCGTGATGGGTACACACGGCCGACGCGGCATCGACCGCTACCTGCTGGGAAGCGTTACCGAACGGATCGTTCGGTCCGCACCGATACCCGTCCTCACGGTTCGAGGCGAGTCAGCCGAGGACTCATAGCCAGGGCGCGCGGGATTCCTCCTCGACCGGGAACGGGGAGGACCGGCCCTCGTCGTCCGCCGCGTCGGCGGCCTCGGGGGTCGGGCCGGCGTCCGCGTCGTCCTCGGTGTCGCTCTCCGCGTCGGCGGACTCGTCGTCCCCGAGGATCGACCCGTCGGGGTCGAAGGAGAACACGGCGGTCACACAGAGGACGCCGAGCGCGACGGGGGCCTCGGTGGGCATCAGGCCCAGGACCGAGAGGGCGAGCATCCCGAGGGCGACGGCGCTCCCGAACCGGAACAGGTCGAGGTCGACCGACTCCTGCAGGACCGGCCCGAGGGCCGCGACCAGCATGGCGAACCCGACGCCGACGCCCGCCGCGGCGACGCCCCGGGCGACGAGCCCCGGATCGGTGACGAAGGTCACCGACGCGCCGGTGGGCTGGAGGCTGGCGATCAGCCCCAGACCGATGATGACCGCGGGCCGGGGGAGATACTCGCCGACCCGGGCACTCGCCGTCTTGGCGGCGACGGTCAGGATGACCAGCCCGGCGAAGCGCTGGAAGACGGCCATGTCGACCAGGCTCTGGACGGTGGGGGCCAGGGCCGCCTCGACGGCCGCCGCCGGGAGCAAGACCAGGCCGAGTAGCGCGATGGTCCGCATCCGCTCACGGGGCGAGCCGTCCATCTCGGCGAGGACGACGGCCACGGTGGCCGAGCCGCCGAAGATGAGCAGACCGGTTTCGAGAATGCCGAACGGGTAGGTGAGCGCGCCCGCCAGGATCAGCGCCGGGAAAATCCCGTCGATCAGCGGGAGCATCATCACCGTGGCGAGGAGCTTGGTCGCACCGCCGACCTGTCGCTCGAGGCGGAGCGCGACCGGATGCTGAGAGACGCTCATGCCACGCTAGCGGCCGTAACCATCGGCCGACCGGTGGTGTAACGTCCTCGACCTATCGCCGCGGTCGGTGACGTTTCCGTCGGTTCCGAAGCGTTTGAAGTTCGCCCGCGCTGTAAAGGAGATGCCGGAGTCCTGGATGGAACTCGTCCGAGCGGCAGTGCGCGTGGCGATGGAACGCTTCGAAGCCATGTTCGAAAAGTGGGCCACGGCAGTATTAAACGTTGCGTGGGATGGGACCACACGACCGCAAACTGCCGTCACACGGCCCGCGCGACCGCTCGCACCGGGGGGTTCCTAGTGGTCGAGGCGTCGGGCTAAGTCGATAGCGCGGTCCTCGCTCCCCTCGACGACGACGGCCGTCGTCACGCCGTCGGCCTCCCAGTAGACGACGGCCACGCCGTCGACGGTCGTCGCGTTCGCGTCGTGACCGTTCACCGTCACGTTCGTGACGTTCGCCGAACCCCGGTCGAATTCGCGGTCGGTCGTCGTCGAGACGACGGTCACGTCGTCGCCGTCGTCGCGGTACCGCTGGGCGACGTGAGTCCCGTCGGCCCGCGTGAGGGCGGTGGCGTTGCCGAACTCGGCGTCGAGTCGGGGGAGGTCGAAGCTCGTGTTCGTCTGGACCGCGTCGAAGGTGTCGTAGCGGTCGACCGACGTGATGGAGAGTCGGTCACCCGGCGGGTCGAAGGTGCTCCCGTGGACGCTCACGTTGACCTGCGACTCACGGTAGTCGACGACGGTCGAGTTCTCGCCGTCGGTCACCTCGGCTCGGAGCAGTCGAGCGTCCGATGTGGCGACCCAGAGCGTCGCGTCCGCGTCCCCGTCCTCGGGCACCACCCGGACGACGTGGGCGTCGGTCCCGTCGTCGCTGCCGCGACGCAGGTACTCGACGCTGGCGTTCGCGTCGGCGGCCGACCAGTTGGCGAAGTCGTTCGGTGTGGAGGCGTTCCCGGCGTACTCCACGCCGGTCGTGTGGCCGACTGCGTCACGCTCCCAAGCGGCGGTCCGGTTCGGACCCACGTACCAGGCGACCGTCTCGTTGACGCCGGTCCGGTACGTCGCGTTGTCCGCCGCGACGACGGTCCGGGACTCGTTGCCCGCCGCGGCGAACTCGACGGTTGCGGTTCGGTTCGCGCTCTCGTTGCTGACGGTCACGTTCGCCGTCACGACCACGCTCTCGGCGTTCGCGTAGTGGTCGCGCGTGTCGTTGAGGACCGCCTGCCCGGAGGGCTGACCGTTCGTGGTCGCGGCGCCGGCGACGGCCGCGAGCGCGGTCAGCACGACGAGGAGGAGGGCCAGTCGCCGCCACCCGCCGAATGTCGGTCGCATGGGTGCTAGTACGGTCGCGTTTCAAAGAAGGTTCCCCCGCCCCCTGGGCACACGACTCATAAGCGTCCCGTCCGA
Organism: Haloplanus litoreus; assembly: GCF_045690335.1. Classification (GTDB taxonomy): domain Archaea; phylum Halobacteriota; class Halobacteria; order Halobacteriales; family Haloferacaceae; genus Haloplanus; species Haloplanus litoreus. The sequence goes on along the minus strand of NZ_CP147874.1, from coordinate 1,736,020 downwards.
AGCGAGGGCGATGACCGCCGACGCGGACGTGACCGTCGGCGCCGGGGCGGGGAGCCCCGTCGTCGAGCTCTCGGGCGTCCACAAGACCTACGACGTGGGAGGGGTCGTCGAGGCGTTGGCCGGCGTCTCGCTGACGCTCCCGGAGGGATCGTACACCGCCGTGATGGGGCCGAGCGGCTCCGGGAAGTCCACGCTGTTGAACCTGATCGGGGCGCTCGATACGCCGACCGAGGGGCGGGTGGTCGTGGCCGGTGAGGAGGTGTCGACGGCCTCCGACGGGACCCGTGCCGAACTCCGGGGGACGGACATCGGATTCGTCTTCCAGACGTTCAACCTCCTCTCGCGGCTGACCGCCGTCGAGAACGTCGGTCTCCCGCTGGTGTTCGCCGGGGTGCCCCGAGCGGAGCGCCGGGAGCGCGCCCGCGAACTGCTCACGGACGTTGGCCTCGGGGATCGAACCGACCATCTCCCCACGGAGCTGTCGGGCGGACAACGTCAGCGCGTCGCCATCGCTCGGGCGCTGGTCGCCGATCCGGCGCTCGTCCTGGCCGACGAGCCGACGGGCAACGTCGACACCGAGACCGGTGGGCGCGTCCTCGACATCTTCGACCGACTGCACGCCGCCGGCAACACCATCCTGCTGGTGACCCACGAGCGCCACGTCGCCGAGCGAGCGGACCGGATCGTCCACGTCCGCGACGGTGAACTGGAACGGATCGAGGATCTGGGGGACGACGCGTGAAGCTGACCGAGTCCGCTCGGATCGCCCTCCGGTCGATCCGGAGCCACAAGCTTCGGTCGACGCTGACGGTGGTCGGTCTCGTCATCGGTATCGCGTCGGTCATCGTCTTCGCCACGTTCGGCGCGAGCGTCGAGGCCGAAATCGTGAGCGACATCGGGGGGTCGAGCGCGAACAACGTCTACGTCTTCGCGACCCCGACCGACGACGACGGGTTCGATCAGGTGATCCAGCCGGTGTTCACGGCCCGCGACGTGCGCGAACTCGAATCGATCGAGGGGGTGCGACGGGTCATCCCACGGGGGATCGTCGAGGCGAACTCGATCACCCACGAGTCGGATACGATCGCTCGCCAACGGCTCACGGCGACCCGGCCCGAGACGTTCGACGAGGAGTCCATCGTCGCCGGTCGCGGGTTCCGGTCGGGGGCGAACGAGGTGGTCCTCAACGAGCGGGCGGCGACGGCGTTCGCGACGAACGTCTCCGTCGGCGACCGCCTCACCCTCTCCCTGGCCGGAAATAGGACGACCGAGGTGACCGTCGTCGGCATCGTCGACGGCACCGAAGGGGAGTTGCCGGTCAGCGACTTCGCGAACCGTGCGCAAGTGTACGTCCCCGTCGATCCCTTCTACCGGACGGTCGTCGAGAGTCCGAGCGTGGGCGTGCGTCAGCGGGCCTACCCGCAGGTGACCGTCGTGAGCGACCCGACGACGACGGCGGCGACGAAGGCCGCCGTGGAGACGTACCTCCGCGAGGAGTCGGACGCCCGCCGTCTGAAACCGGGGGGGACGGAGCTCGTGGCACAAACGAGCGGTGACTTCGTCGAGCGGATCGGCGCCGTGATCGACCGAATCACGCGGTTCGTGACGGGCGTGGCCGTGATCGGGCTGGTCGTCGGGGCCATCGGTATCGCCAACATCATGCTCGTGAGCGTTACCGAACGAACCCGCGAGATCGGAGTCATGAAGGCCGTGGGCGCGCGGAACCGGGACGTGATGACGCTGTTTCTGGTCGAGGCCGGACTGCTCGGCGCCATCGGCGCGGTGCTGGCGCTCCCCCTCGGCGTCGCCGTCGGGTACGCGGCGACCCGGTACGCGGACGTGGGGTTCGCACTCGCGCCGGCGTGGACGGCCACGGCGGTTGTGGTCGGCGTCGTGGTTGGCGTCGTCGCGGGGCTCTACCCCGCCTGGCGGGCAGCGCGGGTGGACCCGATCGACGCGCTCCGATACGAGTGAGCGACGGTGACACGCGGTCTCACGCGCCGAGGCGGCCGAAACGGGCGACTCGCAACGTTTTTCCGGGCGGCGAGACGACGGTTTACATGGCGAACGACGTTCCCGATTCGGAACCTTTCTCGGCGAAACTGCAGGTACCGGAGGCGCTGACGTTCGACGACGTACTCCTCCGTCCGATGGAGAGCCACGTCGAACCCGACGAGGCCGACGTGTCGACGCGGGTCTCCACGAACGTCACCCTCAACATCCCGATCCTGTCGGCAGCGATGGACACGGTGACCGAAAGCGACCTCGCGATTTCGATGGCTCGCAACGGCGGCATCGGTGTTCTCCATCGCAACATGGACATCGAGGAGATGGTCGTCGAAATCGAGCGCGTCAAACGAGCCGACGAACTGGTGATCCGTCGGAACAACGTGGTGACGGCTCGACCGGAACAGACCGTCCGGGAGGTGGACGAGATGATGGAACGCGAGGGAGTGAGCGGCGCTCCCGTAGTCGACGAGGACGACGCGGTCCTCGGCATCATCTCCGGGACGGACATCCGGCCGTACCTGGAGGTCGGCGAGTCCGACGAGGTACGCAAGGCGATGACCGACGAGGTCATCACTGCTGGCGAGGACGTGACCGCGCGCGAGGCCCTCGAACTCATGTACGACCACAAGATCGAACGAGTGCCCATCGTCGACGACGACGACCGCCTCGCTGGTCTGGTCACGATGCAGGGCATCCTCCAGCGGCGCGAACACGAGAACGCCGCGCGCGACGATAACGGAGCCCTCCGGATCGGTGTCGCCGTCGGTCCCTTCGAGGACGACCGGGCGACGGCGGCCGACGACGCTGGCGCCGACGTACTCTTCATCGACTGCGCGCACGCCCACAACCGGAACGTGATCGACAGCGCACGCGAGATCAGCGAAGCGGTCGGCGCGGACGTGGTGGTCGGCAACATCGGCACCCGCGAGGCCGCGGAGGCCGTCGTCGACTTCGCCGACGGCGTGAAGGTCGGCATCGGACCGGGATCCATCTGTACGACCCGAGTCGTCACGGGCGCGGGGATGCCCCAGATCACCGCCGTCTCCGAGGTAGCGGACGTGGCCAGCCGTCACGACGTGCCGGTCATCGCCGACGGGGGGATCCGCTACTCGGGTGACGCGATCAAGGCCGTCGCCGCCGGCGCCGACGCCGTCATGCTCGGCTCGTACTTCGCGGGCACTCAGGAGGCCCCGGGGCGTGTCATCACCATGAACGGGAAGAAGTACAAGCAGTACCGCGGGATGGGATCGGTCGGCGCGATGCGCTCCGGCGGCGGGGACCGGTACCTGAAAGAGGAGGACGACGACGAGGGCTTCGTCCCCGAGGGCGTCGAGGCGGCCACCCCCTACAAGGGGACGCTGGCGTCCGAACTTCACCAGCTCGTCGGTGGCATGAAGTCGGGGATGGGCTACGTCGGCGCGTCGACGATTCCCGAGTTCAAGCAGCGATCCCGGTTCGTCCGCGTCTCTGCCGCGGGCCAGACCGAAGGCCACCCACACGACGTGATGATCACCGACGAGGCACCCAACTACAGCCCGCAGGAGTAAAGCGACCGAATCCGGCGACGATACCGCCGGAATCGCTACGTTGAGTCGATTCCGCAAGGGGTATTTTGATATACTCCGACGATTCATTGGGAGTCGTGAGTGGTCGCACTCCTCCTCGGAGGAACACATGAGCGACGATGCCCCCCTCGTCCTCGTCGTCGAGGACGAACGTGACCTGGCCGAACTCTACACGACGTGGCTGGCCGGGACCTACCGGGTGCGCACGGTGAACGACGGACGGGCGGCGCTCGACGAACTCGACGACGAAATCCGCGTCGTCCTCCTCGACCGACGGATGCCGGACCTGTCGGGTGACGAAGTGCTCGACGCCATCCGTGAACGGGGACTCGACTGCCGTGTGGCGATGGTGACGGCCGTCGAACCCGACGTCGACGTGATCGATATGGGCTTCGATGACTACCTCGTCAAGCCGGTGTCGCGGGGCGAACTCACCCGCACGGTGTCGAACCTCCTCGTCCGCGACGAGTACGACGAGGGCGTCCAGCGGCTCTTCTCACTCGCCTCGAAGAAGGCGCTCCTCGAATCCGACACGAGCGAGGCAGCGTCGGAAGAGTCGGAGAAGTACCAGCAACTCCTCGACGATATTGCGTCCCTGCGGGCCGAACTCGACGACAAACTCGCACAACTCAGCGAGTCCGACGACCTGACACTCGTCTATCAGGATCTCGGACGTGACAGCGACGAATAACAGTAGATTCAGTTACACGTTTCCTGCCGAGCCTCCATCGTCCGTGTCCTGATACCCCTGCCGTCTGTCGATTTTCGATCCAGATCATTTTATGTCAGTAGTCAACGGATTTAATTGATTATATTTACTATCAGATATTCTCGAAAAATTATATTTTTCGAGCGGCGGACAGTCCAGTTGCAATGTCCGAACGCGACAGCAGCACGATGGCAACGTCCCCCGAAGAGAACCAGCGATCCGGTACCGTCGCCGACGGCAACGGTGGCGCCGTCTCCGGCCCCTACACGGCCGACGGCAACGGTGGCGCCGTCTCCGGCCCCTACACGGCCGACGGCAACGGTGGCGCCGTCTCCGGCCCCTACACGGCCGACGGCAACGGTGGCGCCGTCTCCGGCCCCTACACGGCCGACGGCAACGGTGGCGCCGTCTCCGGCCCCTACACGGCCGACGGCAACGGTGGCGCCGTCTCCGGCCCCTACACGGCCGACGGCAACGGTGGCGCCGTCTCCGGCCCCTACACTGCCGACGGCAACGGTGGCGCCGTCTCCGGACCCTACACTGCCGACGGCAACGGTGGCGCCGTCTCCGGACCTTAAAGCTTCGCGAAGTCCAGTTCGTCGCTCCAGACGAGCGTTCCGTCGATTTTCACCGGTACCGTCTCCAGCGAGAGGAACTGCCGTAGCTCCTCACGCGTCATCTCGAAGGTTTTGGAGGCTGCCGACCAGAGGTGATACTGGTTCTCGTCGTTGATCCACGGCATCACCATGCTGCCCATCCCGACGCGCGTCGAGGGATGGGTCTGCCAGTCGAGTTCGTAGCCATCGTCGAGACGGCGGACGGCACAGACGTTCGGTGGGCCACCGTCAGTCCGCGCCAGCGACAGGCTACTGTCCCCGATGACGGTGTACTGCTCGCCGATGATCGAATCGTCGCGGGCGATCTCGAGGGCGCTCCCGACCGGAAATCCCCGGTTGAGCAGACGGGCCAGCATCCGTCCCATCCGGACGGCGCCGCTGTTGATCACGTCGGAGAGCGTGACGATACCTGCGATGGCCCCGGCGTCGATGAGAGCCGATCCCTGCTCGTAGGACTGACAGGCGTTCAACAGGAAGGCGTCGGGGCCGGCCGTCCCGAGCGTCGTCGCGTCGAGTTTGCCGTCGGCACACTCGAATCCCTCGGCGTCGATGTGGCCGATGTAGTGGAGGAGATCCGCCTCCGCCGAGAGCACGCCACGGAGTTCCCGCCGCGTCAGGTCGTGGTGGACGCGCACGTCGAACGGGAGTTCCTCCCGGGAGCCGTACACCTCGTCTACCACGTCACGTTCGTCGGCCATCCGCCGGTCGTTGCAGACGACCGTGATCCCGATGTCCCCGTCGTCGGCGGGCGTTCGATCGAGTCGGTTGTAGAAGGCAGTGGAAGTGGCCTTGCTGGCTCCGATCGGCGCGCCCTCGCCGACCCAGGACTGTTCCAGAGAGTCCGCCGTCTCCGGCTGGACGTAGGACCGTGCGGAGCCGTCGGCCGCCGCGCTCCGGGTGAACGTCGAATCTCGGAAGAACTCGTCGGCTGCGGCCGTCTGGACTTCGGAACTCGGCGTCGGTTCGTTCCGGGGCGTCCGGACCACCGCGAGGTCGTTGGTCACGAACGGCAGCAGTTCCACGTTCTCCGGGGTGGGCGCGACGTGAGAGGTGAGCCGCCACTCCGGAACCGCCTCTTCGACGGCGCCGAACGGGATCTGGAGATACCGCTCTAGTTGTGTCGCGAGCGGCTGGTCGTACAGCCACTCGAAGTCGAGATCCAGGTCCGTCTCCACGGCCGATCGCTCGTGCAGGTCCACCGAGTAGTACCCTTCCGTCCGAGTCACACAGTCGAGGAAGAACGTCTGCTTGAGAACGCGTTCGACCTCCGTCTCGAATCCGCGCATCGTATCGAGGTCGTGTTCGAACCCGGAGTCGGTCACGAGCCGAGGACGGTCGCCGGGGACCACCTCCGCGGCCACGTAGTACGCGAGCGGCGTCGCCACGTAGATGGACCGATACTCCGGTGGGAGCTCGAGTCTGACGCCCGTCTCGGGCGCCTCGATGCCGTCGGGGATCTGGAGGCGGTCGCCGAGTTCGACCAGCGGCGGGTGGCCACGGAGCGTCGGATACGACCGCTCGGGGGAGGTCGTCTTGAGTGCGGAGGAGAACTCCGAGACGGCCGTCATCACGTCCACGGGATCGCCGGTCGTGGTGATCGTCGCCGCGGGTCCCTCGTGGTGGGAGCGCGCCCCAACGCGGACCTCGCGTTCGCCGTCGAACTCGATACGCGTCCGATTCACGTCCGAGACCACCGTGACGCCCCCCTCGACGCGGAGATAGATCTTGATCGGACCACAGAGTTCGAGGCTGTACCTTCCCGGCGGGAACTCCTCGTAGGCGGAGTGCTCCGTCTCGGCGAGCATCCGGCCCGTGTCGTCCCGCACGTACACCGAGACGACCGTCGGGAGTTCGATCGCCGCCGCCCCGACGGTGACGGCCGCGTCGATTGGGAAGCGGTGGCCGTCGGGGTCGACGGGCGTCGGCGAAACCGGGCGGTCGGTGAACAACCGGAACTGGTTGCGTTCGATGAGATCGGTGACCACCAGTCCCGGTTCGTCGTCGGGCGTGGAGAACGACACTTCGAGGGGGTCGCCGTCCGTCTCCACGGGAGGCCGATCCGGCCGCTCGGTTCGACTCATCGTACGATAGAGTCAGTCGTCGTACACAAAAGCATATTGTTGGTTGTCTATCAATTGTCCGCGGGTTGCTCGGCGACCGGGAGCCAGTCCGAGGTGAGGTCCCGGTCCCTGAAGTGCCACCGCTGGTCCAGTCCGTCCCCCTCGATCCGGAGTTCGACGGTGGCGTCGAACAGCGGCTGAAAGAGCCTGACGGCCTCCGACGTCACGTCTCGCGGGAGTCGGAAGTGCACCAGTCCGGACGCCGACCGGGCCTGTGCGATCATGACGTGCAGGAACCGGAACGTCGTTTCGCGGCCGTGTGCGGCGAGCAGCGTCGGCAGACAGTCGAAGGCCATCCGGAACTCCGCGGGTTCGAGTCCGCCGGCGAACAGATCGAACTCCTCGATCACCTCGGCGACCGTCGTGCCGAGTTCGCGGATCGATCCGTCGATGCCGTGGGTCCGAGGCGTCACCTCGTCCAGCGGTCGCGTCCCCGCGGCGGCGCTTCGGGCCTGCCCGCCCCGCGTGATCAGTCGTGCGTACTCCGAGGAGAGCGGTCCGGTTCGACGGAGCCGACGCTGCGCACTCTCTCGATTCGACTCCGGCGTCACGACGAGCCGGCGGCGCGGGGGATCCGCGCCCGGGTCGCCGAGCATCGTCGTCGACGCCGTTGCGAACATCTCTTCCGGTACCGATCCCACGACGAGGAGCGCACTCCCCTGCTCTTTCAACGTCGCCAAGGCATGGGCGAAGCTGATACCCTCGTCGTCGGGTCCCATCCCACCACCCGCAACCATCACTTCCCCTCACGGAACGGACACAAATAATACTTGGTATATTCGAGTGCCCGGCCGACCTCACCGACTCCCGAGGAACCGCTCGATGCGGTTCATCGCCTCCTTCAGATCCGACATCCCCGTGGCGTAGGAGACGCGGAGGTGTCCGTATCCCTCTTCGCCGAAGACGCGGCCGGGGACGACGGCGACCCCCTCTTCTTGCAGCAGGTCCTCGGCGAACTGTTCGTCGTCGTACGGCGCTTCTGGGAAGGCGTAGAACGCCCCAGTCGCCTCGAAACACTCGAGCCCCATGTCGCGGAATCGGGAGATGACGAACCGGCGACGACGGTCGTACTGCGTTCGCATATCCTCGACGTCGCCGTCACAGGATTCCAGTGCCTCGATGGCGGCGTACTGGGCCGTCGTCGGCGCCGAGAGCATCGTGTACTGGTGGATGCGGTTCATCGCGTCGATGGCCTCGCTCGGACCCAGCGCGTATCCCAGTCGAAGCCCGGTCATGGCGTAGGCCTTCGAGAACCCGTTGAAGACGATGGTCCGCTCGCGCATCCCCGGCAGCGTCGCGATAGACGTGTGGTCTCCCTCGTATGTCAGCCCCGCATAAATCTCGTCGGAGAGGACCGTCAGGTCGTGTTCGCGCGCGAAGGCCGCGATGTCGGCGAGTTCGTCCGCGCTCGCCGTCGCCCCCGTCGGGTTGTTGGGGTAACAGATCATCAGCACCTCGGCGTCGGCGGCGCCGGCCCGTTCCAGGTCGTCGTAGGTGAGCACGAAGTCGTTCTCCGCGCGCGTCGAGACTGGCAAGGGGTCGCCGCCCGAGAAGCGCACGCCCGGCCCGTAGGAGATGTAAGCCGGCGACTGGACCGCCACGGCGTCGCCCGGGTCGACGAGGGCGCGAAGCGCCAGATCCACCGCCTCACTCGCCCCCGTCGTCACGAGAATCTCCGACTCGGGGTCGTACTCCAGGCCGTACCGCAGGACGTGAGTCGCGATGGCCTCGCGAAGTTCCAGCATCCCCCGATTGGTAGTGTAAGATGTCCGGCCCCGTTCGAGGGAGTGGATGGCGGCCGCGCGCGCCTTCCACGGTGCGCTGAAATCGGGTTCGCCGACGCCCAGCGAGATGACGTCGTCCATCTCCTCGGCGAGTTCGAAGAAGCGTCGGATTCCCGAGGGAGGGGTATTTTTGGCTCGTTCGGACAGCTTCATGGCGAAATCGAGAGTCGGTCGTCTTCGTCGCTGTCGGTGAACTCCAGCCCGCGGTTCTTGTACGTGTCCATGACGAAGTGCGTGACCGTCTGGGTTACCTCCGGAATCGGAGCGATCTGTTCGGAGACGAACATGGAGACGTCGCGCATCGAGTCGCCCTCGACCGTCACGTCGAAGTCGTAATCACCGGAGACGAGTCGAAGCGCCGTCACTTCGTCGAACTTCGCGATCCGACCCGCCACGTCGGCGTATTTCGTCTCGCGGTCGAGTTCCAGGTTGAGTTCCACCTCGGCCTCGACGTGGTCCTCCTCGATGCGGCTCCAGTCGACGACTGCCTGATAGCCGAGGATCGCACCCTCGTCCTCGAGGTCCGCAATCATCGCTTCGACCTCGGCCTCGTCGCAGCCGAGCTGCCGCGAGATGGTCGCCGTGCTTTCACGGGCGTCCTCCAGGAGTAGATCGAGTAGCTCCAGCTTGTCGGCCATACGTTCCCGTCGGCGCCCTCCGTGAAAGGGTTTGCTTACGCGTCAGTATCCGTCCCGAACGATGGTGACTCTTGGGCGGCGAAAGACCGATACGTAGTGGCGACGTGGGCCGGACATGGCCCTCTCCGACGTGTTTCTCACGCCGCTTGGGCTGGTCGCCCTGCTGACGGTGGTTCCCGTCATCCTCCTCTATCTCGTCCAGCCCGACCCTCGCCGAGTCGAACTGCCGACCCTCGAGTTCCTCCTCGACGACGACCAGCGGGACGCGACGAACCCCCTGCTCGAACGCCTCAAGCGTAACCTCCTCTTGCTCCTCCAGTTGCTCGTGCTGATCGCACTCGTGGTGTCGCTCGCCGGCCCCTACGTCTCCGTCTCGCAGAGCCAGACCGTCGAAGAGACGGTGCTCGTCCTCGACGGGAGCGCGAGCATGGGCGTCGAAACCGACGGCGGGACGCGCTTCGCCGCCGCCGTCGCCGCCGCCCGGGAGGAGTCCACGGGGACCAACTCCGTCGTCGTCGCGGGCGCCGACAGCCGGATCGTCCTCAGGTCCGGTGGCGACACCGAGGTGCAGGCGACACTCGACGGGGTCTCGGTGTCGGACGTCTCCGCCGACCTCGGCGCATCCATCTCGCAGGCGGCGTCCATCGCGGGCGAGAACGCCCGGATCGTCGTGTTCAGCGACTTCGCCGACGACGACGGGTGGACCGACGCCGTGCGTTCGGCCCGTGCCCGCGACCTGCAGGTCGACCTCCGACAGTTCGACGGCGGCGGCGACGACAACGTCGGCATCGTCGACCGGTCGTTCTCCGGGCGCAACGTCACCCTCTCGGTCAAGAACTTCGGCGACGCCGAGGTCACCCGGTCGGTGTCGCTCGGCGACCGCAGTCGCTCGCTCCGACTCGGCCCGGGCGACGTCGAGCGAGTGAGCCTCACCGTCCCGGCCGGCGGGGGACAGGCCCGACTGACCCCCGGGGACACCTTCCCCGCCGACGACGTCGCCTACGTCGCCGCACCCTCGGACCCGACGGTCGACGTCCTCCTCCTGACCAACGACCGGAACCGGTATCTCACGACCGCCCTCTCGGTCGTCGAGGAGGTGGAACTGACCGTCGACAACCCCCCGACCACCGTCGGCGACGGCTACGACGTGATCCTCTACAGCAACCTGCGACAGGAGCGTCTCCTCCGGGGGAACGTCGAGGCCGGCCGGGACGTGATCGAATCGGGCGGCGGGGTCGCCGTCTTGGCCCAGCCGAGTCCACCCGACATCTACGGCGACCTCCTCCTCGTCTCGCCGAACGGGACCGGCACGAACCCGTCGGTCGGACGGGTGACGACGGCGGAGCTCACACGCGGAATCGACTTCCCGCCGCCGGGGACCTACCTCCAGGGGTCGCTCCGCGCCGGAACCGCGCTCGTGCAGACGGCGGGTGGGACGCCGCTCGTGGCGACCCAGCCCCGTGGCCAGGGGCGCGTCCTCTACTACGGCTACGTCCCCAACGACGATCCGTTCCGATTCAACTATCAGTACCCCGTCTTCTGGAAACGGGCCGTCTTCTACCTCGCCGGCCGGGAGTCGCTCTCGGCACTCAACCGCGAGGCCGGCGGACGCCTCCAGTTCGCCAACGAGACGCGAGTCGAGACGCCGAACGGTCCCGTCACGGCCCGAACCGTCCCGCTCGAAGCAGTCGGGTTCTACAGCGTCGGCGAACGCCGAGTCGGCGTCTCGCTGTACAGCGACGCGGAATCCGACGTGGACGCCGTCCCTCTCGCGGAGCGCGAGAGCGAGACGGGCGTCACGACCCGCGAGGAAGAGCGGCAGGTCCCCCGCCCGCTGACGTGGCTCGTCGCGCTGGCGGCGCTACTCGTCGCGCTGGGAGAGGTCGCCTACCTCCGACGGAGGGGTGATCTCTGATGTGGGGTGCACTCGCCGTCCGGACGGCGCTGTCCGACGGCACCGTCGTCGGTCTGGAGCGACCGCTGGTCCTCGTTGCCCTCCCGGTGGCCGTCGTCGCGTTCGCCCTGGCGATCCGGTACCGAGCGTCGGGGACCGCCTCCGCGCGGAGCCGTCGCCTCCTGCTCGCGTCACGGGTCGTCGTCGCGACGTTCGTGGTCGTCGCCGCCGCCGGTCCCTTCACCGTCGTCACGACGGAGACGCGGGGCGACCCCTCGGTGTCGCTGCTGGTCGATCGCTCGAACAGCACGACCGTCGCGCCGGACGTGGCCGATGACCTCGCAGCCGGCGTCGAGGAGGAGGGTGTCCCCGCCACCGTCTCGACCATCGCGCAGGGGACGAACTCCCGGGTCGGTGACGGCATCGCGGCCAACCTCCGGGAGAACGGGTCGGTCGTCGTCGTCTCCGACGGGCAGGTGACCGGAGGGCAGAGCCTCACCGAAACGGCGGAGTTCGCCCGGTCGCTCAACGCGACGATCAGTACCGTCTCGACGGAGCCGACCCGCACCGAGCGATACGTCACCCTCTCCGGGCCGAGCAAGGCGAGCACCGGCGTCGAGAGTCAGTTCCTCGTGCAGGTGTCGGGCGTGCAGGCGACGGCGCCGGTGTCGGTGACGGTGTCGGTCGATGGCACTCCGGTCACCACCGAACGACTCGAGGAGGGCACCGGGAGCGTTCCCGTCACTCACACCTTCTCCGAGACGGGGAGTCACCGGATCACCGCCGAAATCGACGGCGAGGACGTGTACGCGGTCAACGACGTGGCACGCAAGACGGTTCGGGTCGTCGATCAGCCCCGCGTCCTCTACGTCTCCCGAGGGAACTACTCCCTGCAGAACTATCTGGGCCAACTGTACGACGTGGAGACGGCCCAGTCCGTCCCCGAGAACCTCGATCCGTACTACGCGGTGGTGGTCCAGAACGTCGCCGCCGGCGACCTGGGTAACGTCGACGAACTCCAGCGGTTCGTCATCGACGGGAACGGCCTGTTGATGGTGGGTGGCCCCAACAGCTTCGAGAACGGCAACTACGCCAACTCCTCGGTGGCCACCATGCTGCCGGTCACCTTCGGGCCGTCAGCACCCGGCAGCGCCCGCATCGTCATGCTCATCGACGTCTCCGGGAGCGCGGGGAGCGGGATGCGCATCCAGAAGGCCATCGCGCTCGACTCCCTCTCGCAACTGGACGACGACAACGTCGTCGGCGTCGTCGGCTTCAACTACCAGGCCTACAGCGTCGCCCAGCCCGCCCCCCTGAGCGAGAACCGCCCGGTCCTCGAGGACCGGATCAGGCGCCTCCGTGCCGGCGGGGCGACGAACATCGCCAACGGACTCCGAGGCGCCGAGGAGATGCTCGGCGGCCAGCGGGGGACGATCATCCTCGTCAGCGACGGGGGCGACACGGAGAGCCGGTCGGCCGTCGTGGCGAACGCGCTCGGCCGGCAGGGCATCCGGGTCATCGCCGTCGGCGCCGGGCGGAACGTCAACGAGGGGGTGCTCCGCCGCATCGCGGAGGAGTCGGGCGGCAACTACTTCCGGGCGAGCGAGACGGACCGTCTGCGCCTACTCTTCGGCGGCGGCACCCGCCAGTTCCAGGGCGAAGGCCTCACCATCGTCGATTCGGGTCACTTCGTCACAAGCGGCGTCACGCTGGAGTCCAACCCCGGGAACATCAACGACGTGTCGATGCGTCCCGGGGCGGACTTCCTCGTCGCCGGGCCGGACGGCACCCCCGCAGTCGCCTCGTGGCGCTACGGCCTCGGCCGGGTCGCCACGATCACCACCTACGGGGGCGGTGGCGGACTGGACGGCCTGCTCGGCCAGCCCGACTCCCTGCTCGTCACCAAGTCGGTCAACTACGCTATCGGCGACCCCGAGCGGAAGGCGACGGGCGTCACGGACATCTCGGACACTCGGGTGGGCGAACCGACCACGGTCGTCTACCGTGGCGACAGTCCCCCGGGAGGGACCGACCTCGGCTTCAGCGCCGTCGACGAGGGCGTCTACCGGGCACAGGTGACGCCCACCGAAGTGGGCTTCCGGACGACGGTCGGGGCGACCTACGCCGCGAACTACCCCGCGGAGTACGCCGGGTTCGGAACGTCGTCGGCGCTGACCGACGCCGTTCGCGCGACAGGCGGCCGACAGTTCGAGCGGGGACAGGCCGCCCAGATTGCCGCCTTCGCCCGCGAGCAGTCGACGCGGGTCCGCGACGTGCGCCAGAACTGGGACTGGGCGCTGTTGACCGCCGCACTCCTCCTCTTCCTGACCGAGGTGGTCGTCCGGCGGCTTCAAGTGTACAACGGACGTACCCGTTCGGAGAGTGGCCTGCCATGAGCCTCATCGGCCGATCCATCAACCTCGCCCTCGCCCTCCTCATCTGTCTGTCCGTCGCCGGCACCGCCGGGGCGACGCTGTACTATCAGGAGTCGGTCGAGGAACTCGACGCCGAGAACAGCCAGCTTCGCCAGCAGAACGAGCGCCTGCGTGAGGACCTCCGGGAGACGGAGACCGACCTCCAGCGGGCGCGGGAGCGGCTGCGCGAACTCAACGAGAGCCTCAGCACCACCCGCAGCGACGTGGGTCAGGTCTCCGAGAACCTCGAAGAGACCGAGGGACAGCTAGAGTCGACCGAGCAGGAACTCGCCTCGACCCGACAGGACCTGCGAGCCTCCCAACAGCGGGTCGAAGAGCTTCAGGGGGAGGTGAACACGCTCGAATCCCGGAACGACCAACTCCGATCCGAGGTGTCGAACCTCGAGTCCACCAACCGAAACCTCCGCGACCAGCGCGACGAACTGCAGGCCGACGTGGAGGACCTGAACGACGAGGTGAGTCAGTTGGAGAGCGACGTGAACAGCCTCGAAGAGCGTAATCAGGACCTGCGAAACGAGAACCAACAACTCCGACGCGCTCTCCAGGACGCGTGTGCCGCCATCAACGGGAGCAAGCCGTCTGGATGTGGGCTGGTCTAACATGGCCGAACAGTCAGCAACCTCGGCCGACGCGAGCGACGACGAGGCGGATACCCCCCGCACCGAGCGCAAGATCCGACGCGCCCTCACACAGATCCGTCGCGAGGGACTGAAGGTCGCGGCCATCTACGCCGTCGCCGACGCGGCGCTCGCCACCCTGCTCGTGAACCTCGTCGCCGCGTTCACCGGCGTCCCGTCCCTGCCGGCACGGCTGCCGATTCCCGGGGCCGTGCTGGACGCCCTCGGTGGCGTCGGCGTGACACCCGCGGAACCGACGGTGTCGACCGGCGCCGTCGTCGGCGCCGCCGTCGGTCTCGTCGTCTTCGGCGTCGAGGTGGTCTGGCGGGTGCGACGGCCGCTGGTCGAGCAGTTCGCGGCCGCCAACCCGTCGCTCTCCGAGTCGCTGCGGACCGCCCGCGACGCCGTCGACCGGGACCGACAGTCACGGATCGTCCTCCGCCTCTACGAGGACGTCCTCGCCCAGTTGAACGAGGCGTCGAGCATCGGTCTCATCAGCGTTCGGCGGGTGGCGGTGACGGTCGTCCTCGTCTCCGTCATCAGCGTCGCCACCATCCAACTGGCGGTGGTCGACATCTCCCTCGCGGGCCTCGGCGGACCGCCGGACGCGGACAGATCCGGCGGGACGACACAGGACTACACCGGACTTCAGGACGGGTCGTCGATCCTCGGGGAACCGGAGGACGTGCCGGCGGGCAGCGAGGAACTGGAGGCGAGCATCGACACCACCGGATCGGGAAGCGGGAACGGCACCGACGCCGACTCGGCGGCGGCCTACGACGACAGCGGCTTCGATTCGTCGAGCGCCGTCGAGAGCCAGCGGGCGGGATTCAGCGAGCGCGAACGCCTCGAAGACGCGGAGCTGATTCGCGAGTACAACCTACGAATTCGACAGGAGGACGCTAACTCGGACTCATGAGCGAACCAACGACGGATATCGACGCGCTACAGGAACGACTCGGCCGCGTTCGCCAGGAGGTCGGCAAACGCATCGTCGGGCAGCGAGAGGTGCTCGAACGGCTACTGGTCTGTATCCTCGCCGACGGCAACGCGCTGCTGGAGAGCAACCCGGGTCTCGGGAAGACCACGATGGTCCGAACCGTCGCGGACGTGACCGACCTCGACTTCTCGCGGGTGCAGAACACGCCAGACCTGATGCCCTCGGACATCACGGGGACGGAGATCATCCGCGAGGCGGGCGGCGAACGCGAGTTCGTCTTCGAGAAGGGACCCATCTTCGCGAACGTCGTCCTCGCGGACGAGATCAATCGCGCGACGCCGAAGACCCAGGCCGCGCTGCTGGAGGCGATGCAGGAGAAGCAGGTGACCGCCGCCGGCGAGACGTACCAGCTCCCGCGCCCCTTCTTCGTCCTCGCGACCCAGAACCCCATCGATCAGGAGGGAACCTACCCGCTCCCCGAGGCCCAGACCGACCGCTTCCTCCTGAAACTCGTCCTCGACTACCCCTCCTTCGAGGAGGAACGGGACATCGTCACCCTCTACACCGAGAGCGGGACGGTCCCGCCGGTCGAGAAGGTGCTGACGATCGATGAACTCAACGAGATCCAATCACTCGTCCGGGAGGTCCCCGTCGCCGACGACGTTCGCGACCGGGCGATCCGTCTCGTGCGAGCGACCCGCGAGGCGGAGACGGTCGACTTCGGCGCGAGTCCCCGAGCGAGCATGGGTATCATCCTCACCGCGAAGGCCCGGGCGTTCCTGCGTGGGCGCAACCACGTCTCCTGGGAAGACGTGGAGGCGATGGCGCCGCCGGTCCTCCGCCACCGCATCCTGCTCGACTTCCGGGCGGAGCGACAGGGGATGACGACCGACGACGTGATCGCCCAACTGCTGTCCGAGGTCTGAGCGACGATGACCATCGACCCGGACTTCCTCGACGAACTCGACCGCTTCGAGGCGTCGCTGAACCAGCAGTCGACCGCGATCAAGAAGGGCGAACAGGAGTCGCCGAACGTGGGCGAAGGGTTGACCTTCAGCGACTACCGGCGCTACTCGCCGGGCGACGACACGCGCCTCATCGACTGGCGACTCTACGCCCGCACGGAGGAGTTCTTCATCAAGCAGTTCGAGGAGGAGCGCAATCTGACGGTCCACATCCTGCTGGACGCGAGTGCGTCGATGGACTTCGGCGAGGGCGACGAACACAAGTTCGAGTTCGGCGCGAAACTCGGCCTCGGCTACGCCTACCTCACCGCCGAGGAACACGACGACTTCCGGTTCTCGCTCTTCCGGGAGCGCGCGGAGCGCATCGACACCGGGAAGTCGACCCGAGGGGAGGTGCTGACGCTGGTCGACCGCCTCAACGAGACGACACCCGACGGTGAGGCGGACTTCGAGACGGCGCTCGGCGAGTACGCCGCCTCGATCCGGTCGCGGTCGCTGGTGGTCGTCGTCACCGACGGCATCGGCGACCTGGAGGGTCTGGAGACGGGCGTGGCCTCGCTGGCGCGCAACGAGGTGGTTCTGATCCAGGTGCTCTCGCCGGACGAACTCGACCCGGAACCGAGCGGGGACACCATCTTCGAGGATCTGGAGTCGGAGCTGACCCGCCGCACCTACTTCGGTGGACGCCTCGCCGAGCAGTACCAGTCGCGAGTCGACGAGTTCGTCGACGACGTGGCCGACCGGGCACAGGACCTCGGTGTGACTCACGAACTGGTGGCGACCGACGAGGATTTCTTCGACGCCTTCTCCGCGGTGTGGATCGGGTGACTGGAGGCCCGCCGACGACCGTCGGCCGACCCCGACGTTCCGACGGTGTTTTGCGGCCGGCTCCGCTACGTCGGGAGGATGCCGTACGACGCTCTCGTCGCCCGTCTTGGAAGTGGCCTCGACCCGGTGCGCGTCGGCACCTTCCCCGACGGGAGCGTCGACCACTACTACCGCCTCCGCGACGGCGACGCGACGATCACCTCGCGGGCGGCGTTCGCCGCGGCCGTCGCCGAGGGTCGCGATTCGTTCACGCTCGATCACGTGACGACGGACGCGGGCGGCCAGGCGGTCAACGCGGCGCGACAGGCGGCCGCCCTCGGGGACGACGTGGCCCTCGTCGGTCACCTCGATCACCCCATCTTCGACTTCGACTTCGAGACGGTGTCGATGGGAGCCCCCGCCCGCGTCCGAGTCTGCCTGTTCGACGCCGACGACGTGATGCTCGTCGAGGAGTCGAGCGACCTGGACGCGTGGTCGTTCGCGGACCTCCTCGAGGTGCTCCCGGAACCCGTCGAGGACTTCCTCGAACGCGACGTGCTCTGCTGTACGAACTGGGCGTCGACGCCGGGACTCGGTGACGCCATGTGGAACATCGACGCATACGACCCCGACGGCGGCGTCTTCTGTGTCGATCCCGGCCCGCTCACGACCGCGGGTGCGCGTGACCTTCTGTCCGCCCTCCCCGCCCTCGGCGACGCCTACGACGTCGTGGTGAGCGTAAACGACGACGAGGCGGCGCGACTGGCAGAGGCCGCCGACGAGGGAGCGGTCGACGACCCGACGGGCGCGGCGACACTCGACGCCGTCCGGACGGCTGCGGGCGCGACGGGGATCGTCGTCCACGGCGAAGAGGCGGCCGTCGCGGCGACGCCAGACGGCCGGGTGTCGGTGCCGACCCTCGACGTCTCGCGGGCGCTGACCGAGACGGGCGCGGGTGACCGGTTCAGCGCCGCCCTCGCTCGCTCACTGGCGGCCGGATGGGACTGGACGCTCGCACTGGCGGCGGGCAACGCCTGTGCCGCCCACTACGTCTCGGGGCAAGGAACGGCGACCCGCGAGACGCTCGCGGCCCACGTGGAGACCCACCGCCCGCCGTGAGCGGCCGAATCGAAACCCTATACTGGCAGCCACGCGGCGTAGCCGACATGAGTTATCTCCAGTGGGCGTTCGTGGCGCTTCTGTCGTATTCGGCGGTGGCGCCGCTGGTGGGGTTCGCGACGACGGGGGAGCCGAAGGTCCCGAGTTTCGTCGCCGCACTCATCACCAACAGCATCCTTCTCGTGGCCACCGTCGGCGTCGTCCTCTACGAAGGCCAGTCCGTCTCGGCGTATCTCGGCCACCCAAAAGCACCGTATCTCTATCTCGCTGGCCTCTTTCTCGCCGTCGGCATCCTCGCGTACTACCGGGCGCTCTCGCTGGGCCCCGTCAGCGCGGTGGTGCCCATCTTCGGCACCTTCCTCATCGTCAGTTCCGTCCTCGGCATCCTCTTCCTGAACGAGTCGCTGACCGTCCGCAAGGTGGCGGGCATCGGCTGTGCCGTCCTCGGCATCTACCTCGTCTCGGTGGAGTGACGACCGGCGCGTTGCCGCTGGCGGGGAGTATTTGAGCGACGCGCCGTTACACCCTCCCATGGCACTTCAGGAATCCGACTCCGAACTCGAACCCGGCGACCGGGCACCCGACTTCGAACTCCCCGGCGTCGACGGCGGGACGTACTCCCTCGACTCCGTCGACACCGACGCCTTGCTCGTCGTGTTCACCTGCAATCACTGCCCCTACGCGCAGGCGAAGTTCGACCTCCTGAACGACATCGCGACGGACGAGGACGTGACCGTCGTCGGCATCAACGCCAACGACGCCGAGGAGTACCCGGAGGACTCCTTCGAGAAGATGCAGGAGTACGTCGAAGACGGCACCGTCGCCTACGACGCCTACCTCCGCGACGAGTCGGCCGACGTAGCCCGCGCCTACGGCGCGGTCTGTACCCCCGATCCGTTCCTCTTTCGGCGCGAGGACGGCGAGTATCGCCTGGCGTACCACGGCCGCCTCGACGACGCCATGGGCCCCGACGAGGAGGCCACCGAGTACTACGTCCGCGAGGCCATCGACGCCGTCCTCGCGGGCGAGGACGTGACCGTCGACCCCGGCCCGTCGCGTGGCTGTGGGATCAAGTGGCCGTAGCCGAACGACTCACGTTCCTCGGCCACCTACGTCACCCATGCAAGAGACGAACGATGCCGACACGACGCCGACCCACGTCGAGACGGCCGCCGACCTCGACGCGCGCATCGACGCGGCCGACCGCCTCCTCGTCGAGTTCTACACCGACGGCTGTGGTGCCTGTGCCGCGATGGAACCGATCCTCGGCGTCGTCGCTCGCGAGACGGGCGTTCCCGTGGTGACGGTGAACCCACGCGACGACCCGGCGCTGATCGACGAGTACCGTATCGAGAGCGTGCCGACGCTCCTCCTGTTCGAGGACGGTGACCCGGTTCGGCGACTGGCCGACGGGTTCGTCGGCGCCGAACGCGTGATCGACTTTCTGGCCTAGTCGCGGGCGGCCTCGAACGCCTCGCGGGCGTTCTCGACGGCCGATTCGCGCTTGGCGGGGTACGCTTCGACCTTCCCCCGGAGCGTGATACCGTCGCCCTGCCGCACCTCGCCGCGGAAGGCCGCCTGTTTGTCCAGCGTGAGATAGAGCGAGCAGTCCTCCGCGACTCGGTCGTCGAGTTCGTCGAGGAAGATGTCGTAGTCGGGGAGGTCGACCAGACGGCCGAGGACGTAGCGCACGTCGTCGGCGTTTTCGAGACGAGCCGAGAGGACGGCGATCCGGTCGCCGTGGTGGCCCGTCGTCACCTGGCGGTCGATTTCGTAGTCCTCCGGCAGGTAGGTGCGGAGCGCCTGTTCGACACGCTTCTCGTCTTCCGTGGCGTAACAGAACGTGCGGAGGTCGACGTAGTGAAAGGGGACGTTCGACATGGGGGACGGCCGTCCGGATTACTCTTCGGCGTCGTCGTCGGATTCGGCGTCGGCGAGTTCGAGGGCATCCTCGGGGACGCCGGTCTCCTGCCCGTCCTCGAAGCTGACCGTGTACGTGGCGTCGCCGAACATCGTCTCCATCACCTGCGTGACCGTCCCGACCTCACCGTCGTACTCGCTGTGTTTGTCGTCGAGTACGACCGAATCGTCTTTCTCGAAGCTCATATCACGCTGTTCCGCCGGCGCGCATAAAAGGGCGCTGATTCGACGACCGTCGGCGTCTCGGTGCCCCGCCTGCGGGCGCGGATCGGGGATCATAAGACCGAGAGCCACCACGTCCACGCATGGAGCACACCAGACGCGAGTATCTCGCTGCGACGGCCGGGGTGGCCGGTCTCGGCGCCAGTGCGGGCTGTCTCGGCGGCGGGCGGGGAACGGACGACTGTACGATCGAGGACGAACCGGCCGTCTCGGAACTGCCGGCACCGACGCTCGGCCCGGAGGGTGCGAGCGTGACCGTCGCCGCGTTCGAGGACTTCTCGTGTCCGCACTGTGCCACCTACAGTCTGGAGGTGCTCCCCGAGATTCGGGCGGAGTACGTCGAGACGGGCGCAGTCCGGTACGAGCACCACGACTTTCCGATTCCGGTCGACGATCAGTGGTCGTGGCAGGCCGCGAGCGCCGCCCGCGGGGTGCAAGACGAGACGGACGACGAGACGTTCTTCGAGTACGCACACGCCCTCTTCGAGAACCAAGACGCCTACTCGGCGGGGCGTCTCACCGACCTCGCGAACGACGTCGATGCTCCCGGATGTGCGATCCAGGCCGACGCACTCAACGAGACGTACCGTCCCGTACTGGAGGCCGACCGCCAGCTGGGCGTCGACAGCGGGGTCGAGGGCACACCCGCCGTGTTCGTCGCCGGCCGGTCGGTCAGGCCGACCTACGACGCCATCGCGGCGGCCATCGAGGCCGAGCAGTAATTCGAGACACGCACCACGCCGCACTTATTCGTCCGGAGCGAACGTCGATCCGATGAACGACGAGGGAAGCGAGCGACCGCTCGGCCGTCGACACGTCCTCGCGGGACTCGCCGGGACGGGACTTGTCGGCGTCGGCCTCGTGGGGACGGACGTCGTTGGATTCGGCGGTGACGACGGCGACGGCGACGACGGCGACGACGCCGACGACGGCGACGACGCCGACGACGGCGGGAACCGCCGCCTGCCGGTCGAGGTGGCGACCCTCGACGCGCCGGGATCGACCGCCGGCACTCGGCAGGTCCCCGCTCCCGAGACGCCGACCGTGATCGACTGCTTCGCGACGTGGTGTGGCCCCTGCGTCGAGCAGATGGGCGCCCTCGGGACCGTCCACGAGCGCTACGCCGACCGCGCCGCGTTCGTGTCGGTCACCAACGAGCGACTGGGCGGTGGCCTCTCCCGCGAGGACCTCCGGGCGTGGTGGCGCGACAACGACGGCCGCTGGACGCTGGGCCACGACCCCGACGGCGACCTGCTGGCGGCGCTCGGGGCGAGCGGGCTCCCCTTCCTGGTCGTGACCGACGCGACGGGGTCGGTGACGTGGACCCACGGCGGCGTCGCGTCCGCCGAGACGATCGACCGCGAACTCGCGGCGGTGCTGTGATGGCCGACGCCGGCCTCCTCGGGACGCTCACCTTCGCCGTCGGCGCCGGCCTCGCCACCTTCTTCGCGCCCTGTGCGTACCCCCCTCCTGCCGGGCTACGTCGGCTACGCCATCCAGGGTGACGAGACCGGTCTGAGCGGAGCCGCCGTCCGCGGCGTCGCCGCCTCCGCCGGCGCGACGCTCGTCCTCGGGGCCCTCGGCGCCCTGCTGTTCTCGGCGGGAGGACGGCTGGCCCGTCACCTGCCCTTACTCGAACCGCTGGTCGGCGTCGCCCTCGTCGCGTTCGGCGTCCTGTTTCTCTCCGACCGGGCGCCGACGCTCCACCTCCGACTGCCGGAACGTCGGACGTCAGTCCTCGGGTGTGCCGTCTTCGGCGGCGGCTACGCCCTCGCCGCCGCCGGCTGTGTCGTGCCCGTCGTCCTCGGCGTCGTCACGCAGTCACTGACGCTCTCGGCCCCGGGAGCGGCCGTCGTGCTCGGCGGCTACGCCGCCGCCACGGCGCTCCCGCTGACCGGGGTGACGCTACTGTCGGCCGTCGGCAGCGACGCCGTCAGGGCCTGGAGTGATCGGATCGGCGTCGTTCACCGTCTCGCCGCCGTCGTCATGATTCTGGCCGGAGTCGCCCAGATCGTCGTCTCGCTTCGCTACCTCGGCGTGGTTTAGACGGACGGACCACACGGGCTTTCACCGTCCGACACCGGGGTAGGGTATGGACCGTCGCACGTACCTCGGGGTACTCGGAACCGCAGGCATCGGTGCGACCGCCGGCTGTCTCGGCGGTGGCTCCCCGAACACGGCCCTCGGCAAGCCCGACCGCCGGGGCGGCGTCGAGAGCGAGGACCTCTCGTACCCCGCCTGGGGCCAACGGATTCCCGACGTGGCGTTTCCCGACCCGCTGGTCGGCGAGCGGATCGACCTCCGCGGCGTCGAGCGCGCGGGGCTGGTGAGCTTCTTTTACTCCCACTGCAACAGCGTCTGCCCGCGGCTCATCTCGTCGCTCCGCGAGGTGCAGATCCACAGCCTCGACAACGGCTACGCCGACGAGGTGGGCTTTTACCCCATCACCTTCGACCCGCAACGCGACACGGCCGACCGCCTCCGCGAGTACGGGGAACAGATGAACGTCGACCTCGACGCCGGCAACTGGCACTTCCTCCGCCCCGAGAACCGCGAGCGGGCGAAGACCGTCCTCGGCGAGGAGTTCGGCTTCCGGTTCCAGCGCACACAACCCGAGAACATGGACATGTACATGTTCAACCACATCGGCCTCGTCCTCTTGGTGAACGCCGACGGCTACGTCGAACGCGCCTACCGGGGTCAGGAGGGACGGGAGGGACAGTATATCGAGGACCTCGACAAAGTTCGGTCGGGCGGCGGCGGCCTGTTCTAGTCGTGCCCGGAGACGGGGACCGGTTCGTACGGCTCCTCTAGATACTCGACGTCGCTGTCGCTCAGATCGATCTCAAGGGCCTCGACGGCATCCTCTAGGTGCTCGACGGAGGAGGTGCCGACGATGGGCGCGTCGACCCAGTCCTTGTGTAGCACCCAGGAGAGTGCGATCTGAGCCATCTTCACGCCGCGCTCCTCGGCGAGTTGCCCGACGCGTTCGTTGATCTCCCGGCCGCCGCCCTCGCGGTAGGGGTGTTCGTACAGGTACTCCTCGGTCGCGCCACGCGTGGTCGCGTCGATGTCCTCGTCCGGTCGCGTGAGGTAGCCGCGAGCCATCGGCGACCACGGGATGACGCCGATCCCCTCCCGTCGGCAGAACGGCAGCATCTCGCGTTCCTCCTCGCGGTACGCGAGGTTGTAGTGGTTCTGCATGGTGGCGAAGCGGTCGAGTCCCAGTCGGTCGCTCGTGTGGAGGGCGTCGGCGAACTGGTGGACCCACATCGAACTCGCGCCGAGGTAGCGCACCTGGCCGCGCCGGACCGCGTCGTCGAGGGCGCGGAGCGTCGTCTCGATGGGCGTGTCGTCGTCCCACCGGTGGATCTGATAGAGGTCGACGGCGTCCATTCCGAGTCGGTCCAGCGAGTTCGACAGTTCCTGCTCGATTGCCTTCCGCGACAGCCCTCCGGAGTTGGGGTCGTCCTCGTCCATCCGGAAGTAGCCTTTCGTGGCGACGACCTGTTCCTCGCGCCGGCCCTCCAGTGCCGTCCCGAGGACGCGCTCCGACTCGCCGTTCGAGTACATGTTGGCGGTGTCGAAGAAGTTGATTCCGAGTTCGATGGCCCGGTCGACGAGTTCGACGCCCGCCTCCTCGTCCAGCACCCAGTCGCGCCAGTCG
Organism: Haloplanus litoreus; assembly: GCF_045690335.1. GTDB lineage: Archaea > Halobacteriota > Halobacteria > Halobacteriales > Haloferacaceae > Haloplanus > Haloplanus litoreus. Next base: position 1,711,991 of record NZ_CP147874.1, on the reverse strand, counting down.
CTCGATCCGATGCTCATACAGCCGAGGCAGATGCGCGACACCTCCATTCCGGTGTCACCGAGGGTGGTGTACTCCATACCTCGCCCTCGGCACGGAGAGGCAAAAAGCCACAGGCGGAGTGAGGAGGGAGCGTGCCACGCAACCGGGACCGGGGGTACCGTTTTGTCGATCACACCCCAACCCGCGCCCATGCCCAGCGGAGGCTGGCTATGACCGTCTGGCTCCTCGGCGACCAACTCCACCCCGAGAGCCACGTCCTCGACGACACAGACCGCGTGTTGCTGATCGAAGCGACGGCCGTCGCCGCCCGTCGACCCTACCACCCGCAGAAACTCGGCCTGGTGTTCGCGGCGATGCGCCACGCTCGCGACGCCCTGCGCGAGGCGGGCTACGCCGTCGAGTACCGGCGGGCCGAGACGTTCGGCGACGCTCTCGACGCCCACTTCGCGGCCCACCCCGGCGACGACCTGCGGCTCATGCGCCCGCCGAGTTACGGCGCCGCTGACCGCCTCCGTGAACTCGTGACGGCGCGCGGTGGCACCCTCTCGCTCGTCCGCGACGACCGCTTCCTGTGTTCGTCCGACGCCTTCGACGAGTGGGCGGGAGACGACGACAGCTTCCGCCACGAGAACTTCTACCGCTGGCTACGCCGCCGCGAGGACGTGCTGATGGACGGGACGGAGCCGGCGGGTGGCGAGTGGAACTACGACGAATCGAATCGTGAGACACCGCCGGCGGACTGGTCCCTGCCGCCCGTTCCACGGTTCGATCCGGACGACCTGACCCGGGAGACGCTCGACTGGGTGACCGAGCGCTTCGACACCTGGGGGGAACGCTCGGGGTTCGCGTGGCCGGTGACACGACCCGAGGCGCTGGACGCCCTCGACCACTTCGTCGAGCATCGCCTGCCCGAGTTCGGCGCGTATCAGGACGCGATGCTCGGCGGCGAGTACGCGCTTGCCCACTCCCTGCTGTCGTCGTCGCTGAACCTCGGCCTCCTCGGCCCGCGGGAGGTGGTCGACGCCGCCGTCGACGCCTGGCATCGGGACGCGGCGCCCATCGAAAGCGTGGAAGGGTTCGTCCGGCAGGTTCTCGGCTGGCGGGAGTTCGTGCGACACGTCTACCGCCGGACGATGCCCGAACTCGCCGAGACGGACCTGTTGGGCCGGTCCCGTGACCTGCCCACCCTCTACTACGACGCCGAGACGGAGATGCGGTGTCTCGACGAGGCGGTAACCCACGTCTACGAACGCGGCTACGCCCACCACATCGAACGGCTGATGCTCCTGTCGAACTTCGCGCTCGTCTACGGCGCCGACCCGCACGAACTGAACGAGTGGTTCCACTTCGGGTTCGTCGACGCCTTCCACTGGGTGACCACGCCGAACGTCCTCGGGATGGGGACGTTCGCCACGGACGCGTTCACCTCGAAACCCTACGCCTCCTCGGGCAACTACGTCGACCGGATGAGCGACCACTGTGCGGACTGTACCTACGATGTGGACGCGACGACCGGTGCGAACGCCTGTCCGTTCAACGCGCTCTACTGGGACTTTCTCGACCGGAACGAGGGGACGCTCCGCGGGACTGGTCGGATGGGGCTGATGTACTCTCACGTCGACCGCAAGACCGACACGGAGTGGGACGCCATCCGGGAGCGAGTGGCCGAAGTACGGCGACTGGCGCGCGATGGACGGCTGTAGCCGCGGCTGTGGGAGTCGTGAAAAAGGGAGTTCTGATCCAGCGTGCTTCGAGCGGTCGGAGTCCGACCCGGACTTACAGTCGCTGGAGGTTGGTCGCCCGCGGGCCCTTGTCGGCCTGCTCGATGTCGAATTCGACTTCCTGTCCCTCTTCGAGGTCCGGGCCGCCGATGTCCTCCATGTGGAAGAACACGTCTTCGTCGGAATCTTCGGACTCGATGAACCCGTAACCGCCGGTGTCGTTAAAGAACGCAACCGTACCTGTCGCCATTGCGTTACGAACGACGAAAAGCAGACACATAAGGATTTTGCCAGGGGACAGAACAGTACCAATTATTTCAATAGTTAGGCGAGAAAAAATGCAATCAGGACGTATTCGGAGGGGAACGTGACGTGTGTCGACTGGCCGTTCGGGAGGTAGGTCCGACGGTCAGTCGTTCGTCACGTCCCGCCCGAGGGTGTGGAACTCGTCGTTCGGACGCATGTCGGCGAAACTCGCCAGTCGGTTGCTGAGGTTGAAGAAGGCGGTTACGGCGCCGATATCCCAGATTTCGCGCTCGGAGAACCCCGCCTCCGCGAGGCGGTCCAGGTCGGCGTCGGTCACCGCGGCGGGGGACTCGGTGAGTTTCACGGCCACGTCGAGCATGAGCAAGCGCTCGTCGCTCACGTCGGCGGTGCGGTAGTTGGCGACGAGCTGATCGGCAAGCGTCGGATCCGTCGCGTAGAGGCGGACGAGCGCGCCGTGGGCGACGTTGCAGTAGTAACAGTGGTTGACGCCCGAGACGGCGACGACGATCATCTCCACCTCCACCCGCTCGAGGCTCGTCCCCTCGACGAGGGCGTCGTGGTAGTCGACGAAGGCCCGGAAGTGGTCGGGCGCGTAGGCGAGCGCCGCGAACACGTTGGGGGTAAAGCCCGCCCGCTCCGTCTCGGCGTCGATGCGTTCGCGCAGGTCGGCGGGCAGGTCGGCGCGGTCGGGTACCGGGAACCGGGTCATCGCGTCGTCGTTCATGCACGCACCTGCGGGCCGGGAAGGCAAAAACTCACCCCAGCCGCGTCGCGAGGATGACGGTGGCCGCGGTAGTACAGACGCCGACGGCGAGGAGGACGTAGTTGGCGATGGTGTTGTCCGCCCGAGTGAGGTACAGCGAGAAGCTCCGGCCGGAGAGCGGCCACAGCAGGGGCACGCCGGCGGGCGTCAGCGCGTCCGCGAGGAGGTGAGCCAGCACGGCGAGCGCACCGACGGCGAAGCCGAAGGAAACGAACGTGGTCCGGCCGCCGTCGAGGACCATCGCGAGGCCGACGCCGACCCCCGCGCCCGCGGCGCCGACGAGGGCCGCGAAGACGAGGGTGTGCGTCGGGCCACGGTGGGGGAGGCCGGGAATCCGGTGGTCGTAGTCGGGGAGCATCGCGAGCCAGAGGACGGCTCCCCCGCCGACGACGGCGAGGTCCGGACGTCCGGCGAGAACGAGCGCGAACCCGACGGGTGCGAACACGAGCAAGGAGACGCCCCAGTGGCCACGGCGGTACACGGTCGGACGTGGGACGGGGACGACCAGAACCTTTCGGCCGAGGGATACCGTTATCGCCACCGAGCGCGTCCCATCGTCGTGAGCAACGGACTCGTGGCCGGACTCGACGCCCTCCCCGCCTGGCAAGCGACGGCCGCCGTCCTCGCGCTCTCGTTCGGGAGCGCCGTCGTCCTCGAACTGGTCGGGGTCCGTCTCGCCCGGCGCGTCACCCGTCGCACCGAGACGGCGCTTGACGACATCGTCTTCGAAGAACTCCGGGTGCCGCTGGTCGTGACCGTCGCCCTCGCCGGGGTGTACGTCCTCACGCGCGTCGACTCCGTCGCGACGGCCACGCTCGTCGACGCCCGGACGCTGTCGCTGTTTTTCGGCAGACCCTCGCTGTCCATCATCGTCCTCGTCTGGGCGCGGGCGCTCAACCGCGTCGTCAACCGCCTCGTCGAGGCGGTGAAAGACCGCGGCGACCGCTTCGACTTCGCACCGGTCTTCTCGAACGTCTGGACGCTCGTCGTCCTCGTCGGGACCGTCGCCGTCCTCCTCTCGCTGTGGGAGTACGACGTGTCGCCCCTGCTCGCGGGGGCGGGCATCGCCGGCATCGCCGTCGGCTTCGCCGCGAAGGACACCGTCGCGAACTTCTTCGGAGGGATCGCGTTGTACTTCGACGACACGTACAAACTGGGCGATTTCGTCGTCCTCGACTCCGGCGAATCGGGGACGGTGGCGAAGGTGGGCGTCCGCTCGACGACGCTGCTCACCCGCGACGAGGTGTTGGTGACCGTCCCCAACTCCGTGCTGAACGCGACCCGTATCATCAACGAGTCGGCGCCGGGACGCCGTCGCCGGGTGCGGGTGCCCATCGGCGTCGCCTACGGCACCGACATCGACGCCTTCGAGCAACTGGTGGTCGACCTCGCGCAGGGGACGGCGCTGGTCCTCGACGCCCCGAAGCCCCGAATGCGTCTCCGCCGCTTCGGCGACTCCGCGCTGGAGTACGAACTGCTGGCGTGGGTGAACGGACCGACCCGGGCGTCCCGGGCGCGGCACGAACTCAACCGTGCCATCTACCACGCCCTCGCGGAGGCAGGGGTCGAGATTCCGTACCCACGGAGCGACGTGACGGTCCGGTCGGCGAGCGAGGGGACGGACGCCGACGGCGCCGCTGACGGTCGATAGATGCGGCAAACGTGGAGGGAGTGTACGTTACCGTTTGCCCACGGTGGCGGGGACCGTACGTTTGGTGGCGGTCAGGGTCACCCAGCGGCTCACTCCTCGACGACGACGGTTCCCTCCATGCCCGCCGCCTCGTGTGGAATACAGACGTAGGCGTGTTCACCGGTCGTCCGAAGCAACTGCCGTCTCGTGTGTCGCATAGATTTTAGGCTGACCTAAAAATACAAAATGGCACCGATTTTTTGGCCGACCAAACCCCGATCGTCGGCCGACTACCCCGGTCGAGCCCCGAGGAACGACGACTCTCGTCCCTCGCACCCGGATTAGGCCGGGCTACGATCGACGCCTGTCGGGCGGTCAGTCGCGGCTGAACCGGTCGAAGGCGGAGCGAAATGCGGATTCGTCCTCGGTTGCCTGCTCCCACTCGACGAGGCCGCGTTCCTCGCGGGTGCCCTCGATGGTGTTGTCGAGGACGAAGGCCACGAGGCCACCGACGGCCATCCCGGTCGAGCCGATGACGTAGATGGTGTCGGCGACGGCGCGGGCGCCGAGGACCGGGCCGAGGGCGGCGACGCCCCGCATGCCCTGGCGGAAGGCCTCGGCGCTACCCACGTTACCCATGTACGCCGGCACCGCGAGGCCGGTAAAGAGCGCGATACCGACGACGAAGACGTTGCGCGAGGAGTCGAGGTCGACGTACTCCAGGTTCGAGAGGCCGACGGCGACGATTTGACCGAACATGGCGACGTAGAGACCGCCGACGATGGGATCGGGGATGGTGGCGATCAGTTGGCCGAAGTAGCCGACGAAGCCGACGACGAGCATCACCGCGGCCCCGATCTGAACGACGTAGCGCGAGGCCACGCCGGTCAGGCCGATGGCGCCGATGTTCTCGGAGTAGGAGGTGGAACCGCCCGTGCCCATGAGTCCCGCGAAGATGTTCATCAGCCCCTCCATGCCGATACCGTGGTTGATCCGCTCCTCGCTCGGCGCGCCGACGCCCGAGAGGCGCGCGACGGCGTGGTAGTCGCCGAAGGACTCCAGCATCGATGCGGCGACGCCAGCGAGCATCCCGACGACGAACGCCGTCTCGACCTGCGGCATCCCCCACTGGAGCGGGTAGATGGGCATCAGAGCCGGCGCCGACGCCACCGAAGCGAGGTCGACGAACCCGGCGGTGCCCGACGTGTAGACGCCGGTGACCGAGAGGACGGCGGCGACGACCCATGCGACGACGACGCCGAGGAGAACGGGGAAGAGTTGGAACGCCCTGGAGGCGTCACCGAGGTACTGCGAGAACAGGACGATCAGCCCGAGCGTCAGGCCGAGCAGCCACCAGTTGCCCGACGCTGCCGTCACCTGCGGCGTGTTGAACAGCGCGAGGCCGATCAACGCGATGGTCGGCGCGATGATGACCGGGGAGATGTACGACCGCAGGCGGCCGAGCAGACCGAAATATCCCACCGCCACCTCCACGACGGCGGCGACGACGATGGCACCCTGCAACTGGAGGAGCGCCGCCTCCCACGCCGGCCCGGTTGGGTTGCTCGCCTGCACGACGCCCACGACGGCGAGAGCGGGCGCCAGCATCGAGAACGGCGCCCCTTGGACGATGGGATAGCGGTTGCCGAAGGTGGTCTGTGCGAGCGTCGCGACGCCCGAGACGACGAAGAAGGTGCCGACGAACCGCGGGATCACCGCGTCGGGCATCCCCAGCGCCCCCGCGAGGATCAGCGGTACCGCCACGTTCGCCCCGACCATCGTCAGGTAGTGCTGGACCCCGAGCAGGATCGACGTCGGAATCGGCGGTCTGTCCTCGATACCGTACTCCACGAATCCGGAGCGACCGTCTCCGTCGCTCATGTTGCCATCTCACCGAGCGTCATATCCCGAACTCACCTCGTGTCCGTAAAACCGCACCGAGACGATCCGGCCGAAAACGTAACGGCACGGGCGGTCCTCCACTCGGCCGATGGACGACGGGGTGTTGGACGCCCGCGAACGATCCGACGAGTCGGGGACTGCCGGCCCGGAGCGTCGCTGTTACGCCGGGGAGGACGTCGTCGCGTCGGCACCGCTCGGCGCCGGGTGGGCCGCCGTCACCACCCACCGGGTGCTCGCGTACAACCCGGCGGCCGACGGGCGGCGATTCGAGGCGGTCGAGCGCCCGAACGTCGCCGGCATCGACGTCGACGCCGCGGGGGAGACGCGCCTCCTCGGGTGGGGCCTGCGCGCCCTGCTCTACGGACTGGCCGCCGTCGGCGGTGGGGTGGCCCTCCGGGCGATGAACGTCGGCGAGACGCTGTCGATGGACACTGGCGTGACGGGAGCGGCCCCCGTCGGGAGCGTCCTCGCGGTGACCGACGCGCTGGCAGGGGCACTCGCCGTCCTCACGTCCCTACTCCTGCTCGGCGGAATCGGTCTCGTCGTCGGTGGACTGGGCCTCCTCGGACGCTACCTCCGGACACGCCACCCGGCGCTCGTGGTCGAGCGATTCGGCGACGACCCGGTCCGACTGCCTGCACCACAGTCGGACGGCGAGCGAGCGGCACGGACGCTTTCGGCGGCGTTAGCGGAACGGTAGAGTCCCGAACGCGACCCGTGACCAATGTTATATCCCTGCCGGTCGCGTAAGGGCGGGCGATGGAAGTCAGGCGGTTCCTGCGCGGTCGGATCGACGACGACCGCCTCGACCGGGTGATCACGGACGTCGCCGAGCGGTACGGTCGCGAGGAGCCGTCGGTCCGGTGTCTCGACGCCGACAACTGGCTCTCGACGCCGGTCGTCGTCGACGAAGACCTCTTTCTGAAAGTGATTTCAAAGCAGAACTCGCTCGTCCACGCGCTCATCACCACGGGACGGAACCTCGGCGTCTTCTCGGCGGGCACCGAGGGGTTCTTCGAGCATTTCGGGACGCCCTACCAGATGGCGACACACGAACTGGAGGCGACCGAGCGGATGCGCGAAATCGGCCTGAACGCGCCGGAACCGCTCGAAGCGCTCGAGATCGATGGATTGGGGATCGTCGTCCTGGAGTATCTCCCGGAGTTCCGACCGCTGGACGAACTCGACCGGGAGACCGAACGCGAACTCGCTCCCGAACTGTTCGCGGCGCTCCGGACGATGCACGACCACGGTCTGGCCCACGGCGACCTCCGGGCGGAGAACGTCCTCATCCTCGACGGCGACCTCTACTTCATCGACGCGACGAACGTCGAGAGCCGCGGCCGCGACGACGCTCGCTCTTACGACGTCGCGTGTGGGCTGGCGGCGCTCGAACCCCTCATCGGGCCGGCGGCCACCGTCGACGCCGCGGCGACGGCGTATACGACTGCGGAACTCCTGGCCGCGCTATATTTTCTGGACTTCGTCAACATCCGTCCGGATCACGACTGCGACGCCGCGGCGCTCAAAGGCGAAATCGAGAAGCGAGCGACCTGACGAAAGGGTGGACGAGAGGGAGCGGGAGTCGAGGGATCGGATCACCCCTGCCGGGCGAGGGGATGACCCGACCCGGGGCGAACGACGACGTGGTGGATTTTCGTTGCCGAGTCTCGACGAGAAAAGCGTCGATGCGTCGGCAGTCCACGATAGCGCCCTCGGAATTATAAAGGCTCCGACCCATCCCGACGCAGGACGGGAATCGGGCGGACGCGTCCGACGGGCTCCCTGTTACCCACGCGCGAGCGCCCACCGACGGCCGTCGCCCCGCTCATCCCGACCGGAACAGGTCCAGCCACTCACGGGATTCGACCGCGACGTCGACCGTCGTGTCGTCGTAGAGGTTGGCGAGGGATCGCCGGAGTGCGTCGACGTCGTAGTCCCGCGAACTGTGGTACAGCGTGTGCGACGACGACGCCGTTTCGACGGTCAACGTCGGTTTCGCGAACAGCGATCCAGGGGAGATTCGGACGGCCGTGAGTGCCGAAGTCGGCACCACGAAACTCCGCTCGTCGGCGAGCAGTTGCTCGCTCGGGGCCGAACGGTTGCGCCGGCCCACCTCGCGGGCTTCCCGGGTCCGGCCGTCCCGTCGCAGGAGGAGGGATTTGAACGACTCTTCGGCGAACACGGCATACACCGCGTCGGCCTCGAAGAAGAGTTCGAAGTGTTCGAACGTCTGGGGGGAGATCCGGTACCACTCGCTCACCCACAGCCGGTCCTCCCCGGACGGCGAGGACGTGACGACCGGGGGCGTCGGATCGTCCTCGGTCACGGGTGGTCCATCCCCGTGAGTGGTGGAAGCGTCGTCGTCGGGAGTGCTACGGCGTAGGTCTTCCCCTGCGTGTCGGAGCGGAGGGTGGTTTGTCCGCCGCCATCGAGGCTCCGTTCGCAGACGCAGTTGGAGGCGCGAACGTTCGGCATGGGGTAGCGCCGGACATCGCCGGCGACCGGGGCTCCGAAGAACGCTGTGACTCTGTCGGCCGTGAGTTGCGCCTCGAGTCGCCGGTATCCCGCGTCCGGGAACGGATCGCCGGAGTCGACGTTCGCGATGTCGACGCTCATTCGGACAGTTCGTCGACGAGTTCGGCCGCGCGGTCCTCCCGGATCGCGTCCTCTTCGACCATTCGCTCGGCGACGTCGTCGACGAGGTGGCTCGGCGCCCCGGCTTGGATGGCGATGTTCTTCGCGTGCAGGCTCATGTGGCCGTGCTGAATCCCCTCGCTCACGAGGGCCCGGAGACCGGCCAGGTTCTGGGCGAGACCGACGGCGGCGAGGATGCCGGCGAACTCGTCGGCGGAGTCCACGTCGAGGACGTCCATCGCGGCCCCCGCGACCGGTTGCAGTTGGGTCGCGCCGCCGACGGTACCGATCTGGATCGGGAGTTCGATACTACAGGCGAGGTTCCCGTCGGCATCGACCTCGTAGTTCGAGAGCGAGGAGTAGCCGTCGAGGGCGGCGTAGGCGTGGGCGCCGGCCTCGATGGCTCGCCAGTCGTTGAACGTCGCAGTCGTGACGGCGTCGATACCGTTCATGATGCCCTTGTTGTGGGTGGCGGCCCGGTAGGGATCGGCCTCGGCGAACGCACCGGCGTCGGCGATCCGATCCCGGACCGCCGTCCCCTCGAGTTCTGCGTCGTCGTCGGTCAGCAACTCGGGAGGGACGGTACACCGAGCTCGCGCGATTCGGCGGTCCGCCAGGTTCGAGAGAATGCGGAGTTCGACGGTACCGCCGGTGAGTGCTTCGATGTCCGGTGCCAGCGCTTCCGCCATCGAGTTCACCGCGTTGCCGCCCATCGCATCCTGAACGTTCACCACGAGATGCGTAACGACCATCGGCCCGCGATCCGTATCGAGGACACGAACCTGCACGTCCTCACAGCCGCCGCCGTGCTCGACCAGGACGGGGTCCTGGTCGTTCGCGAGGTCGACGAGGTCCGCTTGGGCGTCGAGAACGCGCTGTTTCGCGGCGAACGGGTCGGCGACGTCGACGGCCTGGATCTGGGCGATCATGTGTGGACCCGTGACCTGGGTGGTGAACCCACCCCGTTCGCGGGCCATCCGCGCGCCGTAGGAGGCGGCCGCGACGACGCTGGTCTCTTCGATAGCCATCGGAATCAGCCGATCCACGCCGTCGATCCGGAAGTTCGTCGCGATGGAGAGGGGGTACTCGAGCGTCCCGATCACGTTCTCGCTGATCGTGTCCGCACGAACCGGGTCGAGGCCGCGACCCTCGACTGCGGCGACCGCCTCGTCGGAGAGGTTCGCACGGTCGGCGACGGTGTGTCGACGCTCGTCGATATCTTGTTTGTAGAATCCGGGGATGCGGGAGTCCATGCGTCACCGGTATCGAACGATCATCATTTAAAGTTACCCCGGTCACGCGGTTCGTTGCGGACGGAATTTCGCGTTCCCCCGAAACCGTGTATTCGACAGATGTCGACTATTTCGGGAGTTAGAGTTTACTGTGCGGCGTGACCGAGGTCACGTATGGCTGTAACTGCGTCCGTCCCCGGCCGCATCTTCGTCGGTGGTGACCACGCCACGCTCCTCGGCGGGCCACGTATCGCCAGCGCGCTCGACCTTCGCCTCCGCGTTACCGTCAGTGAACGGGACGACGACACCGTCCTCGTTCGTGGGCCACTCGGTCGGCAGGACACCACACTCGAGTCGCTGTTCGGTCCGACCGATTCGAACGCCGTCCTGACGGTCAGCAAGTCCGGTCGCAGCCTCCCCGTCTATACGCTCCTACGGCGCATCCTCTCGGCAGTCGGTCGCACCGGACCTGACGAACTTCCCGGGTTCTCGGTCGAAATCGACGTCGACGACGAGTTTCCGATGGGCGTCGGTCTCGGCTCCTCGACTGCCACGACGGTGGCGCTGACGGCGGCACTCACCGAGGCGTTCGGGGAGGCGCGCCCCGACTCGGAACTCGTCGATCTCGTCACGGCCATCGAGGACGAACTCTACGCGGACGCCGTCCCCATCGATCCGGCGGTGATCGTCTCGGGAGGCCTCGTACTCGGCGAGTCGACCGTCACCGAACGAGCGACGAACGAACTCCCCGTCCTCGTCGCCACCACGGAGACGCGTCCGAGCCGGACGGAGATCCGGCGGCAGGTCGAGCGCCGCCGCTCGATCACGGGACCGCGCTACGACGAAGTTCGGAAGACGAGCGACGCAACGACCGACCAGCTCTGGACCCGCATCACGGACGCCGACTACGCGGAGATGCGGGAACTGATCACGTTCTACGGGGAGTTGCTCGACGCACTCGGCTTCGCGAGTTGGCCGCTCCCCGAACTCCGCGCCGCGAACCCCGTCCAGCAGACCCACGACCTGGGTGTGAAACAGTCGGACTTCGGCAGGCGTGCGGCGCTGGTCACGTTCCCCGACGAGCGCAGCGACACGGCCGAATTGGAGCGGGTCCTGGGACGAACGGCACAGCACGTGGTGTCGACGACGACGACTGCTCGGGGACTCGAGTACGATACGTAGACGTTCCGAGTCGGCGGTGAGTCCGGAGACGGGGCGGCCGGTTTTTCGAAGATACTTTTTTAAAATTACGTGATATTGTTGCGGGGTGCCATGGCAATACAGTGGCAACGTGACAAGACGGTGATCGGAGCGCTCGTAGTACTGCTCGTCATGTTCGGTGCGATGCTGTCGGGGGGGCCGACCGGACAGGTCGTCTTCTCCTATGCCACCATCGCACTCTTCGGCCTCTACATCCTACTAGGGGTGGAAGGGACGGCAAAGCGGCACTCGTACAAACCGTTTCTCGCCGTGATCGGTGTCCTCGTCCTCGTCCTCGGCGTCGGCTTCGCGCTGTTGTGGAACTTCCACTTCGCGAACCCGTCGTACACGGATCCGGTGTACTGGCTCGGCTTCCCACGGGCCACGTCAGTCCTCGTGTACTGGCTCTGGCTCCCGCCCGCTCTGTTGTTGATGTTCGCCTACCCCTACCTGTTCGAGAAGTACATCTGGAGCGCGGAGGAAGCGGAGGAGTTCCGCCGGATGGAGAGTTCGGAATCGGCCGACGGAGGTGACCGCTGATGGCCGCCGACCCGCTGATAACGGGCGTCGTCGTCGTCTATCTCCTGATCGTCCTGGGGATCGGTGTCTGGGGGTATCGTCAGACTGAGTCCACCGAGGACTTCCTCATCAGCGGGAAGCGCTTCGGTATCTGGGCGGTTGCGTTCTCGGCGTTCGCGTCGATCATGAGCGGGTTCGGGTTCATCGGCGGGCCGGGACTGTTCTACAGCGGCGGCTACGCGTTCCTCTGGATCGCCATCGTCGCGCCGCTCGCGTTCCCCATCTCGTGGTTCGTCCTGGGGAAGAAGATGCGCCTCATGGCGGAAGTGGAGCAGATCCTGACGATTCCGGACGCCGCGGACGCCCGCTACGACAGCGACGCAGTTCGATTCTTCGTCGCCCTCTCGGTTCTTCTCGGCGTGATTTCGTACCTCGCGGTCCAGCTCAAGGCGATGGGGTTCGTCCTCGCGGACATCCTCGGGACGAGCGAACTCGTCGCCGTCGTTCTCGCGACCGTCGTCATCGCCGTCTACACCATCGGCGGCGGCATGATCGCCGGCGTGTTTACCGACCTCATCCAGGGCGGCATCATGGTCGCCGGCAGCATCGTCGTGTTCTTCTACGCCCTCGATTACGGCGGGGGGTTCCAGCGGATGAGCCGGGAACTCGCCAGCAACACTCCGGAGTTCGCCGGCGCCTTCGGCTCCTTCCCCGTGATGCTCGCTCTGAGTTGGTACTTCCTGTTCACCATCGGAAACTCCGGGCAACCCCACATGGCCCACAAACTGTACATGATCCGTGACGTCAAACTCCTCAAGTGGGGCGCCCCCATCGCCGGTCTCTCCTATTTCCTCTCCTCGCTCATGATGCTGGGTATCGGCATCTCCGTGCGGGCTGGCGTCGAAACCGGCGCTCTCGACTCCCTCTCCAACCCCGACATGGCAGCGCCCTTTTTCCTCTCGAACTTCGTCTCCCCCATCGTCGCCGGCGTCGTCTTCGCCGCGGCGCTCGGGGCGATCATGAGCACCAGTGACGCGTTCATCAACATCGGCGCCGCGAACCTCGCGCGAGACATCCCCGAGAGTCTAGGGATGGAGTACGAATCGGACACACAGGAACTCTGGGTGAACCGCCTCGGCAGCGCGGCGATCATCGTCATCTCCCTGTTCCTCGCGTACTTCGTCCAGATTCTGGTCGGAATCCTGGGCGTCGTCGGGTGGGCGCTGTTCGCTGCCCCCATCGTCCCGCTCTTGGGCATCGGTCTCAACTGGAGGGGTGCCACGCGGGAGGGAGCCATCGCGGCCGTCGTCGCCTCCCTCCTCGTCAATCTGGGACTCGCCGTCGGCAGTTCGGTCTACAGCGTCTCGCTCCCGCATGGGGTCGTCGCTGGGGCGTTCTCACTCGTCGTCTCGTCGATCGTGCTCATCGCCGTGAGTCTCGTGACGAACACGTACTCCGGCGAGGACATCGCGGACGAAATCTACAGGGTCGTCGTCGCCTGAGCGGCGCGTCGGCGTCGCCGTTCGGCGCCGCCACACGAGGTTCCGACTCAGTCCCGACGGTCACGTAGCGCCGGAAACTCCTCGCGGACCTCGTCGATTCGGTCCGGATCGACGTCGGCGACGACGAGAGTCGCCTCGTCGCCGGCGCTGGCGAGCGTCGTTCCCCAGGGGTCGTAGACGGTGGACCGTCCGAGAAGGGTGGCGTCCTCGAACGTCGCGGCGCCGTTCGCGGCGGCGACGTAGGTGAGATTCTCGATTGCGCGCGCCCGCGCTAGCGTCCGCCAGTGTTCGACCCGTGGATACGGCCAGGCGCTGGGCACGCAGACGAGCGTCGCTCCCCGATCCGCGAGGCGACGGTAGAGTTCCGGAAACCGGAGGTCGTAACACGTCGACATCCCGACGGTGAACCCCTCGAAGGGGACGGTCGAGAGTGTCTCACCGGGTGTGAGCAGACGGGTCTCGGCCGATTCGTAGCCGAAGAGGTGCTGCTTCCGGTAGACGGCTCGCCGCTTCCCGTCGCGGTCGTAGAAGACGCACGTGTTCGCGAGGCCCTCCGCCGCGGGCACGTCGACACCGGCGGCGGCGCTCTCGGCCAGGTCCTCGACGTGACTCCCCGCCAGCAAGCCGACGCCGTGGTCGGCCGCCACGTCGGCGAGTCTGGAGAACGTCGGGCCGTCGAGTCCCTCAGCGGCCCGGGCGTAGGTGTCGAACGCGAAGTAGCCGACGGTGAACAGTTCCGGGAGGACAACCAGGTCGGCGCCGCGCGTGGCGGCGTCGGCGACGGCGGTCGCCGCGCGGTCGACGTTCTCGTCGACCTCGCCGGCAGCCCCATCGAGTTGGGCGAGTGCGAGTCGCATCTCAGGCGGGGAGTTCGAGGTCCCGTCTGAGCGCCGCTTCGAGGTTGTCGAGTTCGACGTCGAGGCGCTTCTTGAAGAATCGCTCGATGCCCGGGAGACGCCCGTCGACGACGAACTCGTTGTGGAGGCGCGCGCCCGTCTCGGTGTCCTCGATGCGGTGCTCCCCGGTGACGCGCATGATACTCGACCGCCCGACGAACTTCACGTATCGAGGCTCGTCGCGCTCTACGTCCTCGGTTTCGACCGTCGCAGTGCGATCGATCACCGGCAGATCGAGGTCGATCTCCCAGGTGGCGCGGTTACCGTCGACCTCGTAGTCGCGGACGACGCTGATGGCGCCGGCCCGCTTGCCGGGGTCGGAGATGAAGTCCCAGACCCGTTCGGCCGGTGCCTCGAACTCGAATGCCCGACTAACACGTACGGTCATACCCTGGACTCCCGTCGAACGTTAAAAAGTTCGGGGGTCACCCTATCCCTGCGTGACGCGCCACGTCGTCGACCGGGCGCGCCCCCACTTTTCGATTTCGACGTCCTCGGACTTCTCGGCCAGACGCGGGAGTCGGGAGCCGACCTGTTTGGCCGTCATCCCGATTGCGTCGGCGATGTTCTTCGCGCGGAAGTAGCGCTCACCCCGGGAGACGCTGTCGTGGAGGTACGCGAGGATTCGCCGTTCCTCTTCAGTCAGGGAGTTCATCGTTCACCTGCGGTAGGGGATTCAGCATCTTAACTCTTTCAAGCGCAGTCGACGGCCCCCGGCGATACCGTCGACGGTCAGGCGTAGGCCTGCATCGTCACGACGGCGAACAGTCCCGCCACGACGGCGAGGGCGAACCCGCCGGCCTTGGGCAGTTGCCCGGGCGCGACGAGCATCGCCGCCGCGCCGACGAGCGCGAGGATGGAAAAGAGCACGCCGAACCCGACCCCTCTGTCCGTCACGGCGACGTCGTGTGCCATACCGAACCGTCCGTCGGGGCGCACTTAGCTCATTCGACTCCGTG
Source organism: Haloplanus litoreus (assembly GCF_045690335.1). Taxonomy (GTDB): domain Archaea; phylum Halobacteriota; class Halobacteria; order Halobacteriales; family Haloferacaceae; genus Haloplanus; species Haloplanus litoreus. The sequence continues at coordinate 1,696,763 of NZ_CP147874.1, read as the reverse complement.
TGGGCGTCCCCCGTGAGCGAGTCACGGACGACGTTATAAATCATCGGAGGCCCGTAGGAGCGGTATGGACTTCAGCCTCTCCGCCGAGCAGTCCCAGATGCGCGATATGGTGGCCGACTTCGTCGACGAGGAAATCGTCCCCGTCGCGGCCGACATCGACGAATCCGACGAGTTTCCGACCGACCTCGTCGCGGAGATGGCCGACCTCGGCCTGATGGGAATGCCGTTCGACGAGGAGTACGGTGGCTCGGGCCTGGATTACCACGCCTACGCAGCCTGTCTCGCGGAGATCAGCCGCGGGAGCGGCGGCCTCGGGACGGTCGTCGCGGCCCACACCAGCCTCGCCGGCGGGATGCTCGACGCCTTCGCGTCCCCGACCCAGAAAGAGCGGTTCCTGACGCCGCTGAACGAGGGGACCGACATCGGCGCCTTCGCGCTCTCGGAGGCCGGCGCCGGGAGCGACGTGCCCGCGATGGAGACGACGGCGGTCCGCGAGGGCGACGAGTACGTGATCGACGGCGAGAAGCTCTGGATATCCAACGGCTCCGTCGCCGACACGGTGGTCCTCTTCGCCAAGACCGATCCCGAGGCCGGCCGGAAGGGTATCTCCGCCTTCGTCGTCCGCCCCGACGAGGACGAGGGATACCACGTCGAGGGGACCGAACACAAGTTGGGCGACAAGGGATGTCCGACGGCGGAACTTCGCTTTGCCGACCTCCGGGTCCCGGCCGACCGTCTCCTCGGGGAAGAGGGTGATGGGTTCCTGCAGGCGCTGAAGACGCTCAACGCGGGGCGGATCACCATCGCCGCTCGCGGCGTCGGTATCGCCCAGGCCGCCCTCGACGAGGCCGTCGACTACGCGAACGAACGCGAGCAGTTCGGCCAGCCGATCGGCGACTTCCAGGCCATCGGACACAAACTCGCAGATATGGACACGAAGCTACAGGCGGCGCGCCTGCTGATGCATCGGGCGGCCGATCGAAAGATGCGCGGCGAGCGGTTCGTCAAGGAGGCCGCCCAAGCCAAACTCTACGCCAGCGAGGTGAGCCGCGAGGTGGCCAACGAGGCGATTCAGATCCACGGCGGCTACGGCTACACGAAGGACTTCCCGGTCGAGCGGTTCTACCGCGACGCCAAACTCAACGAAATCTACGAGGGGACCAGTGAGGTGCTCCGCAACACCATCGCCGACGAACTTCGGTAGGCCGACCGGAAGGTTCGACTGGCCGGAGTCCCTTGGTCGCGTATGCCCGAACACGACGACGTCGTCGCCAACTACTACGAACGGGATGGCGAACGCGTCCTGACGTTCGAACGCGACGGGCGGACCGCCGCGCTCGCCCAGAACAGCGAAGGGTACGCGATGGTGACGGTGCGCCACGGTCCGGAGGACGACGAACTGGAGCGCTACTACGGGTTCGACATGGCGCTCGACCACGCCGCCGAACTGCTCGGGGTGCGGGTCGCCGACCTGCCGGTCCCCGCGGAAGCGGACGATATGGGGATGTGATACGGATCGTCGTAAGCCAGTACCGGTGTGTCGTAGACACGCGACGACGACCCACCGGTGACCAGTCACAACGATCCGTATGGGCGTCGTCGACCCCCGATAGCGGGGAGACGAACCGCACGCTGAAGACGGTGTCCCCATGCCGCACGGTCGGTGGCCCCCATCACCGAACGAGGAGTTCGTCGAGGGCGACCACGGCTACCCGGTCCAGTAGAACCGCGGACCGAGCGTGAGGTAGGCCAGCGACAGGAACAGGAGTGCGAACGCGAACACCTCGCCCGGACGCCCCTGGAGAAGGATGGCGAGCGCCTGCACGACCCCCATCACGAGAGCGTCCTGGGGATGGAGGTCGGGATACCGGATCTGCGTCACCATGAGCGCCGCCAGCAGGCCCGAGAGCGCGACCAGCAGGACGGGCCCGACGAAGCCGGCGAGGACGCCCGCCGAGAGGATCGTCGCGGCGAGCGTCGAGGGAGCGCCCTTCGTCTCCGACGCGTCGCTGTCGTAGGCGGTGTAGAGACCGAGACGGGTGACCGCCATCGCGACGTAGACGGCGGGGAGCAGGAGGCCGAGAACATAAAAGAGCGGCTGGCCGTCGAGTGTCCAGGCGTCGGCCGCCCGCGACGCGATCAACATCGCGGGTGCGACGCCGAAGGAGGCCACGTCCGCGAGGGAGTCGAGGTACGGTCCGGCGGCCGTCCCGCCGCGTTTCCGGGCGATGACCCCGTCGAGACCGTCGGCGACGGCCGCCAAGAGGACGATGCGGGCGGCGAGCGGGGCGTTCGCCGTCGCAACGAACGCGGCCAGAAAGCCGAGCATCGCGTTGCCGACCGTCACGGCGTCGGCCAGTCCCAGACGCCCGACGAACCGCGGTTGCATAGCCCCATCCTCTGCAACCGAGGATTTACGTCTTTATATCGTCGGCTTCGACCGTCGAACCAGTCCGCATTTATTCCTCGCCCCCCGAGGTTAGCTATGCGCAGACGCCGGCTTCTCGCGACGCTCGGATCCGGGCTGGCCGTCGGTAGCGCCGGCTGTACCGCCGCCGGAACGGTCAGTGGCGGCGCGGACGGCGACGTGGGTATGACGGCCACGGCGTTCGAGCCGTCGAACATCACCGTCACACCGGGCGAGGAGGTCGTGTGGTACAACAACAGTGCCCGCGCCCACTCCATCACCGCCTACGACGAGGGCATCCCGGCGGACGCCGACTTCTTCGCCACCGGCGGATACGAGTCCACCCAGGCGGCTCGCGAGGCGTGGGACGGCATGAACGGCGCGATCACCAGCGGGGAGACGTTCAGCCACACGTTCGAGATCCCCGGTCGGTACAACTACTTCTGTATCCCACACGAGCGCGCAGGGATGGTCGGAACCGTCGTCGTCGAGGAGTGATCACGCGGCGGGCAGTTCGACGACGGTCGTCCCGTCGGCGGCGGAACCGACATCGATCCGCCCGCTCGATTCACGGACGATCCAGTTCGTGAGCCACAGCCACAGCCACAGCCCAGTCCGACGCTGTGGGTGAGTCGAGGCTCCTCGGCCGCTCGAGGATCTGCCGATCTACGGGCGGGAGTTCCGTATGCGAAGCGAGCGGGACGTCGGCGAGTCCGCGACCGTCGGCGGCGACGCGGACGGTGACCTAGTCGGCGCGTCGTCCGTCGAAAAAGGTTGCGTGTGGCGTCTCAGTCTTCGTCGACGGCGACGTCCTCTTCGTCGACGTCGACCGACGCTTCCTCTTCGGCGGCGACCTCTTCGGGTCGTGCTTCGAGGGTGAGCTTCTGGACCTCGACCCGGCGAAGCGGGTAGATGGTCTTGGCCTCGCCGTAGATGGCCGAGGAGAGGCGCCCCTCGACACAGCTCTCGACGAAGGATTCGAAGTCGCGTTCGGCGGCCGCCTCCTCGACGAGGTCGATCATGACCCGCCGGATGGCCTGCTCCTGGCTGCGGTCGGCCTTCTTCGTCGTGAACGCGACGGGCTGGACGCGGACGCGGTAGTCGTCCGTCGTCAGGACCGTCACGGTCGCGTCGATTTTCGAGGCGCCGCGGCGCACGAGGCTCCGCAGGTAGTCCCGCGTGAGTTCGTGCTTGACGAACTCCGTGTACGCGGAGTCCGACCCCACGTCCGTGATCTTGAACGTGAGTTTGGTGTTGTTCGCCCCGGCGTCGTCGGTGACTTCACCGAGGGTCGTCTCGATCGTTCGGCCGATGATCTTCTCCGGTTCGTCGGCAACCGTCTGACCCAGTTCCGCCCGGTCGTACTGCTCCGGGGCGATAACCGTGTACCAGCGCTTGCCGCGTTTCTGCTTGGATACTGAGCGTTCACTCATGGTTGTGTCTGTGTTCGTGTGCCGTTCGTGCGACGGTCTCCGCGACCGTCAGGTTCACCACGTAGTCGTCCACGGTCGACTGCAGTCCGCCTGCAGTCTCGCGTTCGACGGTCGTGCGGACGACGTCGTCCGCCACACTCGTCGACATCGACGGCGTGTTGTCCGGCCGGAGTGCGGCCGCCACCGTCGACGCGTCGTCGTGTGTCGTCTCCACGCAGGCGCGTCTCTCGCTCATAGCGCCTCCCTGAACGCCGTGATCAACCGCGATACGTCCACTGCGTCGTCGAACTGCGCCGTCGCCCGCCGGGAGCCACCCGTGCTCCGTCCGTCCACGTCGACCGCCTCGACCGCCTCGGCCATCGTTCGGCCGAGACCGACCGCCTCCGTGCCCGCCGTCGCCGCCGCCTCGCCAGCGACGACCAACACGACGGGTTCCGGCGATCTGAAGTCGCGACAGAGGCGGGCGACCGTCCCCAGACGGCCGGGACCACACCCCTCGACGCGTGCGACCAGCAGACCGTCGTACCGGCCCGTCGTCGCGTCCGAGAGCGCGGCGTGGACCGCACGGCCGTGCGTCCGCCAGGCGTCGAGGACCGCCGTGCGCGTCGACTCCGCGTCGCGGATGGCGAGGGCGACGCCCGTACCCGGCCGCTCGCGTGCGACCGCATCGAGGACGTCGCCGAAGCCACCGACCGTCGCGAACCGACCGTCGGGCGTCGTATAGGGGTGTAACACCCGCTCGACCGCCTCGGCGGCCCGCGCCGACGACGCCGAGGCCTCGACGGCCAGCCACGAGGCGAGCCGTCGACGCGCCTCGTCGTCCGAGTCGGCCGACACGCCAAGCTCGTCGAGCGCTGCCCGCGTCGCGTCGTGATCTCCCGACACCGGGGCAGCGACGAGTGTCGAGTGTGCGAGCCCGTCGGCCAGGTCGGCCGTCGGGATCGCCACGCCCGGTCGACGGTCGACCGTCGTGTGTCGCTCGGCCGACTCCAGCAGCGACGCCGCGTCGCCGACCGGTCGACCGGCCGCGGTGACCCCCGCGAGCGCGAGGGTCGGATCGGGCTCGACGCCGAGTTCGCGAGCCGTCTCGGCGGCCGCGACGCTCGCGGGACGGTCGTCACTCGTGAGCGCGACGTCCCCACCACCGACGCCGAGGCCGACGACGAGTTCGTCGTCGTCGCCCGGCGGCGGGTCGGGGGTCGGATCGACGCGCACCTGGAACGGGGTGGATCGCTCCCTGAGCGCCCGCACGAGGACGCCGCTGGCGGCCAGTGAGTCGCCGGTCGCGGCCGCGACGACCCGGACGAACGGGGCCGAGCGGAGCGCGACGGCGAGTTCGCCGGCGTCGGCGTCCTCAGCGGTGGCGGGCGCGGTGGACATCTACTCCTCCAGCAGTTCGACGGCGACGTCGTAGCTGTAGGTGAAGTCCTCGTCGAGCGCGTCGCCGCGGTAGTAGCCCACCAGACGGCGGATCTTCGACTCCGTGTTCTGGAGCGAGCGCTTGTTCTGGTGGTCCTGCGGGTTCTCCTGCATATGCTCGCGCAGGCGAATCGCCCGCTGCATCAGGCTGCGCAGGTCCTCGGGCAGGTCCGCGCCGGCGTCGTGGGCGTCGAGAATCTCCGTGATCTTCCGGCCCGTCGCCAGCTTCACGTCGGGGATCGGCGTGCCCTTCACGCCCTCGTCGCGCAGTTTCATCCCGATGATGCTCGGGTCGTGACCCTGCTCGGCGAGTTCGACCACGCGCTCTTCGATGTCCGCCTCGTCTACGTCGCTCCACTCCGGGGGTTCGTCTGCCACCGGCTTGTCCGAACCGGACGAGCCTCGGCGGCGGGTGTGCATTCGTGCCATAGATGAATTGGAACCGCACAGACCGCAGAAGCGTATCCGTGACCGACAGCTGTCGGTACACGCACTCCCGCAATCCCAAGCCCAGTCGGGCGAGTCAGATTTGCGGTCGCGCCGTTCCCGTTGAACTCTTCGGGGTCGAGCACTAAACCGTTTCGAATCCGAGAGGCTCGGCCGTCTCGACGCCCGTGAGACGGCGCCTCGCACACGACGGCCGATTCGAAGGTCTTATTATGTGGACAGCGGTACGATTCGATGCGACGAGGGCTCGTAGATCAGGGGTAGATCACTCCCTTGGCATGGGAGAGGCCCCGGGTTCAAATCCCGGCGAGTCCACTAAGAAACACACATCTTCTACATTCCGCAGACGGCGTAGAGGTGTTTATACCGGACATACCAGTTTTTGCGTTGATTCCAAGCGGTTTCGCGGCAATCCGTGCCAGTTGGATTCCGACCACCACTCACTCCCGCCTCGACTACGTCGGGCGTTCTACAACATTCCGTTCGTGAAGTGATAGCATAGCTGTTGCGATCAAGAGATACAACGAGCGTGAGGTTCGTATTTTAGTCTGCTTCACTTTCCGTTTCGGAATTGTCATCTGAGGAATTATCAGGGAACCAAGAAGAGAGGCCTGCCCACACCGCTTGAATAACGGTGAGAAAAAGTCCGGCAGTAGCAGCGTAAAACCAAATAGCAATGAAAATGGCAATGAAGAGAAGCCATCGTTGTGAAGGGCGGGCCCCGGCGATTAGGGCCTGAAAGGTATTCGGTCCATAAACAGTCTCAATAATCGTATAAACAAGAAGACCGGCAAGTGCCGTTACAAGTGACAATAGCGCAAGTCCGGTGTATCGGCTTCGACCGAGTATATCTGCTAACTTTGCATGAATCTCGATCTCTGAAATAAGACGGTCATGCGCCCAAAATACAGTAAGAGGGGCGAGTAGATACACAAAAGAGAACCAGAAAGCGGCGGCAGAAGCAGGGAAGGTAGAGAGATAATGCATGAGCGTGAGTATAATCGGCAACAGAAAGAGAAAGAACACCAGATAGGGGACGTTTTCAGGTCGAAGCAGGAGGTCCCCTTCGTCGGGAGATAGCATTTTAGAATAGAGTTTGATAAGAATAAGCAGGAACAACAAGAGTACAATCCCAAAGCCAAAAAAGGAGACGAGATTCGCTAACGGTACCTCATCAGGGCCAGTTGCGGGCAAATCCGCTTCTCGAAGGTAGATCGAGAAAGCGCCGAAGACACCAATAAGAGTGAATAAATGGCGATTATCAAACAAAAATACATCGAGACCACTAATCCATGACTCCGCCGCTTCAACGACTCGGAAGTCAACACGGGCGTCGTCTGTATTCTCACTTCTGTCCACCATTATGTGAAAACTGTCAACTACATATATAAATCCTCTACCAGACGACCCCCTGTGCCGATCAGTCTCGAAGGCTTCCCCACCGAATTCCGATAGGAGGTTCGGCCTTATTCCTCCCTATAAGTGGATACGTCTCAAGTTTCGCGGAGGAAAGCGGCGCGGCACTATCAGAGATTCCCGCCTCGCGGCAGAATGGAGAAGTGTGCAACAGCGTTGTCAGAGTAGAGTTATATACGATTTCTGCGTCTATAAGATGAGGAGAAGAGAAGTCGGCTTCTTTGGGGTTCGGATTAGGACGAATTAGCAGGTAGAACGACCAATAAGGCTATATCCGAGATTGGTGTTAACTGTTTAGGAGAGAGCGGTTAGTTCTGCGTTGAAATTCGCGTCTTGAGCCGATAGTATCTCTCCCCATGTGGTAAAAATGAACGACAGTAGATACTTCTATGCGGAAACTCGGAACGCGCTGAAAACTGCAATTGAGACGGAAGGCCGAACTCTGGTGCCGGCACTTCCCGCCCTTGGAAAGAGTACGGGCACGATTGAGATTCTTGCCGAGTCGGGGCAGAAAGCGGTCATCTTCACGGACACGCACAAGTTGTACGACCAAATCGAGAACCAATGCAAGAAAGAGGGGCTTCGCTCTCACGTGCTTCCCTCATTCCACAACCATTGCTCAACAGGGGGTAAAGAGGGAGTTAGAGAACACGGAAGCGAGTGGGCACGCAAGTTCCGTGCTGAGTACAAGAAGGGCCGTGGTGGACGGGAACTGCATGAGAACGCCAAGCAGATATTCGGAAAGGAACTTCCCTGCCAGTCAACTGGTCAATGCGACTATGTGCGCCGTCTTGACTCCAACCTTGACGACTACGACGTTCTCATCGGGAATTACCGGCATATGTTCAAGCCGGAATACAGCGAATCTCGTATCGTCATTATCGACGAGTTCCCCGGCGATGGTGTTCTAACGACTCTCTCAAGCGACGACGCCAACAATGCTATCCTGCGCTACTTGGCGGGTGAAAATTCTCTCTCCTTCATGAGCGCAGAGGACATTCTGATTTACCGGCACAATCTCATCGGAGAGACTGATCACGATCCGGCTGTCCGCGAATGGTTATTGGGAACAGAGGGAACGACGTTTGAATCGGTGAGTTGGCATCGTGAAGGGCGGAATCCAAATGTTACGGCATATGGGTCGCTACTGGTGCGTGCGGCTCTTGAAGACACGAAACTCGCTGATGGGTGGAGTCAGGCCGTGTTGTCGGATGAAACAGTCATCGTGCGAAGTCCGGCAGGCAGGGTGCATATTCTCCCACCGCTTCCCTTCGATGAAGGTACTAATATTATTGCTCTTGATGGGACGCCGTCGCTCGAAATGTGGCGTACCGTACTCGGAGATGAGTTAGAATACCTTCCCGTTCTCAGCGAGGAAGAACAACGAGAATGGCTCAATCACCTCGGATTGCGGATTATTCAACTATCCGAAACCACGATTCCGGTTTTTGGGGGGCGAGATGATCCGCATACGGACTATGCTCTCATTGAGGAAATCACTCGACGTGAAGAAACTGTCCCCTTCGTGATCACTTCTAAGAATGGCTTCCGAAATCTCCGCCCGTTCGAGTCGGACGAATTAGTGTGGGAAGGAGAACATTACGGGAATCTCAAGGGTAGAAACGATTTAGACGGTCGTAATCCTGTCCTGATTATCGGAAGTCCACAGCAGAGCGACCTTGTTATTCAGAAATGGGCAGCACTCAGGGGACACTCGGCGGCCCGAAGAAAGGACGAACACGGGAACATCCTTAGAGGTACAAAGTTGGACTTCGGACCAGTTGGGAATGAAATCCTACGCGGCACTCGTGAAAGTGAAGTTCTGCAAGCGGCCATGCGTTTCAGCCGGGAAGTCAGAGACGAAAAAATTCGCGTGTACGTCTTCTCGTGTGCTATCCCTGAATGGGTCGATCCCGACGTTTGGCACACAGAAATCAAACGGTGGGACGACGGAAGAGGAATGAGTCAGGTAGTCCATGCGTTGACGCACGGTGATGAGTGGAAAACTGTGAAGAGAACAGCGAACCAGATCGAAAAGGTAGTTGAGGAATTATACGGTGACGATGGAATCGGTTACAACCAGATCTTAAAGCATCTTAGGCGACTTCACGAGGAGTTCAATCTAATTCGGTGCGAGGGTAAGCGGCCCTTCGTCTGGTCCAACCTTCGACTTGAAGAACGTGGGAAGCACAGTATTGTCTCTCTTCGAGAATAGGCTAATTTGACTACGTCCTATACTATATATAGGGAAATATCAAATTACGATATTCATTACTTCGGACGTTACTCACAGATGTTTGAAAGAGGAAAGGCGGCTCGGCACAGGAAACCGGGGTACAAACTGGTCGTGTAACAGCGGTAAATACCAGTTTCGTGTGAAGCCAGAATTACCGTCAGGGCAACAGTAGGAAGCGACTTTCCCGATCCTCTCGGAGCGTCCACGCTACCGGTTCCCGAGACTTCTCCTGTCGGAGTGCAACACGCCGGTATGCGAGTTATCGGGCCGCAACAGAGCAGGAATGCCGTTCGTCGTTCGTGCTGACCCCCTCTTTTGAGATCCCATTGGGAGTAGCCGAAAATCGGGTCAAATTCTGAGCGGGTTACCTTGCTATGCGGACAGGCGGGACTGACCGTGTCGCAACTACCCCCATGCCGCCCGCCTTCTCTTCTCCGAGCATAGTCTGTCCATCCCGAACGTCACCACCGTCACTCGTCAGGGGGATCAGGTCGCCACCATACGACTGCTCGACCACCCACCTTCTTACGCTTGAGATCGCCGCGTTCCTCTAAAGTGGCCAATTTGTTGTGCGCAGTCCGACGCACAATCCCCAACTCCTCGGCTACTTCCGACGCCGTCCGTGGCTCATGATCGGTGAACACAGCGAGCGCGTCATCGGGCGACACCTCCTCGGTGTACGTGCCTTTGTCACTGCGCCGTCTCTCTTCGCCCATTGGTATGGGATACTCCGGCGACTGAGATGAGTGTTCTGCCTATTCCTACGAACACCACCGGAATGCTTATCTCCTATTCCGTCGTAGGAATTGGTGAGAAGAGTGGTTCCCTCGGGGCGCGTGAAAGCGTCCGGGTGTAGTAGCACCCGGAGCCGGCTTCTCGTGGAGAGAAAGCCAATGGAAACCAACGAAAGCGGCAAAGAAAAGACTGCTGTTGAGTACCTGAACTACGGGGAGAAGACGGCCAAGCGAGCGGAGTATGAGGCTTGGTCTTTCCGGCTCGCCGGGCCTCTCCAAGTCTTAGTCACGAACGAATCCTACGGGGTCGAGAAGGACGCACACGCCTACGTGGTGGCCGTCGAGGACGTGGGAGGAGTGATTGTACCCCGAGAGTGCGAATGCCCTGCTGACCGTTTCAGGGACGACTACGATTGCAAACATAAATTAGCCCTCACCCTTGGTTCCGGGCCGGTCGTCATGGAAGCGGCGGCGGCCTTCCCTGAGAAATCACTCGAATCCTCGAACCCTGTTGAGCGCACTCCGGTAGCCGATGGTGGCCGTCCGGAAAATCCGGAGTGCGAGTGCGAAGAGTTGGGCGGATTACCGTGCTGGTCGTGCTATCAGTCAGAGGGCTACGAATAACTCCCAATGAGATAGAATGCCGTGCGTTATGAGTCTTCAAATCGAAATATTTCATGTCAAAGCCCAACGATAGAGGTAGGACAGAGCCATTTAATCTTGGAATTCTAACATGGATGCGAATTCCTGAATATGAGGCCCGGGTAATTCAAATCTTGAGGGAATTTCCACACGTGGCGTGATATTCTCCATATTTCCAACGATAGTCTCATAGGTGATTGATCCGTCAGGGTCGGTCTTCAACCTGTGCCACGAAATCACGACCGCAGAAATACTATCACTTATATTTAATTTTCCACCAATTCCGTTCACTAGTGTATCAAACTCGCTGTACGTCAATTCCGTTAAGAAAGGAATTTTGAGATGAAGTATATTCGGGGTACTTTCCGGGAATTTCCCACTTGCTTTGCTGAATTGGCGGAGAATTTGTTTAACTCGATCTTCGTTGGATTCATGCAAAATCCCAATAAATGACGAATTTTCTAGATAGAGAGTATCCCCGGTGTCTTTCAAACTAACTTCAAAATTCTTTGACCGGAAGTCATCTAGTTCTAAATTCATATTCAATCGAGAGGAGATGACGGGGGCTACATAATCCGAGTAAAATTCATATGGTGTGTCTCCCGGGCTTGTTGGTTGTCGCTCGATTGTTTTAATCTCGCTCTGACGTTCAAACGGAAGAATTAGTAATTCACCAAAGGGCAGATCTATCCGATGGTATGTGGTGTCCTCTGTGTCTTCAGGGAGATATTTGTCAATGTTATGTGCTTCCTCCCCGGATGGCGTCCGATTAATATTTACAATAAAAATCCCATCTCGCTCTGAATGCGAATTTATTGATTTTTGAATTGCTTCGTGGAGTCCCCCATGTTTTCGATCCTCCTGTGTGACCCTACTACATCGCTTGCACTCTACACAGAGGGAAGTGTGGTTTCGAATTCGAAGATCCGGCGCTTTGGTTTTGCCCTCTTCGATAAAATCGACACCGTATCCCTCCCGTGAATAGAGTGCTGCGGCCTCAATCTCAGCGATAACCTCACGAAACTCATCGGGATTTTGGAGCCGGGTCCGTAGATGATCTGAAATGTCTGTTGAGATGAGTTCGCCGTGCTGATTAACGAGGTGTGAGTCAGAGAGATGACTGAGATGTTCACCAAGGACTACGAGAGAATGTGTACCGGCTGAATAGTGATCTTCGGAGTAAAGTTCGGGAGCATCAACCTCTTCATCAAATAAATCAATTCGGCCTCGATGGTATCTAATAACTAGTGGATGAGGGCTGCGACCATGCTTGTGATCGCGTTCGTTTTCTCCGTAATTTTCTGCTTTCTTTTGCTCAAGCCAATCACGGCCAATTAGATCAACGGCATTGTTGAAGTTACGTCTAAGACTCTCTCGATCAGATTTCTGTCCGTAACTCACCATACTCTTGTAATCCCGTTGTGTTGGTTATTTAGCGTTATGGACGTGTGGGCGAAATCGGAGCGGATCGGATCAGACCGAGATCCCTTGGGCGGAATCTATGAGATTCCGGCTGCCGTCTCTTACTATCGGTTCTATTTATGTTTTAGATTCGGAGTCTGATTAGATATGATATACCTGAGAACGGATTGTTGGAGTCTGAGCGTGAGATGATCTTGGAGTGCCTGTGAATTTTCCTGCAATTGGTGGAAAACATCTCGTTGTTCGGCTACACAGCCCCAATACTTCTGTTGGTTCGTTTGTCTATCACTCCACTCATTTTCTTCTCGGTTCAGGAATTCCCATAAATTCTCGTGTAAATCTGAGAAAGTTTCTATATATTCGATAAGTAAATCATCCGTGTTCCCTTCTCGGGCACTCTGTTCGATCCTATTTATTTCCTTCTCGATATCCTCCTGATTCTTAGCGGATAGCAGCGTCGGAGACAGTCTACGTAAGATCTCGTTATGTTCCTCAGCATACGGAGCATTCGCTCGTTCCAAGCCTTCCTTCTTTTCTTGCAATTCATTCAGGCTGTCAAAATAGCACGAGTATCCTTGGTTAATATCCTGTCTTAGATCAGCAGATATCAGTTCTCTATACTTCGGTTCGATAGCGCTAATATCGTGCCAACAGGTGTAGAATTTCCCGTCAGAAAAGGGGATATCGCCATTTTTTATTAATTCTGTCTCCTTGTATAACTCGTTATAGACGTGTTCGTCAAGTTTTGTTTTAGTTTCTCTATAATCACCATGCCACCAGTCGAGAATCTTTGGTAACAAACCAACGACTACACCGCTAAAGAAGGAGACCGCTTCTGTTGGAATATTCTGCATCGTCCTCGTCCCCCAATGAGATTGGTATTACCTCAATGACAATAAGAGTGCGTTAGATAAATAACTGTATTTTGACCAATAATAAAAGAACGAGTACCGGCTACACGTCCTCTAAGAACCTCCGCCGAACTTCCCGCTTCTCGCTCTCCGTCCGAGCGTCGTAATTCTTGTCAAGCACCTCCCGACTCACGTTCGTCCGCTCGGCAGTCACATCGACAGGCTGGCCCGCATTCAGAGCCGCCGTGATGTACCCCCGCCGAAGCGTGTGCGGACCTTTCGGAAACAAAGTTTGATAGGCTCCTCCGCAATATCTCGCCCCGCTTCCCTGCTGGCAACATCTGGTGATAGAGACTAAGCCGCTACTGTGTCAGCGCGAAAATCTCATACCGGGCGGAACAATTTGATCTGTTTCTTAACCAGCTACGATCTACGGTGTTATGACTGATGGTAGGCGAATGGCATCTGGTTGTGTTTGGCCTTTGCTGTCGGAGATAACTATAATATAGCTGAAATAGTTGATTAAGTATGGGCAACCGCGACGACATGGAACTACGTGAAGCATTAGAAATTCTTTCTAAGAGGGATTCAAAAATGGGGACGATAGCAAAATTGTGGCTACGTGGTAGGTATCCCGGTGAATATGATTTCTCAATAGACAGTGAGGATACTGCGTTTCTGACCGATTACGATTTTTCCACAGCAAGCGACAAGGAAGTGTGTGAGGCGTTGGAAATCCTTGCCGAGAGAGATACAGATTTTGGTCACATCGCCCGAGCATGGGTTTCGGCCCCAAGATATTCCGAATACAGGACAAAAGAATATGAAGTGGATTCAGAGAAGTTGGCTTCGATAACAGAAGTGAATGAATCCTCCTGACGTTCAGAACGCGAACAAGCAAATACCCCCGCCGAAGTGTGTGCGGGCTTCTCGAAATAGAATTTAGTCGACTTCCCACGAAGTTCCGGCCTGCTTTCCTGCTAACGACATCTGGTCCTAAGCATCGGCTCGCCTACTATGCCAGCGCGAAATTCTCGCAACAAGTGGAGCGACTTACTATGTCTCTCAGCCAGCGACGACTGACGGTGTCATAGCCGTTGGGGGAGCAAATGTAGTCCATTTGTTTCATTACGGTATATCACGAAGTCACGCCACGTATGGCTCGACCATTTGGCTTATTCAGCAAATACGACTTTTTTAGTGTTTTTGTGCCGGGATTAGCCACGGTATTTGGCTTCTATATGATCATTCCAAAAGAGATCGATATCCCGGTAGTCTCGGCAATCATACCAACGCTGGTTCTGTCGTTCGTTTTCGGGCAGGCACTACACTCGCTGTCCGTGTTGGTAGAAAATCTAATAGGTAAAGTTGGATTTGCTGCTACACATCGCGACCAATTCTATAGCCGTCTCAACCAAGATTCCGACACAACAGCCAAAAAGGTTGAGGAGATCTGTGAATCTCATATAGAGGACGACGGAATAGACGGAGAATTGGATTTTAGTTCAGACTCAAATGATGCAGTATACTCGTTTGTACAGAGCTATGTTTATATTCACGATATTGGACGTTCGCGGACATTCCAATCTATATTCGCCTTCTCCCGCAGTATGACCGTATTCCTATTCGGATTAATTCCCCTATACCTCACACATCAGTACCTGCGGGAGGTAGGCGTGGTTGCCAGAGATCCAAAGTATCTTGTTTTCTTTCCTAATTTCGGGGACTTCGCACAAACTGTAATACCATTGGCTTTTATGGGTGGACTTGTGTTTTGGTATTCAGCTTACAAGTATAAATCATATTTTGTGGAGTATCTAATTACAGATTTTATATCACTGAATGCTTCCGATGTTGAAACCGGGGATTCCTAATCGTCAGTCCGTTCCGGCAAAATCAAGAAAAGCTATCCACCGACTCGTATCCGTCCTCGTAATGCTCTTTCGAGGCTCCGTGTTTAAATATCTCTTAGGTAGTCCCTCCTTCTCTCAGCCTTCTCCGCCGCCGAACCCTTGTCGTAGTGCTTGTCCAATATCCGCCCGCTCATATTTGTCCTATCACCCGTCACGTCCTTGGGCTGTCCCGCGTTCCTTGCGGCAGTCACGTATCCTCAACGTAGTGCGTGGGGCGACACCGAAGCAGATCGGAGCAGGTGGCATATCGGGTGGAATCTGTGAGAGTCCGATCACAAAATAAATTAATTCTTAGTTAACATTTGAAAGCGGTATGAATGACAAGGATTCTGAATTTGAACTTTCCGATCTTCGAGATGAGAAGTATCTTGAACTTGCTCCTCCCCTGCTTGCTCTTGTATCGGGTTGGATTCTGCTTTGTATAGAGTATACGAATATCGGTGAAGTGCTAGCAATTGTAGGCGGGGCTACATTTGGGAGTACAATATACAAACGCTTCATGATAGAAGGGATGGGTGAGGCACTTTATCGAGAGGGGAATGAATTTTCCGAAGAAGGAAAGTTGCTATTACAAAACACCCTTAATGTCGGTCTAACGGTGTTTTTCTTTACTGCCGGAAAGACGTTAACACGAGGTATCGCGGCGATTGTTGTGGTCGGAATAACTATTTGGGGACTTCTAAAAATAAGATCAATTGGCTACCTTCAACCAAATTCTATGTGGGGTGAAGGAATAATAGCAGGGCTGTGTGTCGTTTTTCTTAGCCTTCTCGGTTTGGGTTTAGCTTATAATATTTTCCCGTTTCTCTCGGAAACAAATATTCTGGTACTTGTCGTGGCGATCACAGCCCTTGCCATTATTGTAGCGTTGAATGATTGGAGGAAATCTGGCTAACTTAGATGTCCTTTAGGAACTTTTGCCGTACTTCTCGCTTCTCGCTCTCAGTCCGAGCGTCGTAGTTCTTATCAAGCACCTCCCGACTCACGTTCGTCCGCTCGGCGGTCACGTCAACCGGCTGGCCCGCATTCAGAGCCGCCGTGATGTACCCCCGCCGAAGCGTATGCGGGCTTTTCGATGACGGACACTTGCTGGCCGTGCTGTAATTGGTCGCCTCACAGTCTTCGAGATCGCGGTCGTGCGGACACTCCCCGGTGTAGAAGCAGGGACGAGTCGCCGTGTAGATGTTGCGCTGAATCACGGTTTTCCCCGCCCGGGTAGTCCGACCAGCAAACAGGGGCCGGCGGTCGTACTCGTCGGTCACGTCGGGCCGAGTGTGTTCGATGTAGTCCGTGAGAATCTGTGCCGTCTCGTCGGAGAGGTGGATTTCACGCTCCCCGCCTTTCTTATTCTTGAGCGGCGTGCCCGACTTGGCTCGGTGCCGAATCTGCAACGCAGGCACTTCGGGCTTGAAGTCCTCTAAGTCGAGTCCCCGAAGCGTCCCCGACCGGATACCCGTCTTCCACAGCGTCGTGAACAGAGCGTGCCGGAGGGAAGCGTATTCGTACTTCTTGAGGAAGGTGAGAATGGTATCCGCCTCGCCCTTCCCTACGTACACCTCTCGGGCTTCGTCCTCCGGTTGGGTTTTCGGTATCAGGACTTTCTCGCTCAACCCCGGCGGGACGCCGTCAATGTCCTCACAGAAGCGAAGGAACTTCTTGAGCGTCCACAGGTTGTTCTTGAGGGTGATTGTCTTCACTCCCTCCGAGCGCCACTCCTTGAACGAGAGCAAGTCCCGTCCGGTCAACTCGTTCAGGTTGGTTCGGTCCGTCTCGTCGCACCAGATCACGAACTGCTTGAGTCGGTCGCCGTGTTTTCTGTGCGTCTCGTGAGCGACTTCGTCCGCTCGGTTGCTCAGGTAGAGGTTCACCGCTTCTTCGGGCGAGATTGGTTCTAACATTGGTTTGCTCCGCGTAGAACGCCCGACGAGGTGCGCGGTGAGTGCGATGGGTGGATGGCTCACGTGGAGTGGGTAGCCTCCGGTCCTTGGCAGGGGAGAGGCCCCGGCGAGCGCCGAACGGCGCGAGTAGTTCAGAATCCCGGCGAGTCCACTTCTTCACTCACTTCGTTCGTTCAGTCGTGGACTCGCCGTAGTCCCACTCGCTCACTCCGTTCGCTCGCGGGACTCCCGGCGAGTGCAAAGATGTCTCGGGAGTCGTCGAACGGCTCCAGATTCACCGCCTGCGCCCGATTCGAACTCGTCCGGGAACTCCCACTGAATCCTCGCTTCACCCCCGAAGCACCGCAAACGACACTCCAGCGTCTCGCTGGCAATCGCCCGAAGCATCCCCGCTCACTCCTCCATCACCACCCGAATCCGCTCGCCCACCGTCACGATCAGGTTCGATCCCATCCGGAGGTCGTACTCCTCGACGGAGAACGGGCGGACGTGTTCGGTTCCGTCGGCCAGCGTGACGGTCAGTTCGTACGTGCCCGTCGCATCGATGCCCGGATCGACGGTCCGACGGCTGTTGGGGTCGACGATGACGGTGTCGCCGAACACGGGGGTTCCGTCCCTCGTGACGGTCAGCGTCACGTCGACGGCGACGTCACGGCCGTTCGAGACGACGACCAGAATCGGATCGGGGCCTGGCGTCGCCGAGCGGGTGGGTGTCGGCGTCACCCCCGATGTCGCCGTCTCCGTCGCGTTCGACGCCGTCCCGCCGGAGTCCCGGGGAGGGGTCACACACCCGGCGGTCGTCACCGAGAGCGCC
This sequence comes from Haloplanus litoreus, assembly GCF_045690335.1. Lineage (GTDB taxonomy): Archaea > Halobacteriota > Halobacteria > Halobacteriales > Haloferacaceae > Haloplanus > Haloplanus litoreus. The sequence continues at coordinate 1,679,131 of NZ_CP147874.1, read as the reverse complement.
ATCGCTCCGACGGCGAGGACGGTGCGGCGGTCCGCGGTTCCGCCCCGGTCGACGTCGTCGCTCCGTCGGGGGGCGGTCACGCCGTCTCGTTCCCTTCGGGTGCCGCCTCGTACACCACGCGAACCGAGGTTCGGACGGTGACGGGACCGGATTCGATGTCGGACGGCGGAGCACCGGTGGCGACGGGCGTCTCGGTCATGGAGGCGCCCTCGTCGGCGGATCGCGGCGCGCCGCCGGCCGTCGTCTGAATCACGTCGACGCCGGTGACGGTGAGATTGGCGTCGGTGGCGAGCGCGCGGGCCTTGGAGCGCGCGTCGGCCATCGCTGCGCTCCGGGCCTGCCGTTCGAGCGCCCGACGGCGCTCCGTCGAGAGCGTGAAGGTGACGTCGTCGACTTCGGAGGCGCCGTTCCCGACGGCCGTGTCGACGACCGATCCCACGCGATCGGGATCGGTCACAGTGAGTTCGAAGGTGTGAGAGGCACGGTACTCGATGCGGGGTTCGGCGCCCTCTTCGGGGGGCCGCCGTCGGTCCTGGTAGATGTCGTAGCGTACCGTGGAGACCCGATCGTCACCGACGCCGGCGTCGGCGAGCGCGGTGCGCATCCGCGAGGTGTTTGCGGCGAGTCGCTGCCGGGCGGTCGCCGCGTCGGAACCGGCGGCGACGACGGACACCCGGACGACCGCCTGGTTCGGTTCGGCGTCTGCACTGCCGGTGCCGGCGACTTGGATAGTGCTGTCCGAGCCGGGCGTCGGAGACTGATCAGCCGAAATCGACGGGGTGGAACCCGCACAGCCCGCGATCAGGAGGAGAACCGCGACGCCGGCGACGGCGCGTATCGTTCGGGACATCACAGTCCAGACGACGACGGTCGACGGTAAATGCCTCGTGGAGGCCCAAAGAGCGGTTTGAGATATCCGACGGTCGTCGACGAACGTGCGGCCCACAGCCCCAAACTATATCATCAGCCGGCGTTAGGTTCGATTCGAGATAATATGACATACAGTCACCCATCACGGGATAAATTGATAGAAATTTCGGAAGAGTCGGGGTTCGAGCTCAACGAACACGAAATCGACGACTACGCGGAACTCGTCGCGAAGACGCTCGACTTACTGGAGGGATTGGACGAGATACCCGAACCCAGATTCGCACCTCACCGGATCGAGTATCCGGAGCGACGTGACGTCCACCGACCGGCACCGGCCGACAACCCGCACAACGCCTGGATCACGAAAGCAGAAGTGCCGGGTGCCGACGACGGCCCACTCGCGGGCAAGACGGTTGGACTGAAAGACAACATCGCGCTTGCGGGCGTCGAGATGACGAACGGATCGCGGCTGCTGGAGGGCTACGTCCCCGAGATCGACGCAACCATCGTGACCCGCCTCCTCGACGCAGGAGCGGATATCACGGGGAAACTCAACATGGAGAGCTTCGCGTTCTCCGGATCGAGTGACACCTCGGACTTCGGAACGGTCACTAATCCTCGCGCGCCCGAGTACATCGCGGGTGGCTCCTCCAGCGGGAGCGGCGCAGCCGTCGCGGCCGGCGAGGTGGACGTCGCCATCGGCGGCGATCAAGGCGGATCGATCCGGATTCCCTCCTCGTGTTGTGGGATCGTCGGCATCAAACCCACGACGGGACTGGTCCCCTACACCGGCATCTTCCCCATCGACAGTACGCTCGACCACACCGGTCCCATGGCGGAGACGGTGGCGGAGGTGGCGGAGACGCTAGAGGTCGTTGCCGGTCCGGACGGCCTCGATCCGCGGCAGCCGGCGGGACTCGATCCGCAACCGTACACCGACGCGCTCGTCGACGAGCCGGAGGACCTAACGATCGCAGTCTTGGCGGAGGGGTTCGACCGCGAGGAGAGCGATCCCGAAGTCAACGCGACGGTTCGGGCGGCCATCGAGCGACTCGAATCCCTCGGCGCCGAGACCGTCGAGGCGTCGGTCCCCCGTCACCGCGACTCGCTCGCACTCTGGATCGCCATCGCCGGCTACGGTGGCGTTCAGATCCTCAAACAGGGGGGGATCGGGTCTCTGCTCGACGGGTGGTACGACACCGGACTAGCGACCACGTACGATAAGTTCCGCCGGAGTCAGGGCCGCGACTTCCCGGCGTCGGTGAAGGCGACGTGGTTGGCTATCGAGTATCTCGACCGCGAGTACCAGGGGAGCGCCCTCTACGGGAAGTGTCAGAACATCACGTTAGCGATGCGGGCAGCCTACGACGAGATTCTCGAAGACGCCGACGTGATCGCCATGCCGACTCTGCCGATCAAGCCGTTCGAAATCGATCCCGATCTCTCGCGCGTCGAACGCGTCGATCGCTCGCTCCTCACCTCGCTGAATACGGCGCCGTTCGATCTGACCCACCACCCGGCCATCTCGGTCCCCTGTGGGACGGCAGGCGATCGCCCGACTGGATTGATGTTCGTCGGCGGACACTTCGACGAGATGAGCACCCTCCGGGCCGCGTACACCTACCAACAGAACTTCGACTGGCAAGCGGTGTAGGGTTCCGACCGACCTCCCCCGACGGGAGATTGATACGGGAGGAGGGAATCGGGTAGAGTATGCAGAGACCGGGTAGCAGGAGGCAGACCGGTGGCTGAGACGGTTCTGCTCGAAGTCGGCGTGATGTTCGCGGCCATCGGCGTCGTGGGCGCCCTCGCCGCGCGTGCCGGCCTCTCGCCCATTCCGCTGTACATCCTCGCGGGGATCGTCCTGAACGAGTTCGTCCTCGGCAGGGTCGGTCTGCCGGCCGTGTCCGCGGGCGAGTTCGTGACCGTCGGCGCCGAACTCGGCATCGTCTTCCTGCTCTTCTTTCTGGGACTGGAGTTCAACCTGGACAGACTACTCGCCGACCGGACCCGGATCGGCGCGGCCGGCGCGGCCGACTTCGTCGTCAACTTCGGCGTCGGTCTGGGTCTCGGTCACCTCCTCTTCGGCGGAGTTCTGCCGGCCCTGCTGGTGGCGGGCATCGTCTACATCTCCTCCAGCGCCGTCATCACGAAATCGCTGCTGGATCTGGGGTGGATCGCCAACCCCGAGAGTGCGCCGCTACTCGGTGTCCTCGTGTTCGAAGATCTGGTGATCGCGGTCTATCTGGCCGTCGTATCGGCGCTGGTGATCGGCGGCGGGACCGTGGGGACGGCCGCCCGATCCGTCGGTATCGCCCTCGGCTTCATCCTCCTCCTGGTCGTCCTGGCGGCCCTCGGGACGTCGTTTCTCGAACGCCTCCTCGACACCCCGTCCACCGAGTACTTCGTCCTGCGGGCGGTGGCGGTGACGGTCCTGCTGGCGGGGGCCGCCCTCGCCGTCGGCGTCAGCGAGGCCGTCGCCGCCTTCTTCGTCGGCATGGCCTTCAGCGCGACGAGTTACGTCCACGACCTGGAGGCGTCGCTCTCGTCGCTTCGGGACACCTTCGCCGCCGTCTTCTTCTTCTGGATCGGCCTCGTCACCGACCCGTTTCTGGTGTTCCAGGCACTCGACGTCGTCGCCGTCGTCGTCGCGGTGACCGTACCGACGAAACTCCTCAGCGGCTTCTACGGCGGACGGGTGTACGACCTCGACGACCGTCGGTCGCTCCGGGTCGGACTGGCGATGGTGACTCGCGGGGAGTTCTCCCTGATCGTCGCCGCGGTTGCGCTCGCGGGCGCGGGAACGACGCTCCCCCCGGAGACGGCACGGACCATCTACGCGACGGCCGTCGGCTACGTCCTCGTCATGAGCACCCTGGGGACGACGCTGATGCAGACGTCGGGTCGACTCGAAGGGCTGTTGCCGTCGGTCGAGACGTGAGCGACGGCCCGCGCCGCTCACCGACGACAGTTTTACGCACCGACGGGGCGGAGAGTCGGTATGCGGGTTTACGAGTCCGATGTGCCCGGTGTCGGACGAAAGTTCGAACTCGAACTCACGGGCGAGAAGAGCGTGGTGGTGGTCGTCCACCACGACGGCCGGTGTGAACTCTTTCGCCGGGACGGCCCGGACGCCGACGGCGAGAAGATCCTCGACCTGAAGGGGGAACAGGCCAACCGTCTCGGCTCGATTCTGGAGGGGGCGTACTTCGAATCCGTCGACGTCGACTCCCTGTCGGTCCCCCTCGGCGAGGCCATCATCGAGTGGGTCGAGGTGACCGAGGCGTCGCCGGTCGCCGGCGAGACGCTGGCCGAGTCCGACATTCGGAGCGAGACGGGGACGTCGATCATCGCCATCCAGCGGGCGGAACGGACCATCTCGAACCCGCCGCCGGAGACCGAACTCCACGTTGGAGACCTCCTGGTCGCGGTCGGCACCCGGGAGGAACAGGCCGAACTCGCCGCGCTGATCCGGCCGGAGCCGCCGTCGGAGTGAGGGGCAGTCGACGGCGGATTTTTGACGGCGCCGGTCCAAGCCTACGCCATGTCACACACGCTCGTCGACTACGACGACGTCGACCCGGTCGGTGGCGGCCTGCACCTCCTGCGTGACGCACTGGACTGTTCGAACCTCGGGGTGTCGGTGCTGGACGTCGAGGCCGGCTGGAGCGGCAAACCGCACGATCACGCCGACGACGGGCAGGAGGAGGTGTACGTCCTCGTCGAAGGGGCGGCGACGGCCACCGTCGAGGGCGAGGAGGTGTCGCTGTCGGCCGGCGACGCCCTCCGCGTCGATTCGGAGGCGACCCGTCGAATCGACGCGGAGGACGATTCGCTGTTCGTCGTCGCGGGCGCCCCCTAAACCCGCGCCTCTAGATCGACGAGGGCTGCCTCGTCGTCGACGTCGACGTCGACGAGGTGGCGTCTGCTGATCGACCGCGGGCGCTTCGCCCGCCGTCGGCCCAGCCATCGCCAGCCGAGGTTTCGCAGTTGCCGACGCGCTGTACGGTCCAGTCGGGATCTGTGGGTGTCGCTCGTATCGCTCATGGCTCGATCGTCCGAAGCACCTCGTCGTCGGTCGATTCGGATGGGACATCGCCCACTCCGGCCCGAACTAACTTCAAGTTGTGGGTACCTGTCACACGATATCACTGTTCTGCCGGCCGGCACTCGAGTATTCACAAAAACAATTATAGACTCGCGCGGACACCTTCTCGTCATGCAGAAACCGCTCCTGGTGACCGACTTTCTCGACAGAGCCCGGGACTACTACGGCGACCACGAGGCGGTGGTGGCGACGACGGGGGATCGGTTCACCTACGACGAACTCGGCGAGCGCGCGGACCGATTCTCGGCGGCCCTCCAGTCGCGCGGGATCGACAAGGGCGACCGGGTGGCGGTGCTCGACCCGAACACCCATTACCACCTCGAAGCGGCCTACGGGATCATGCAACTCGGGGCGATTCACACGCCGCTGAACTACCGACTCACGCCCGACGACTTCGAGTACATCCTCGACGACGCGGGCGTCGACGCCATCTACGCCGACCACGAGTACGCGGAGAACATCGAAGCCGTCCGCGACGAGGTGCCCACCGAGACGTTCGTCACGAACGACCCCGACGCGGTCGACGGCGACTGGGCGGGGTTCGACGACCTGTTGGCGGCGGCGGACACCGACTACGACCGCCCCGAGATGGACGAAGACGACGTGATCACCATCAACTACACCTCGGGAACGACCGGCGACCCGAAAGGGGTGATGCGCACGCACCGGTGTGAGACGCTCCACGCCTACCTGACGACGATCCATCAGGACATCTCCGACGACGACGTCTACCTCTGGACGCTCCCGATGTTCCACGTCAACGGCTGGGGGCACATCTTCTCCATCACGGGGATGGGTGCGAAACACGTCTGCACCCGCGGCATCGACGCCGAGTGGATCTTCGACACCGTCGCGACGGAGGACGTCTCCTACCTCTGTGGCGCGCCGACGGTGCTGAACATGTTGAGCGACTACTACCACGACACCGACGTTCCCACCAGCGGGGACAACGACGTGCGCATCGCCACCGCGGGGTCGGCGCCGCCGGAGGCCACCATCCGCACCGTCGAGGACGAGTTCGGCTGGTATCTCACCCACGTCTACGGTGCCACCGAAACCGGGCCGCTGGTCACCACCTCCGACGCCCGACGCTTCTTCGACGACGACAGTGCCGACCGATTCGCCGTCAAGAAACGACAGGGGCTCGGCTTCCTCGGCACCGAAGTCCGCGTCGTCGACGAGGACGGCGAGGACGTGCCCCGGGACGACGAGACCATCGGCGAGGTGGTCGTCCGCGGCAACCAGGTGATGGAGGGCTACTGGGAGAAGCCCGAGGCGACCGAGGAGGCCTTCAACGAACGCGCCGAGGGCTACTACCATATGGGCGACCTGGCGACCGTCGACGAGAACGGCATGATCGCCATCCAGGATCGCAAGAAGGACATCATCATCTCGGGCGGGGAGAACATCTCCAGTATCGAACTCGAGGACACGCTGTTCGAACACCCTGCCGTGTCCGACGTGGCGGTCATCCCCGCACCGAGCGAGAAGTGGGGCGAAGAGCCGAAAGCCTTCGTCGTCCCGGAAAGCGGCGACCCCAACGAGCCCGGCGTCACCGCCGAGGAACTGATCGAGTTCACCCGCGACCACCTCGCGAGGTTCAAAACGATCAAGCGCGTCGAGTTCGTCGTCAGCCTCCCGACCACGGCGACGGGCAAGGTCCAGAAGTACGAACTCCGGTCCAAAGAGTGGGAGGACGAGGATCGAATGATCGGCGAAGGGTAGAGGCCCGGAGTCGAGTCGCCCGACGGTGCCGTCGTGTCGTTATGCCATCCAGAGCGGCGGGAGCGGCGGGGACAGCGATCGCCGAACTGCACTGACCGACGCGGTCGTACGGATCGCTGTAACGGTGTACCGTCCATCGACGACCACAGGGGCGGCGACGGCCGGAACTGACGTCCGAGGGTCCGTGTCAGTCGTTCGTGTCCCCGACGACGGTCGAGGTGTCGGCGTACACCGCCGCCTTCTCGACGTAGTGGTCCGCCGTCTCTTTCCACGACGAGTCGGGGATCTCCTTGATCACCTCGGCCGGCGTCCCCGCGACCAGCGTCTCGGGAGGGACGTCGGTCCCCTCGGTGACGACGCTCCCGGCGGCGACGATGGCGCCCTCGCCCACGGTGGCGTCGTCGAGGACGACCGATCCCATCCCCACCAGCGCTCGCTCCTCGACGGTCGCCGCGTGGACGATGGCCGTGTGGCCGACGGTGGCGTAGGGACCGACGACGGCGTCCTCGTGACAGACGGCGTTGTCCTGGACGTTCGCCCCCTCACGGATCACGATCGGTTGGTCCCCCCGGAGCGTGGCGTTCGGCCAGACCGAGGCGTCGCGTTCGACGGTCACGTCGCCGACGACGACGGCCGCGTCGTCGACGTACGCGTCCGCGTGAACCGTCGGTTCGACGCCGTCGACTGCTCTGAGTACCATACGTACGCCTCCGTCGGGCGCTATTAAAATCCTCGCGGAGGCCGACGGCCGTCGCCGACGGCAACCCCTTTCACCCGCCGCTCCCGAAGCGTCGGCATGAGCGACACCATCGATCTCGCGTGGGGCCACGGCGACGCCGGGACGCCGCTGAGCGCGTTCGACGCGGCTCTGGCGGACGCGGGCATCCACAACTACAACCTCGTCACCTACTCCTCCGTGATTCCGCCGAACCGATCGGTCGTGCGGACGGGGCGGGTCGAGGCCGACTACGGCGTCGGCAGGCCGGTCGGGACCGTCCTCGCCGCCGCCGAGACGACACGGTCGAACGAAACTGTCGCCGCCGGCCTCGGCTGGATCCGCGCCGAGGAGGGCGGCGTCCTCATGGAGAGCACGGCGGGCTCCGAGGCGGCCGTTCGGTCGGACCTCCACGAGAAGCTCGCGGACGCCAAGGCGGTCCGGGACTGGAACTGGCGGGGGAACGCCGAACTGGAGGTCCGAGAACACACCGTCGACCGGACGGGGGCGGTGGTGGTGGCGGCGGTGTACGGGCCGCTGGCGTACGCCGACACGAGCGCCGGTAGCGTTCGGTGAGTCACCGTCCAGCCGCGGTCATCGACCGTCGTCCGCAACCCCGTCGAGCGCCTCGGTGGCCGCCCGACTCACCGCCGGGTCCGGGTCGAGACGCAGGTCACGCAGTCGGTCGACTGCGTCGGTGTGGTCGAGGAGTTCCGGTCGCTCGGCGGCGACGGCTTCGAGGCGATCGGCCGTACGCTCCAGACCGTCACCGGCCTCCATTCGGTCGAGCAGCGCGGACACGTCGTCCGGATCGAGGTCGGCGACCGGGACCGACGTCGGATCGTCGGCGTCGCCGGCCGCGGCCGGCGTCGGCTCGTCGGCGGACGAGTCGGTCCTTCCCTCCGTGGTCGCAGCTTCAGCGGACGGCGTGGCGGACGACCGGTCGCCGGCGGGATCGGTGTGGGAGGCCGACGTGTCCGCTGTCGTCCGCTCGTTGGTGTCGCGTTCTCGCCCCGCGTCCGTACGCCCCGTCGTGACGGCATCTGAATCGGGACCGGGGTGAGGGGCAGTTCCCCTCGTATCCCGGCCGGAGTTCCGGTCCGGTGGGGCGGTCGATGCCCCTGTCACCGGCGATTCGGAAGCGTCGCCAGTTCCCCCGCCCCGCGTGGTCCGGGCTGTCGCCGTCCCACCGTCGTCTCCCGAACTCCGGAACCAGAGGTAGCCGCCGCCGAGGACAGCGAGAGCGCCGCCGACGCCGAGTGCTGGCATCACGCTCCCCCCGTCGCCGCCGTTACCGTCACCGTCGATCTCTCCCTCGACCCGCTCGGAATCGTCCGTGTCGGCGGCCGGCGGCGTCTCGTCCACGTCCGACGGCCGATCGTCGCCGACCGGCGACTCGGTCGCGTTCGCCGTCGGAGGAGAGAGCCTGACCAGCCACCCATCGGAGTTCCCGCCCTCGGACTCGTTCCGGTAGCCGGCGAGGAGGTAGTCGCCGCCGGTCGCGGTCAGGCCAAAGCCGCCCGTTTCGGCGCTCGAATCGGCTGACCAGTCCCACTCGACGGCACCCGCCCCGTCGAAACCGAGGAGTCGAGCGGCGTCCGGGTTCGTCGCAGCGTCGCCGTTGAATCCAAGGACGGCGAACGATCCGTCGCCGGTCGTGGCCAGCGACCACAGCCGCCAGAGGCCACGGTCCCCGAAGGTCCGCTGCCAGCGAACGTCGCCACCGGGACCGACCCGTGCCAGCCACCCCTCCGAGTCGTCGCGGTCGGGGACGTAGGTCGAACCGCAGACGAGGAACTCGCCGTCGTCCGTCTCGACGGCCGACGCTACCAGGCCGGGACCCTCCCGATCGCCGTAGGTCCGCTCCCAGCGGACGGCGCCCGTCCCGTCGACGGACAACAGCCACGGGGAACCATCGCCGCCTCTTTCGGGCGTCTTGGTCCCGCCGACGAGGTAGTTCCCCTCGCCCGTCTCTAGCACCGTCAGCCCCCCGTCGAGGCCCGTCCCGCCGTAGATTCTCGTCCACCGGCGCTCGCCGGTCGGCCCGATGGTCGTGAGCCACAGTTGGGCGTCGCCCCCGGAAGGGGATACCGATCCGGCGAGCAGGTAGTCGCCGTCGGTGCGCTCTACTGCCGACAGGACGCGACCCTCCTCGAAGTCGTCCGTGATCCAGCGCCACCGTACGTCCCCCGACCGGGAGAGGGTCGCCACCAGCGCCCCCGTGGAGTCGACGTCCGCCGGGGAGACGAGTCCCCCGACGAGAAAGTCGCCATCTGATCGCTGGAGCACCGTCATGAATTGGGTCAGTTCGAACTCCGAGAGGCTGCGCTCCCACTGGATGGTTCCGGCGGGGTCGACCGTTGCCACCCACCCGGCCGGCGGCTCCCCGTCGGACGGGGCACGGCGACCGACGACGAGATAGTCGCCGTCGGGTCGTTCGACCACGTCCCAGGCCTCACGGTCGTCGTCGGCACCGTAGGTCCGCGTCCACGCCGTCTCGGGCGTCGACTCGGCACCCGCGACGCCGACGGGAGTCAGGGTGGTCACGCCCCGCTTGGTCCCCGTCGACAGCGCACCACCGGCAGCCGTCGCAGCCCCCACGCCACGGAGCAGTGCACGTCGGGTGTGTGCCAACCGAGCGCCGCCGCCGTTGCCGTCGGCCGTGTCGTCCCCATCCTGCGTTCCCGCCGGCGACCGACGACTCACGTCCCGAGACATACTCCACGAACATCATTTTCCCTACAAAACTATTGGGTGCAGTCCCGCGCAACCGGTTGGTCGGGGAAGGCACGACGCCGCGGTCAGTCCAGTCCCTCGGCGTACTCGTAGTCCGCGGCCGTCGCCTCGGGGCGCTCCCCGTCGAGTGCGATATTCCACCCGTCCACCACCGCAGGGTCGTCGAGCGCCGCCCGGAGCCGTGCCCGCACCTCCTCGACGTCGACGCCGTAGTAGTCGCCCGGCACGCCGCGGAGGTACTGAAGCGCCGTCTCGAACAGCGAGCGCATCCCGTCGTCGTTCTCGAAGTCGACGTGCTTGTACGCGCCCGCGGCGACCTGTACCATGCCGTGGAGGAAGGCGCTCTCGGTGGTTCCGCTCCCGTAGTTGTACCACTCGTCTTCGAAGCAGTCGTGGCTCTCGTGGAAGGCGCCGTCGTTGTAGAGGCGGACGCCGTGGACCACCGCGCGCCGGAGCGTGCCGTGTTCCCACCCGTTCGACGGACCCCGGTCCGCCCGCCAGCCGGTCGGATCGCCCGACACCGGCGGCCCGACGCTGTAGTCCTGGGTGTGGTCGTCCATACCGTCAGCAGACGGCCCACGGGCGTAACGTCTGCGGTGGGCGTAACGGGACGGAAACGCACTTCAACGGCCACGACTAGGGGCGTGTAATGAGGATTCGAGAGTTCGGCGACGACCCGCAGGTAGCGGTGGTCGCCGCAGTCCACGGCGACGAACCCTGCGGCCCACGGGCGGTCGACGAGCTACTCGCCGACCCGCCCGAGTTCCGGCGGCCGGTGAAGTTCGTCGTCGCCAACGAGCGCGCTCTGGATCGGGGCGTGCGGTACCTGGACGAAGACCTGAACCGGACGTTCCCCGGCGACGAGACGGCTGCGAGCCACGAACGGCGGCTCGCGGCTCGACTGCTGACGGAACTCGACGGCTGTACGACGCTCGCCCTCCACTCGACGCAGTCCTACGCCGACCCGTTCGCCTTGGTCGATACGGTCGCCCCCGAGACGGCGGGGCTGTGTGCGCACCTGCCCGTCGACGCGGTGGTGGAGACGGACGCGCACGCCGGCGGCCGCCTGATCGACTACCCACGGACCGTCGAGGTGGAGTGTGGCCTGCAGTGGTCGGAGACGGCGACGGCGAACGCCCGGCGCCTGATCGACGCCTTCCTCGCGGCGACGGGCGTCCTGCCGGCGTCGGCGGGCGTCGACCCCTGCTACGACGTGCCGATCTTTCGTCTCACGGGGCGGGTGCCGAAGGCCCCGGCTGCCGACCACGAGGTGTTCGTCGAGAACTTCGACCGCGTGGCGGCCGGCGTGCCGTTCGCCGCGGCCGACGGCGACGACCGGATCGCCGAGGAACCGTTCTACCCGATCCTGATGTCGGCCGACGGGTACGAGGACGTCTTCGGCTACGCGGGAGAGCGAGTCGGACGACTGGCCGACGCGGAGGAGAAGCCGGGCGGTCAGTCCTCTCGGGGGGCGAGTTCGACCAGCGTGAGGTCCCGGTCGAGCATACAGTAGTCGTGGGGCGGGTCGCCGATGACCTCGTCGATCCGGTACTCGACGTCGAAGTCGACGCCATCGGGGACGCAGTAGGCGTGGCTGGGACAGTCCGTGTAGGGACACGACCCGGCGAGTTTCGCTTTACTACCGGCGTAGGCGACCCGCGACGGCACGTTGGCCGGCGTCGGCGCGGGTTCGACTTCGACGGCACGAACGCCGCCGTCGTGGACGGCACAGTCCAGAGTCTGGGCGTTCTCGCGGACGTCCGTGATCCGATAACGGGTTCCCGGCGAGAGGTCGAGACACTGGCCGCGGTACGGACAGCCCTCGCACGCGCTGGATTCCCCACGGAAGACGAACTCCCGGCCGACTTCGGCGAGGCGTGTCCCGATGAGCGTGACCTCAGGCATGGAGAGCCGTTCTCGGCCCGGGCGGTTAAGCCTCGCGACCGAGCAGTTCGTCGAGGCGGTCGAAGTAGGCCTCGCGTGGAACCTGATAGGCGTCGCGGTAGTCGACGTCTCCCGCGGCGAACGCCCGGGCGAGTTCGCGGGCCGTCGCGACGGCCGCCGGGCGGGCGTCGGCCGTCTCCACCCGCGCCGTCACTTCGGGTTCGAGATACAGGGTGATCGTCCACCCGTCGGCGTCGCCGCTCCCGGGTCGTCGCCGCGGTGACCCGGGGGAGACGTAGATCGTCGGCAGACAGGGTGCGGGGAAGGCGTCGGTGTCGAACACGTCCGGACGGTACGCCAGAATCGCCCGCCCCCCGTCCTCCTCGTGCCATCGCGTCCATCCGTCGGGGAGCGACTCGAAGGTCATATCTCCCCCTTCGTCCGGACGGCCCTATACTTCCGGGTTCGGTCGCGTCCGCCCACGGGGAGTGGTCGGATGTCGTCGAGGACGGGACAGCGGTCTCGGGGACGGACCTTCACCGTTCGTCCCCGAGCGGCCGCTCCGGTCGGTACACCACTCTCACGGAGGGGCGCGAAACCGAGCGCCGCGACAGGGATCGATCCCCCACGAACCTCGGTGTAGTATCCACATTGGGGGGAAGGCTTATTTACTTGTATTACTGACATCGTTTATAGTCTCGGTTACCAGCGGGCCGAGCAGCCGTCGAACGGATCCCCGCCGCCCGTCGTCTCCAGAAGACAACGCAACCACCCCGTGGTCGCGACCGGGGCATGGTATGGATACTCATGCCATACCATCGGCGGGAGCGTTCGGCTGCGCTCCCGGGTCCGAGACACGAAGAGACAATGACGAAGGAAACCCTCGAAGACCTCAGCCAGCATTACAAGGAATCGGTTCCCGCGGACCTCCGCGAAGCGAAGCGCTTCGATTGGTACCTGGACGAGGTGTACGACGATCCGCGGATCGCTCGCAACGCCCATCAGCGCGTCGCCGACATGTTCGACTACTACGGGACGGAGTACGACGAGGATGCCGGCGTCGTGGAGTATCTCATGGCTTCGGAGGACCCGTTACACGACGGGGAGAACACCTTCTACGGCCGCGAAGTGCACGAATCGATCCACGAGTTCGTCAACAAGGTGAAAAGCGGCGCCCGTGGGCTGGGCCCCGAAAAGCGAATCAAACTGCTGCTCGGTCCCGTCGGGTCCGGTAAGTCACACTTCGACTGGATGGTTCGTCGGTATTTCGAGGACTACACCATGAGCGACGACGGGCGCATGTACACGTTCCAGTGGGTGAACCTCTGTGACATCGTGCGGGATCAGGACCCCGCGGACGACACCGTCGTCTCGCCGATGAATCAGGACCCCCTCGTCCTGCTCCCACAGGAACAGCGCGACCGGGTGCTCGAACGGCTGAACGGCGCACTCGACGCGCCCTACACCGTCCGCAACGAACAGTCGCTCGACCCGGCGAGCGAGTTCTACATGGATCGGCTGCTGGCACACTACGACGACGACCTGAAGGCCGTCCTCGACAACCACGTCGAGGTCGTTCGGCTGGTCGCCTCGGAGAACAAGCGCCAGTGCGTCGAGACGTTCGAGCCGAAGGACAAGAAAAACCAGGACGAGACGGAGTTGACGGGCGACGTCAACTACTCGAAAATCGCCATCTACGGCGAGTCCGATCCGCGGGCGTTCGACTACTCGGGGGCGTTCTGTAACGCCAACCGCGGCCTGTTCAGCGGCGAGGAGTTGTTGAAGCTCCAGCGGGAGTTCCTCTACGACTTCCTGCACGCCTCCCAAGAACAGACGATCAAGCCGAAGAACAACCCTCGGATCGACATCGACCAGGTGATCGTCGGTCGCACCAACATGCCCGAGTACCGGGACAAAAAGGGCGACGAGAAGATGGAGGCGTTCAACGACCGCACGAAGCGCATCGACTTCCCCTACGTCCTGGAGTACGGCGAGGAGGCCGAAATCTACCGGAAGATGCTCCGCAACGCGGACGTGCCGGACATGCACATCGAACCCCACGCCATGGAGATGGCGGGGCTGTTCGGCGTCCTCACCCGGATCACCGAACCCGACGCCGAGAACGTCACACTCGTCCAGAAGGCAAAGGCCTACAACGGCGAAATCGACGAGACGGACGACGTCGACGTGAAGAAGTTGCGTGAGGAGGGCGAAGGGACCGCGGACATCGCCGAGGGGATGGACGGCGTCTCCGCCCGGTTCATCGGCGACGAAATCGCCGAGGCAATCATGGACGCCACCCACCGCGGCCGCGGGTACCTCTCGCCGCTCTCAGTGTTTACCCACTTCGAGCGCAACCTCGAGAACCACGGCTCGATCCCGGAGGAGAACGTCGACCGGTATCACCGCTACCTCGAACTCGTCCGCGAGGAGTACAAGGAGCGAGCCATCGAGGACGTGCGCCACGCCCTCGCCTACGACGTGGACGAGATCCGTCGTCAGGGCGAGAAGTACATGGACCACGTCATGGCGTACATCGACGACGCCACCGTCACCGACGAACTCACCGGACGGGAACAGGAACCGGACGAGACGTTCCTCCGCTCCGTCGAGGAGAAGCTAGAGATTCCGAGCGACCGCAAGGACGACTTCCGGCAGGAAGTGTCCAACTGGGTGAGTCGGCGTGCCCGCGAGGGTGAGGGCTTCGACCCGCAGGACAACGACCGCCTGCGCCGCGCCCTGGAGCGCAAACTCTGGGAGGACAAGAAACACAACATCAACTTCTCGGCGCTGGTGTCGGCGAACGAACTCGACGACGACGAGCGGAGCGCGTGGGTCGACGCGCTCATCGAGCAGGGATACTCGCGTGAGGGAGCCACCGAAGTCCTGGAGTTCGCCGGCGCGGAGGTCGCAAAGAGCGAACTGGAAGGATGACGAACGACTACATCCGCGAGGGCGACGAGGCACTCTCCGGGGCCTACGAGGAGCCGATGAGCCTCGCCGGGTACGTCGAGGCGGCGATGGCACAGCCCTCCATCGCCTCCCACGCGCCGAAGTACCTCCTCGAGGCCATCGAGTCGATGGGTACTCGCACGGTCATCGAGGAGGGGGCGGAGCGCGAGCGCTACCGCTTCTTCGACGACCCCGCCAACGACGGCGAACACGCCATCCTCGGCAACACCGAGGTGTTGAACGGCTTCGTCGACGACCTCCGGACCATCGCGGCCGACAGGGGAAAGAGCGAGAAGATCATCTGGTTCGACGGGCCGACGGCGACGGGGAAATCAGAACTCAAGCGGTGTCTCATCAACGGGCTTCGGGAGTACTCGAAGACCGACGCCGGTCGCCGCTACACCGTCGAGTGGAACATCACCGCGGGAACGGAGGAGCGCGGCCTCAGCTACGGCGACGAAATCGACCGCGAGGACGATTGGTACGAGAGCCCGGTCCAGTCTCACCCGCTCTCGGTGTTCCCGCCGGGGGTCCGCCAGTCCATTCTCGACGACCTGGAGGAGGAGGGCCACGTACCGACGCGGGTCGAGGCCGACCTCGACCCGTTCTGCCGGGAGGCCTACGACCACCTCGAGGAGCGCTACCGGCGTGCCGGCGGCACCAACCTGTTCAGTTCGATCACCGATCCGCGACACCTTCGGGTGAAAAACTACGTCGTCGACGTCGGGCGCGGCATCGGCGTCCTCCACTCGGAGGACGACGGGTCGCCGAAGGAGCGGCTGGTCGGCTCGTGGATGCCCGGAATGCTCCGCGAACTCGACTCGCGCGGGCGAAAGAACCCGCAGGCGTTCTCCTACGACGGCGTCCTCTCGCAAGGCAACAGCCTGCTGACGGTCGTCGAGGACGCCTCCCAACACGCCGACCTGCTCCGCAAACTCCTGAACGTGCCCGACGAGGGGCGCGTGAAACTGGACAAGGGGATCGGGATGGATATCGACACGCAGTTGCTCATCATCTCGAACCCGGATCTGGACGTGGAACTCGACAAGTACGCCGACCGCAACGGGCGGGACCCGCTGAAGGCGCTGAAGCGACGCCTCGACAAACACGAGTTCGGCTACCTCACCAACCTCTCGCTGGAGGCGGAACTGATCCGCCGCGAGCTGACCGCGGAGACGGCCGTCTGGGAGGCCGAAGGGTACGCCGACCTCGAATCTCGGGTGCGTGAGGGACTGACGCTGTCGATGCGCGACGGGACGGGCGGACTCGTCGACCGGGAACTCGCACCCCACGCCGTCGAGGCGGCGGCGCTGTACAGCGTCGTCACCCGCCTCGACGGCGAGGACGTGCCCGGCAACCGGAGCCTCGTCGAGAAGGCCCTGCTCTTCGACCAGGGGTACCTGCGGGAGGGCGACGAGCGGATCGACGCCGACGAGTTCGAGTTCGACGGCGACGACGGAAGTCACGGGATTCCCGTCACCTACACGCGCGACGTGATCGCGGACCTTCTCCAGACCGACGCCGACAGACACCACACAGACCTGCCGGTCGAACGCGTCGTCATGCCCGACGACGTCCTCGACGCGATGGCCGACGGCCTGAGCGACGCGCCCGTCTTCTCGCGGGCCGAGGCCGCGGAGTACGAGAACCGCCTCGCGATCGTGAAAAGCTACGTCTTCGACCGACAGGAGGCGGACGTCCTCGACGCGTTGCTGGCCGAGAAAGGCGTCGACGAGGGGACCGTCGCGGAGTACGTCGAACACGTCTTCGCCTGGGCGAACGGCGAACAGGTCGAGACGGAGCGCGGACCGGCAGCCCCCGATCCGCTGCTGATGAAGGTGTTCGAGACCGAACACCTCGGCCGGTTCGGGGCGGGTGCCTACGACGGCGCGACGCCGAGCGACCGGGTCGAGGAGTTCCGGCGCGAGAAGGTCATCACGGCCATCAATCGCTACGCGTGGGAGAACCGCGACGAGGATTTCGCCATCGAGAACGTCGACGTCGCCGAGATTCCGGTCATCCGAGCGGTGCTGGACGCCCACGACTGGGGCGACGTGAAACGGCTGTTCGAGGGGTTCGACCCCGCTCAGTGGACGGACCCGCCGTCCGGGACGGAGACCGAACACCTCAAGGAACGAACGATCGCACACCTCCGCGAGAACGGTTATTCGCCGGCCTCGGCGGAGTTGACGAGCCGCAAAGTGATGCGGGAGGTGGGCTACCGATGGGACTGAGGGAGGATCTCGACCGCTTCCGGGAGGTCGGCGAGCGACGCCGCGAGGACCTGGAGGAGTTCATCCGCTACGGCGACCTCGGCGGGAGCGGCCCGGACAGCATCCGAGTGCCCATCAAGGTCGTCGACCTTCCGGAGTTCGCCTACGACCCCCGTGACCGCGGGGGCGTCGGGCAGGGGCAGGACGGCACGCCCGACGTGGGTCAGCCGGTCGGCCCGCCCCAACCCGGCGACGGCGACGCGGACGGCGACGAGGACGGCGACCCCGGTGAGGAGGGCACCGACCACGAGTACTACGAGATGGACCCCGAGGAGTTCGCCGAGGAACTCGACGAGGAACTCGGTCTCGACCTGGAGCCGAAAGGCAAGGAGGTAGTCGAGGAAGTGGAAGGCGACTTCACGGAACTGACGCGGGCGGGGCCGAACAGCACCCTCGACTTCGAGCGCCTGTTCAAACAGGGGCTGAAACGAAAGTTGGCGATGGACTTCGACGAGGAGTTCGTCCGCGAGGCGATGCGGGTCGCCGGGGCCACGCCGGGCGACGTGTTCCGGTGGTGTCGCGAGGAGAACGTCCTCGTCTCCCGGGCCTGGATCGAAGACCGGTGGGACGACATCCCGGAGGCGGAGCGTGGCCGCTGGGAGAGCTTCGAGGAGATGGTCGAGAACGTCGAGCGCACCACCACGCTCCAGCGCATCCGCCGCGACGGCCTCCGTCAGGTACCCTTCCGCCGCGAGGACGAACGCTACCGCCACCCCGAGGTGATCGAGAAGACGGAGAAAAACGTCGTGGTGGTGAACATCCGCGACGTGTCGGGGAGCATGCGCGAGCAGAAACGCGAACTCGTCGAGCGGACGTTCACGCCGCTGGACTGGTATCTCACCGGCAAGTACGACCGGGCGGAGTTCGTCTACATCGCCCACGACGCCGAGGCGTGGGAGGTGGACCGCGAGGACTTCTTCGGGATCCGTTCTGGCGGTGGCACCCGCATCTCCTCGGCCTACGAACTCGCCGCGGAGGTCCTGAACGAGCGGTACCCCTGGTCGGAGTGGAACCGCTACGTCTTCGCCGCCGGCGACTCGGAGAACTCCAGCAACGACACCCGGGAGAACGTCGTGCCGCTGATGGCCGACATCCCGGCGAACCTCCACGCCTACGTGGAGACACAGCCCGGAGGGACGGCGATCAACGCCACTCACGCCGAGGAGGTGGAACGCGCCTTCGAGGACCGCGAGGGCGTCGTCGTTGCCTACGTCTCCGACCCCGCTGACGTGACCGACGCCATCTACGACATCCTGAGTACGGAGGATCAATGAGAGACGACCGCATCGACGCACGGAAGGAAGCGACCCGACTCACCGAACCGGTCGAGGAGGCCGCGGAACTGGCCCGGAAACTCGGACTCGACCCGTACCCGGTCAACTACTGGATCGTCGACCACGACGAGATGAACGAACTCATCGCCTACGGCGGGTTCCAGCGGCGCTACCCCCACTGGCGCTGGGGGATGGCCTACGACCGACAGCAGAAACAGGACCAGTTCGGCATGGGCAAGGCCTTCGAAATCGTCAACAACGACAACCCCTCGCACGCCTTCCTCCAGGAGTCGAACTCGCTGGCCGACCAGAAGGCGGTTATCACGCACGTCGAGGCCCACGCCGACTTCTTCGCCAACAACGAGTGGTTCGGCCTGTTCGGCGACGGCCAAGGCGACGAGCGCGCGGCCCTAGACGCCGCAGCCATGCTCGAACGACACGCGGAAATAGTCACGGGCTACGTCGAGGACCCCGAAATCGACCGCGACGAGGTGGAGCGATTCATCGACGCCGTTCTCTGCCTGGAGGACACCATCGACCAGCACCGCGCCTTCGCGCGGGCCGACCAGCGGCGGGAGCGCGACGCCCCCGCTGACCTGCGCGAGCGACTCGACGAACTCGGCGTCTCGGAGGACGTCCGCCGGCAGGCCTTCGACGAGGAGTGGCTGGACGAACTCGCCGAGTCGGAGCGGGCGGCGGCACGCCTCGAGGAGCCACACAAGGACGTGCTGGCGTACCTCCGGGAACACGGGCAGCAGTTCGACGGGGAGTCGGGCAAAGCGACGGAGTTCGACCCGTGGCAGAAGGACGTCCTCGACATCCTCCGGACGGAGTCGTACTACTTCGCGGGCCAGAAGATGACGAAGGTGATGAACGAGGGGTGGGCCAGCTTCTGGGAGTCGCTGATGATGAGCGACGAGAACTTCGCCGGCACCGACGAGTTCGTCACGTACGCCGACCACATGGCCCGCGTCCTCGGCTCACCCGGACTCAACCCCTACAAACTCGGCAAGGAACTCTGGGAGTACGTCGAGAACGTGACCAACCGGCGGGCGGTGGCCGATCGACTCCTGCGAGTCGAGGGGATCACGTGGCGGAACTTCCACGACGTGGTCGACTTCGACGAGGTGGCCGACCTGCTGGCGCCCGATCCGGCCATCGCCACCGTCACACCGGAGACACTTTCGGATCTCGACCCCGCGGACCCCCGGGTCGACGCCGACACCCTCGAACGGGCACGCGCTGGCGAGGTGGACGTAGAGCGCTACCCGTGGAAGGTGCTCACGACCGCGGGCCTGGCCGAACGGCACTTCTCGCTGTGCAAACCTCAGAACCGCGGATTCCTCCGTCGCATCCGGCGGTCGGAGCTCGAACGCCTGGCGCGGTACATGTTCGACGACGCGAAGTACGACACCGTCGCGGAGGCCCTGACGGACGTAGACTACGGCGCCGGCTGGCGGCGGATGCGGGAACTCCGGGAGAGCCACAACGACGTGACCTTCATCGACGCGTTCCTCTCCGAGGAGTTCGTCACCGAGAACGACTACTTCACCTACGAGTTCTCGCAGGCGACCGGCGACTTCCGCGTCGCCTCCGGCGACCCCGACGACGTGAAGAAGAAACTCCTCCTGCAGTTCACCAACTTCGGGAAACCGACCGTCGCCGTCTACGACGGCAACTTCGACAACCGGAACGAGCTGTTGCTCGGTCACCAGTACAACGGGATCAGCCTCGACGTCGAACAGGCAAAGCGCGTGCTCGAACGCACCTACGACCTGTGGGGACGGCCAGTCAACCTGATGACCATCGTCAAGGAGTACGACGAACACGAACTGGAGATTGCCCGCCGGCGCAACCGTGAACCGACGCCGACGGAGGTGGGCAAGCGCATCCGATACGACGGGACCCGCTTCGAGACGCACGAACTGGAACCGGACCTCGAAGAACGGATCGCCGCCAACGACATCGACTACGACACGAAACCGGAGGACTGGCTGACCTAATCCTCGTCGGGGCCGGCGAGGGGTGCGTTGCTGCCACCGATCCGATTCCGACGCGCGAGATACGAGTTGGCCCCGGCGGCGACCGCAAAGAGTACGACGATCACGCCGGCGAGAACGAGATTCGGGAGCAGCGAGAAGGGAAACAGATTCAGCCACGTCGCCAGGAGAGCGATGAGCGCCACCGCAGAGAGACCGAGATAGAAGTCACACCACGGCAGGTCGTGTTCCCCGACTACCTCCAGATAGCCGTCGAGTTCGGCCGCCCGATCGGCCAGGGTGATCGTTCCACGGTCACGGTCGTAGTCGACGATGTCCGCCTCGTCGAGTTTGGGCAAGTGTGTCTGGTGCAACGACGTGTAGACGCGCTTTCGCTGTTTGTAGTTCAACTCCGAGATCGGGACGTCGTTCTCCCAAGCAGCGATCCGTTCGGCGAGGTCCCGAAGCGACACCGTCTCCCGAGTCCGACCCAGGTGGTAGAGCACGTACCGCCGACGCTGATTGCTCAGCATCGAGAAGATGGTGTCTTTCGACAGTCCATCGGGCTGTGAGCGTTCACGACGACGAGATTCTTGTGCGGACATGTGTTGATCCGAGAGACGAGCGAGCGGCATCGAGCGAGCGCCCCCGAGTGCGGTTCGCGCCCTCAGTGGGGACCGGCCGCATGCACGTACGTCCTACTGTTCGTTCAGTTGATAAAGTCACTCCTTGACCGTCGGGAGCGCCAACCGACACGACGGGGCAGTCGACACGGGGACCGGGACGAACTCAGGACGAAGGGGAGACGACGTTGTCCTCGACGACGATGGCGAGGAGTTTGCGTTCGGCCACTCGGAGGTGTTGTGACAGCGTCGCGGGGCTGATACCGAACTCGGTCGCGAGTTCCTCGCAGGTCGTCTCGCTCGGCCGTTCGTAGTAGCCGGCTTCGTAGGCGGTGAACAGGATATCCTGCTGTCGGGCGGTGAGTCGGTCGTCGACGGCCATCTGTAGTGCTTCCGTCGTGAGCAACGGGTCCGGATGCTCGTTCGTCCGTTTGGCGACCAGATTCGCCGTCGGGTGATCGTCGAGAAAGGCGTCGACGATCTCGGGTGCGTCCCTCTCGGCGGGGATGTCGACGACGATACGTCCCTGCCCGTCCTCGCTCACCACGTCCTGAGGAATGGCACCCAGCTCCGCCAGTTGGCGCGCGGGACAGCCCCCCGAGACGATGAACTCGAACAGCCCTCCGGACTCGTACCGAGAGACGAGATGGGGTTCGACGAGGTCGTTCGACCGGGCGAGTTCTAGAACGCGGTCGGCGTCGGCACCGATCACGCTAAAGAACTCCGCGTAGGTACCCGGCCCCCGCGGGAGCATTCGCTCGAGTTCCACCCGACAGTCCTCCTCCTGTGTGATCCCGATGAACGGATAGGTCGGATCGGGGACGGCGAACCTGACCTCCACGGGCTTCCGTGACCCGGAATGTGGTTCGGTATCACTCATCAGTCGACAGTTGCTCCGGCGGACGAAAACAGTATCTGTCGATACAAATTCGGGGCGAACGGGGAGCACAACAGGAGGCGACGGAGCGGGGTTCGCGCTCGACCGGCGGCGGGATCGAACGGTCGGCGGGGCGTTTCAGGCCCACCGGGATCGACCCCTCCTCGCTGCGCGTTTCGAATCCCCCCGTCGCGCGTTCGCTCGCGTCACGGGGTGACGCATCGCAGAAGTGCTCGGTCAGGGATTTGAACCACGGTCGCGGCAAAGCCGCTCCCTGATTCGAATCCCGTCACGGTACGTGCTTCTTCACTCACTCCGTTCGTTCAGAACCATGCTCGGTCAGGGATTTGAACCCTGGTCGTCGGCTCGAAAGGCCAACATGATTGGCCGGACTACACCAACCGAGCGCATTTTCGAGGATGGGACGGCTATTGATAAATCCGTCTTTTTCGGTCGCCGACCGTGACCGCTCGGGATCGGATGTCGACTGTGAGGCGTTCGACGCCGTCAGTCGTCTCCCGGCGACACGACGCGACCGTCGCTATCGAACGGTCGGCGGTGAACGCGATTCCGGTTCCGGTCAGGCCGGGACGAGTTCGAACGTCGTCGCCACGGAGTCCGAGGTCCGGTGCAACTGGAGTTCGCCCACGGCCACCGACGCCGTCAGCGACCCCGTCGGCCACTCGGCCGTCTCGAACGTCATCGCGTCCTCCCACGTGTAGAGTCCGGCCGAGTCGACGGTGCGGTCGACGTCCCGAAAGCGTCGGACGACCAGTTCGTCGTCGGTAGTCACGTCGACGCCCTCCTTGAGGTTGATCGTCCCCTCGGGGACGCGAAGGCGGTACCGAAACGCGACGACGGCGGGCTGGCCACGCCGCACCTGATCGATCCGTTTCGCCGCCAGGTCGCCGGGTTCCGACCAGGTGGAGACGAGTGCTACGTCCAGCAACTGCGGCAGATACCGACGCTCTGGCGGCGTGCGCGTTGGCGTCGCCGTCTCCACCGGCGTCGGCGTCGCCGTGGATGTCGGTGTCGCCGTCCCCGTCGCCGTCCGTTCCGACTCGCCGTCGGGAGAGGTCGTCGACCCACAGCCGGCCAGTCCCGCTCCCGCAGCCACCAGAAACGCACGCCGATCCATGCCCTCAGTTGGGAGAGTGATCGGTATAAGGGTTCGTTACCGCGGACGAGCGAGAGCGGCGACGACCCCCGCGAACGATCAGTCGCACGTGGGACCGTCGGGCGAGACGTGCTCCGGTCGGTCCGGATCCTCGCCACCGCGAGTTCGACTGGCTCGACCCGTCGGGGTCCCTGCACCAGCCGTTCCCCGTCGGTGCCGGCAGCGAGGAACCGGAGCGCGCAGGGCTCCGCCGCCGCCGAAGACAGTCCCCGTCTCGGGGGCGGCCCCGGCCCGTTCGTTCGTCCGAATCGGCGGGCATGCCCCGCGAGTCGGGCATCGGGACACACCCCCGGCGACGCCGTGGGGCGGGGAGCCCCACGCTATGTGACAATTATACTCATTAATATACCTAGTACGATTAATACTTCACGCTGGCGCTGTAACCCGAGGATATGCCTCACAGCCACGACGTCGAGCACAGTACGGCCGAGACGACGTCCGAGTACGAGTGCCTGCAGTGTGGTCGAATCGTCGAGAACGACACGAATCCCGGGACGTGTGCGGCCTGTGGCGGGGAGTTTCAGAACCGAGCAAAGTCGCTCGAATAGGCACCGGCCGCCCCGGAACGGGTCGGAACTCCAGCGATGGCGACTACGCGGAGCGCTCGCGCCGTTCGTCGTCGAATCGAGAAAATGCGCTCGTGGGAATTTGAACCACGCGAAACGCTCGCGTTTCTCTCCTTCAAATCCGCAGTGACGATTTTTCCCTCACGGCTCACTCGTCGCTCCGCTCCTCGGTCGCAGGGTTCGGCAAAAATGCGCTGGCTGGGATTTGAACCCAGGTTGTGACCATGGCAAGGTCACGTGATACCACTACACTACCAGCGCGCCCTTCGCATTCACACCAAGCCGGGACGGATAATTAAGCGTTCCGAAATCCGGGCCAACTCGGTGCCGGCGTGGGGGTCGTTGCCGTGGAAGAACTCCCCACGAATCGGCGTTTCGGGCCGTGTGAGGCCGTCACAGGACAGTTTGCTTTTCGCTACCCTTTTACCGGAGGATGCGGTACGAGTTGCACAGTCTAGTGACGTGACGCGGAAAGGCCCGGCATGACGCTCAGTGTGCTCGTGCCGTCTTCCCTCGTCCGAGAAGCCGAGGACAAACGCGAGGCAACTCGCAAACTCGGTTACGTCGCCCGCGCGGCGACGGTGTTTCGGGCGGATCGGCTGGTCGTCTTCCACGACGTGGACGGCGAACGGCGCTGGGGAGGCGGGTTCGTCGAGGTCGTCCTCCGGTACGCCGCCACGCCCCCCTACCTCCGAAAGGACGCGTGGGGGACGCGGGACGAACTGGAGTACGCCGGCGTGTTGCCGCCCCTCCGCGTCTCGTCACGGACCGGCTCCGGACCTGAGCGTCCGGGGTCGTTACAAGAGGGAATCGTGACCGAGGTCGGACCTGACGGCCGCGTTCGGGTCAATTGCGCACTGCAACACCCAATCTCCCTCCTCCTCCCCGACGGGATGGAGGTGAGCGAAGGAGAGCGCGTCGCCATCAGGATCTCTTCGAGAGAGCCGGTCCGCGCCCGGATCGTCGACGACCCCCTACCGGGGTTCGAGATCCGTCGTGCGGACCTGTCGGAAGCGCTGGCCCGCCCCGACGCGGGGCTACGAATCGGGACGTCCCGCCACGGGGCGTCGCTGTCGGTCGATCGGTTGGCCGACGTCGTGGGGCGCACCGAGGGCGACATGACCGTCGCCTTCGGGGCACCCGGGCGCGGGCTTCCGGCCATCCTCGACATCCCAGTCGAGGACGTCGCCGCCGCGGACGACGCCGCCGGCGACACGGACGTCGAACCCGGACCGGGGTTCGACCTCTGGCTGAATACGATTCCGCGGCAGGGAAGCGAGACGGTGCGAACGGAGGAGGCGATGTTCGCGTCGCTCGCGCCCCTGACACTCACGGAGTAAATCCATGCCACAACCAAGCAGACCACGAAAAGGCTCGATGGGATTCGGTCCGCGCAAACGCGCGACCACTGAAGTCCCGCGTATTCGCTCGTGGCCCGACGACGACGGCGCCCCCGCGCTACAGGGTTTCGCCGGCTACAAGGCCGGAATGACCCACGTCGTCATGGTCAATGACGAGGCCAACTCCCCCCGCGAAGGGATGGAGGAGTCGGTCCCGGTGACCGTCGTCGAGACGCCGCCGATGCGGGCAGTCGCCCTGCGAGCCTACGAAGAGACGTCGTACGGACTGAAGCCGGCAACCGAAGTGTGGACCGACGAGTTCCACCCGGAACTCGACCGCACGCTCGACCTGCCGGCGGAAGACAGCTTCGAGGACGACGCCGACGCGCTCCGAGAGGCCGTCGAGAGCGGTGCGGTCGACGACCTGCGGATGATCACCCACACGGTGCCGAGCGAACTGGCGAACGTCCCGAAGAAAAAGCCAGACGTGATGGAGACGCGCGTCGGCGGCGGGTCGCTCGACGAGCGCGTCGACTTCGCGCTCGGCCTGCTCGCCGACGGCGGCGAACACGACATGTCCGACGTGTTCCGCGCCGGCGAGTTCATGGACGCGAGCGGCATCACGAAAGGGAAGGGCACCCAGGGCCCCGTCAAGCGCTGGGGCGTCCAGAAGCGGAAGGGCAAACACGCCCGTCAGGGGTGGCGCCGACGGATCGGCAACCTCGGCCCGTGGAACCCGTCCCGCGTGCGTTCGACCGTCCCCCAGCAGGGGCAGACGGGCTACCACCAGCGGACGGAACTCAACAAGCGCCTGATCGACATGGGCGACGGCGACGAGGCGTCCGTCGACGGCGGCTTCGTCAACTACGGCGAGGTCGACGGGCCCTACGCGCTCGTCAAAGGCTCGCTGCCGGGCCCGGATCAGCGACTCCTTCGCTTCCGCCCGGCCGTCCGACCGAACGACCAACCGCGCCTCGACCCCGAGGTGCGCTACGTTTCGACCGCATCCAACCAGGGATAACCAATGCAAGCAACAGTACGCGATCTGAACGGCGAGGATGCGGGCACGGTGGACCTCCCGGAGGTCTTCGAGACGGCCTACCGGCCGGACCTCATCAAGCGTGCCGTCCTGGCCGCACAGGCGAACCGAAAACAGGCGTACGGTGCCGACCCCTACGCCGGGCTGCGAACCCCGGCGGAGTCCTTCGGGAGCGGCCGCGGGATGGCCCACGTGCCCCGAGAGAACGGGCAGGGCGCCCGCGTGCCCCAGACGGTCGGTGGGCGCAAGGCGCACCCGCCGAAAGCCGAGAAGGACCAGGGGAAAGGAATCAACGACAAGGAGCGAAAGCTGGCAGTCCGCTCGGCCGTCGCGGCGACGACCGACGCCGAGCGCGTGGCCGCACGCGGTCACGAGTTCGACGAGGACCTCTCGCTGCCGCTCGTCGTCAGCGACGACTTCGAGGATCTGGTCAAGACCCGTGACGTCGTCGACCTGCTCGAAGCGCTCGGCGTCCATGCGGACGTCGAACGCGCCGACGACGGTCGCTCGGTCAAGGCCGGGCGTGGCAAGACCCGCGGCCGGAAGTACCGCGAGCCGAAGTCGATCCTGTTCGTGACGAGCGAGGAGCCGTCGAAGGCGGCACGCAACCTCGCCGGTGCGGACGTGACGACGGCCCGGGAGGTCAACGCGGAGGACCTCGCCCCCGGTACGGACGCCGGTCGACTCACGCTCTGGACCGAGAGCGCCGTCGCGGAGGTGGCCGACCGATGAGCCAGGTCATCCACCACCCGCTGGTGACGGAGAAGGCGATGGACGAGATGGACTTCGACAACAAGCTCCATTTCGTCGTCGACATCGACGCGAACAAGCGGGAGATCCGCGAGGCCATCGAGGTCCGATACGACGTGGAGATCACGAACGTGAACACGCAGATCACCGCTCAGGGCGAGAAGAAGGCAGTCGTCGCCCTCTCGGAGGACGACGACGCACAGGAAATCGCCTCGCGAATCGGGGTGTTCTAAGATGGGACGACGCATTCAAGGCCAGCGACGTGGTCGCGGTGGGCCGACGTTCCGTGCCCCCAGCCACCGTTACAAGGCCGACCTCCAACACAAGAAGGACGAAGAGCGCGACACGATCTCGGGAGAGATCGTCGACATCGAACACGACCCCGCCCGCTCGGCGCCGATTGCGGCCGTCGAGTTCGAGGACGGGGACCGACGGCTCGTCCTCGCACCCGAGGGCGTGACGGTCGGGGAGACGATTCAGGTCGGCGTTTCCGCGGAGATCAAGCCCGGGAACACGCTCCCGCTGGCCGAGATCCCCGAGGGCGTCCCGGTCTGTAACGTCGAGAGCAGCCCCGGCGACGGCGGCAAGTTCGCCCGGGCCTCCGGCACGAGCGCACAGCTCATGACCCACGACAAACGGGTCGCGGTCGTGAAGCTGCCGAGCGGCCAGGTCAAGCGCCTCAACCCGCAGTGTCGCGCCACGGTCGGCGTGGTCGCGGGTGGCGGCCGAACCGAAAAGCCGTTCGTCAAGGCCGGGAACAAGCACCACAAGATGAAGTCCCGAGGCACGAAGTGGCCGCGGGTCCGTGGTGTCGCGATGAACGCCGTCGATCACCCGTTCGGTGGCGGCGGCCGCCAGCATCCGGGGAAACCCAAGTCCGTCTCGCGGAACGCGCCGCCGGGACGGAAGGTCGGTGACATCGCCTCGAAACGCACCGGACGCGGAGGTAACAAATAATGAGTTCCGAATACCGAACCGGCCGCGAGGGTGAGTTCACCTACCGCGGTCACACGCTCGACGAGCTGCAGTCCATGTCGCTCGACGACGTCGCGGAACTGCTCCCCGCTCGAATGCGGCGAACCATCACCCGAGGCCTGTCGGTCGAACACCAGAAGCTGCTCGACCGTGCCCGCGAGGCCGGAGAGGAGGAGACGGCCAACGATCCGATCCGTACCCACCTCCGGGACATGCCCATCGTCCCCGAGATGGTCGGGCTGACCTTCTCGGTCTACAACGGGCAGGAGTTCCAGCGCGTCGAGGTCGACCCCGAGATGATCGGGCACTACCTCGGCGAGTTCCAGCTCACCCGAACGTCGGTCGAACACGGTCAGGCCGGCATCGGCGCGACCAGGTCTTCGAAGTTCGTGCCACTCAAGTAACACATGGGAATCAACTACAGCGTCGAGGCCGACCCGGAGACGACCGCCAAGGCGATGCTCCGAGAGCGGCCCATCAGCATCAAGCACAGCAAGGCCATCGCCCGCGCGATCAAGGGCATGACCGTCGCCGACGCCGAGGAGTATCTCCAGGCAGTCATCGACGAGGAACGGTCCGTCCCGTTCAAACAGCACAACACGGGCGTCGGTCATCGAAGCGACATCGACGGCTGGGACGCCGGTCGCTACCCCGAGAAGGCCAGCAAGGACTTCCTGAGTCTGCTGGAGAACGCGAGCAACAACGCGGACGAACAGGGGTTCGACGGCGAATCGATGACGATCAAGCACGTCGCCGCCCACAAGGTCGGTGAACGGCAGGGTCGCAAGCCCCGTGCGTTCGGTCGCGCGGATCCGTGGAACACCACGCTCTGTGACGTCGAACTGATCATCGAATCGGAGGACGAGAACTAATGGCCGACGAACACCAATTCATCGAGAACGGCCTGCAGCGCTCGCAGATCGACGAGTTCTTCGCGGACGAACTCGGCCGCGCGGGCTACGGCGGCATGGACGTCGCCAAGACCCCGATGGGGACCCAGATCGTCCTCAAGGCCGAAAAGCCCGGGATGGTCATCGGCAAGGGTGGGAAGAACATCCGCAAGGTGACGACCCAACTCGAAGAGCGGTTCGACCTCGACGACCCCCAGATCGACGTCCAGGAGGTCGACGAACCGGATCTCAACGCCCGCATCGTGGCGGACCGACTGGCCAACGCACTCGAGCGTGGCTGGTACTTCCGCAAGGCGGGTCACACGACCATCGACCGGATCATGGAAGCCGGCGCCCTCGGCGCCGAAATCGTCCTGTCCGGGAAGGTCACTGGCGCGCGCTCGCGCGTCGAGAAGTTCAACCGCGGCTACATCAAGCACAACGGCGAACCAGCCGAATCCATCGTGGACGAGGGGCAGGGCGTCGCCGTGATGAAACTCGGCACCATCGGCGTGACGGTGAAGATCATCCCGCCGGGCGCCGAACTGCCCGACGACTTCGAAATCGCCGAGGACGCCGACGTCGAACCCGTCGAACAGGCGGCCGAGACCGGCGGCGGCGTCGAGGAACTCCTCGAGGAAGAGCCGGAGGAGATCCCGGACGTCGGCGAGGACGAGGACGTCGACGTGCCGACCGAGACGCCCGAGGACCTCGACGAAGGCCTCGACGAGGAAATCGTCGAGGAAGTCGTCGAGGAGGAACTTCCGGGTGACGAGGACGACGAGGCCGAAGCAGCCGCGGACGCCGACGAGGAGTCCACCGAAACCGTCGACGAAGACGTCGACGAGGAGACGATGGACGAGGCGGCCGACCTCGTCGAGGAGATGGAAACGGCTGACGAAGACGAAACCGACGAGGAGGAGGACGCATAATGGCGATCCTACACGTCGAGGAGATCCGCGACATGACGCCCGCCGAACGCGAGGCTGAACTCGAGGACCTCGAAACGGAACTGCTGAACGCGAAGGCACTGCAGGCCGCCGGTGGCATGCCCGAGAACCCGTCGCGTCCCGGCGAACTGAAACGAACCATCGCGCGGATCAAGACGATCCAGCGCGAAGAAGGCGACATCGAAGAATAATGGCGCTCACACCCGAGACCCTGGTTCGACACGAACTCAACGGCCTGCGTGTGCGGGTCGTCGAGTCGACGAATCCCGACAACGTCGGGATCAGCGGCCGCGTCGTCAGCGAGACGATGCGGACGCTCGTCGTGTCGACCGGCGACCGGGTGTGGCGCGTCCCCAAGCAGGGGACCACCTTCGAATTCGCCCTCCCCCAGCGCACAGATGAAGCCGCCGACGCCGAGAAGGCGTCGGGGACCGCGCCCAAACTTCCGTCGGAAACTGCCGGACTCCGATCCGGTCAGTCTGGCGGTTGCGAGGACGTGGCCTACGTTACGGTGGATGGCGCACGACTGCTCTCACGACCCGCCTTGCGAACCGAGAAGGCAGGTGTATCCACATGGCGATAGGACTGAACGTAACCGAACCGGAGGAGGCTTGCTCCGACCAGCACTGTCCGTTCCACGGCTCACTGTCCGTGCGCGGCCAGACGCTGGAGGGCACCGTCGCCTCCACAGCGATGGAAAAGACGGTCGTCGTCGAACGCGAATACGACGTTCGTGTTCCCAAGTACGACCGATACATGAAACGCCGGAGTCGCATCCCGGCCCACGCACCCCCGTGTCTGGGCCTCTCGGAAGGCGACCGGGTCCGCATCGCGGAGACGCGACCCCTCTCGAAGACCAAATCACACGTGGTCGTCGAAATTTTGGGAGGTGACGAGTGATGGAGGCGCTGAAAGCCGACGTCACCCGTGGCCTCGCCAAGGGGTCGCTCATCAACTGTGCGGACAACACCGGAGCGCGCGAACTGAAGATTATCAGCGTCGCGGGCTACTCCGGAACCAAGAATCGACACCCCAAAGCGGGAATCGGCGACAAGGTGACCGTCTCGGTCACCAAGGGCACGCCGGAAATGCGCCGGCAGGTGCTGGAGGCGGTCGTCGTCCGCCAGCGCAAGCCCATTCGCCGACCCAGCGGCACGCGCGTGAAGTTCGAGGACAACGCGGCTGTCGTCATCGACGACATGGAAGAGCCTCGCGGGACCGAGATCAAAGGTCCCGTCGCGCGTGAAGTCGCCGAACGCTTCGGGAGCATCGCATCAACCGCGACGATGATCGTATGACTCGACAGCCACACAAAGAGCGCACACGGAAGCGGAACGCGCCCCTGCACGAGCGTCAGGATCAGGTTCGATCCACGCTGGCCGAGGACCTCCGCGAGGAGTACGGCCAGCGATCGGTCCGCGTCAACGCGGGCGACACCGTCGAGGTGCTCCGCGGCGACCACGCCGGCGAGGAAGCCGACGTGATCGCGGTGGACCTCACGGACGAAGTCGTCCACGTCGAGGACGTGACCGTCGAGAAGGCCGACGGCGAGGAAGTGCCCCGGCCCCTCGATGCGAGCAACCTCCGCGTGACGGCACTGAACCTGGAAGACGAGCGCCGGCAGGCGCGCCTGGAGGCGGATACCGAATGACTCGACACCAGAAACGACTCTCGGTCCCGAAGTCTTGGCCGGTCGAACGGAAGACCGCGACCTGGACGGTCAAGGCCGGCGCCGGCCCACACGGCGAGGCGGGGGTTCCCCTGCTCATCGTCCTGCGGGACGTGCTCGGCTACGTCGACTCGCGCAAGGAAGCGAACTACGCACTCAATCAGGACAGCGTCCTCGTCAACGGGGACGCTATCTCCGACGTCGAACGTCCAATCGGGATGTTCGACATCCTGGCCTTCGCGGAACGCGAGGAGTTCTACCGCGTGTTCCCCGACGAGGGCGGTCGACTGTCGCTGACCCCCATCGACGCCGACGCGGCCGGGAGCCGTCTCGGCAAGATCGTGCGGAAGACCCAGGTAACCGGCGGTGACTTCCAGTTCACCCTCCACGACGGCACGAACGTGCGCGTCGCGGAGGACGAGGCTGGCGAGTACGCCACCGGCGACTCCCTGGTCGTCGACAACGAGACCAAGGACATCGTCGCCCACTTCGTCTACGAGGAGGGTGCCCTGGTGACGGCCGTCGCAGGCAGTCACGCCGGCGAAATCGGCGAAATCGACACGATCACGGTCACGCCCGGGAGCGGCGACAACGTCGTCACCGTCTCCCAGGACGACGGCGGCTTCGAGACGATCGAGGAGTACGTCGTCGTGATCGACGAGAACTTCACCGGTGACGAAGAGGAGGATGACGAATGAGCGAGAGTGACACCGCGGAGTTCCACGAGATGCGCGAACCGCGGATCGAGAAGGTCGTCGTCCACATGGGCGTCGGCGAAGGTGGCCGCGAACTCGCGGACGCCGAGGACATCCTCGAGGACGTCACCGGACAGCAGAGCGTCCGGACGACGGCCCGCGGAACGGTCCAGGACTTCAACATCCGCGAGGGTGACCCGATCGGCGCGAAGGTCACCCTTCGCGGCGACGCTGCGGTCGAGTTCCTCGAAACGGCACTCACGCTGGTCGATCTCTCGGCCTCGCAGTTCGACGAGACGGGCAACGTCAGCTTCGGCGTCGAGGAACACACGGAGTTCCCGAGCCAGGAGTACGACCCGAACGTCGGCATCTACGGGCTGGACGTGACGGTCAACATGGTCCGCCCGGGATACCGCGTCGCGAAGCGAGATAAGGTGTCGCGCTCGATCCCGTCGAAGCATCGACTCGACGCGTCGGACGCGATCGCCTTCGTCGAAGCCAACTTCGACGTGGAGGTAACGGAATGAGCGAAAGTGAATCAGGAACCCAGGACGGACGCGACGTGACCGGAGAGCACGCCACGCCCCGCACGGACGACCGCCACCAGTGTCGTCGGTGCGGCCGCAAGCAGGGACTCGTCGGCAAGTACGACATCTTCCTCTGCCGGCAGTGCTTCCGCGAGGTCGCCCGAGACATGGGATTCAAGAAGTATCGATAACAATGGCAGGGAACGACCCCCTCTCGAACGCGCTCTCGGGGCTCGATAACGCCGAGAGCGTGGGACATCTGTCCCACACGGTACAGCCCGCCTCGAACGTGATCGGCTCCGTACTCGAGGTCTTCTACGACCGCGGGTACATCGACGGATTCGAGTTCGTCGACGACGGCAAGTCCGGTCGCTTCGAGATCGAACTGAAAGGCGCGATCAACCAGTGTGGCGTCGTCAAGCCCCGCTACTCCGCGGGCGCAGACGAGTTCGAAAAGTGGGAGAAGCGATATCTCCCGGCCCGTGACTACGGGGCGCTCGTCGTCACGACCAGCCACGGCGTCATGAGCCACTACGAGGCCCGCGAACAGGGCATCGGTGGCCAGGTGATCGCATACGTATACTAACAATGAACCGAACAGAAATCGAGATTCCGGACGACGTGTCCGCCGAGGTCGACCACCTCGACCTGACCGTCGAGGGACCGAACGGGAGCGTCACGCGACGC
The DNA here is from genome assembly GCF_045690335.1 of Haloplanus litoreus. GTDB lineage: Archaea > Halobacteriota > Halobacteria > Halobacteriales > Haloferacaceae > Haloplanus > Haloplanus litoreus. Next base: position 1,645,850 of record NZ_CP147874.1, on the reverse strand, counting down.
CTCTGGTACCCCGACGTGTCGGTCGACGTCGAGGACGACCACGTGGTCATCGAGAGCGAGGCCGACGACGCCAACACGCGCGCGACGCTCGGCACCTTCGAGAGCCACGTCCAGAACATGCTCCACGGCGTGACGGACGGCTGGGAGTATCAGATGGAGATCTTCTACGCTCACTTCCCGATGCAGGTGAACGTGGAAGGGGACGAAGTCGTCATCGAGAACTTCCTCGGCGAACGCGCGCCGCGACGAGTTCCGATCCGCGGCGACACGGAGGTACAGGTCGACGGCGAAGAGATCACCCTGCGCGGCCCCGACAAGGAGGCCGTCGGGCAGACCGCCGCCGACATCGAACAGTTGACGCGGGTCAACGACAAGGACACCCGCGTCTTCCAGGACGGCGTCTACATCACACAGAAACCGCAGGCAGGTGGGGCGTAGATGAGCGAAGACGACGAGATTCAGGAGATCGAAGACATCGGTGGCGTCGGACCCTCGAAGGCCGAAGCACTCGCCGAGGCCGGCTACGAGTCCATCGAGGACCTCAAGGCCGCGAGCCAGTCGGAACTGGCCGACACTGAGGGGATCGGCAACGCCCTCGCCGCTCGGATCAAGGCCGACGTCGGTGGCCTCGAGGTCACCGAAGAGACCGAGGCGGAGGTCGAAGAGGAGACCGAACCCGAGGAACCGAGCGAGGAAGCGGAGGCGGCGACGGAGCGCCGTCCCCGCGGCCACGCGGACAAGACGCCGGACCTGGACGACGAAGCCGCCCGAGCGCTGGTTCAGAAGCGCCGGGAGGGCAACCCGCAGTTCAACCGCCAGGACCACCACAAGAAAAAGCGCGTCGACCCCTCGTGGCGCAAGCCGCGCGGGAACCTCTCGAAACAGCGCCGCGGGATCAAAGGCAAGGGCGCGACCGTCGAAGCGGGCTACCGCTCGCCGTCGGCCGCCCGTGGCCTGCACCCCAGCGGCTTCGAGGAGGTCCGCGTCCACAACACGGACGACCTCGACGGTGTCGACTCGGCCACGGAGGCCGTGCGCATCGCGAGCAGCGTCGGCGCGCGCAAGCGCGAACGTATCGAAGACGTCTGTGAGGACCGCGAAATTCGCGTCCTCAACCCGACGTACATCGAAGTCGAAGTCGAAGTCGAAGAGGAGGAAGCCGAATGACGGATCTGCGCGCACAGAAACGGCTCGCCGCCGACGTCCTCGACGTCGGCAAGGACCGCGTGTGGTTCGATCCGGAAGCCCAGAGCGAAATCGCGGAGGCGATCACCCGCGAGGACATCCGTGACCTGGTCGAACAGGGTACGATCCAGCAGAAGGGCACCTCGAACAACTCGCGCGGTCGCGCCCGTGAACGGGCGGACAAGCGAGCTTACGGCCACCAGACCGGTGCCGGCTCCCGCCGCGGGACCGCCGGTGCCCGGAAGAACAGCAAGGAGGATTGGACGAGTCGCATCCGCGCCCAGCGGCGTCGCCTGCGCGAGTTGCGCGACGACGGCCCGCTCGACCGCTCCCAGTACCGCGAGCTCTACAACAAGGCTAGCGGTGGGGAGTTCGACAGCGTGGCGCGACTCGAAGCGTACATCGAGAACAACTACGACGTGGAGGTGAACGACTGATGGCAACAGGCCCACGATACAAGGTCCCGATGCGGCGTCGCCGCGAGGACCGAACCGACTACCACCAGAGGTTGCGCCTGCTGAAATCCGGCAAGCCTCGCCTGGTCGCTCGCGTGAGCAACAGGCACGTCAGGGCGCAGCTGATCACCCCCGGTCCCGACGGTGACGAGACCCACGCGGCCGCATCCTCGGAGGACCTCGCGGAGTACGGCTGGGAGGCCCCCACGGGCAATCTCCCGAGCGCGTACCTGACGGGCTTCCTCGCGGGGAGCCGCGCAGTCGACGCCGGCCTGACGGAGGCCGTCCTCGACATCGGGCTCAACACCGCGACACCGGGCAACAAGGTGTTCGCAGTACAGGAAGGCGCAATCGACGCGGGGCTCGAAATCCCGCACAGCGAGAGCGTCCTCGCGGACTGGTCGCGAAACCGCGGCGAGCACATCGCCGAATACGCCGAACAGCGGGACGAACCGCTGTACGGTGGCGACTTCGACGCGACGGAACTCCCCGAGCACTTCGACGACGTGCTCGAAGCACTGATGGAGGACAATGAGCAGTAACGATTACGGCGACGGCTGGGAACCGCGCACGCGGCTCGGCCGTAAGGTACAGGACGGCGACGTAACGTCGATGAAGGCGGCACTGGATTCCGGTCTCCCGCTGAAGGAGGCCGAAATCGTCGACCAGCTCCTGCCGGGGCTGGACGACGAGGTGCTCGACATCAACATGGTCCAGCGCATGACCGACTCCGGGCGCCGGGTGAAGTTCCGGTGTGTCGTCGCGGTGGGTAACCGCGACGGCTACCTCGGCTACGCCGAGGCCCGTGACGACCAGGTCGGCTCGGCCATCCAGAAGGCAATCGACGTCGCGAAACTGAACATCATCGAGGTCGACCGCGGCTCCGGGTCCTGGGAGGACCGCGCAGGCGGCGTCAACTCCCTGACCCGAAAGGCAACCGGCAAGGCCGGCTCCGTGACGGTCGAGATCATCCCCGCCCCGCAGGGGCTGGGGCTGGCGGCCGCACCCACGGTGCGGAACATCCTCGAACTCGCGGGCGTCCAGGACGCCTGGACGAAGTCGACTGGCAACACCCGGACGACGGTCAACCTCGCGAAGGCGACGTACAACGCGCTGCAGAACGCCTCGCAGTCGCGGACGCCCCAGCGCGCCCGCCGCAAGCAGCGCGAAACCGAGGTGAGCGAGTGATGGAAGCGCTCGTCCAGATCCGCGGCGAGGTGAACATCGCCGGCGACGTGCAGGATACGCTGGAGATGCTCAACCTGCACGCCGTCAACCAGTGTACGCTGGTGCCCGAGACGGACACCTACCGCGGCATGATCACGAAAGTCAACGACTACGTTGCCCACGGCGAACCGTCGGCCGACGTGGTCGCGACGCTGATCCGTCGGCGTGGCGAACCCGAACAGGGTGCTGGCGACATCACCGACGAGTGGGTCGCCGAGAACACCGACTACGACGACGTGGACGCCCTGGCGGCCGCGCTGGTCGACGAGGAGACGACGCTGCGCGAGCAGGGTCTCGCCCCGTCGCTCCGGCTCCATCCGCCGCGTGGCGGTCACGACGGCGTGAAACACCCGACCGTCGAAAGCGGGCAACTCGGCAAGCACAGCACCGAGCAGATCGACCGACTGCTGGAGGCCATGCGATGAGCGACAAGAAAAAGCGCCAGCGTGGCTCGCGAACCCACGGCGGCGGCACCCACAAGAATCGGCGCGGTGCCGGCCACCGTGGCGGCCGCGGGCGTGCGGGTCGCGACAAGCACGAGTTCCACAACTACGAACCGATCGGCAAACACGGCTTCACGCGCCCCGAGAGCGTCCAGGACGAGGTGCGGGAAGTGACGGTTCAGGAACTCGACGAGAATGCCGCGCTGTACGTGGCCGAGGGTCTGGCCGAAGAGACCGAGGGCGGCTACCACCTCGACGCCCGCGACGTGGCCGACGACGGCTACGACGCGGACGTGGTGAAGGTGCTCGGCGACGGCCAGGTGCGGAACGAACTGTCCGTCGTCGCGGACGCGTTCACCGCGAGCGCGGTCGAAAAGCTCGAATCCGCCGGCGGTAGCGCCGACCTGTCGGAACGCGCCGAGGAGGCCGCCGCCGACGAGGCCGACGACACCGAGGAGTCGGACGAGGAGTAACCCATGGGATGGAAGGAGACCGCCGAACCGGTGCTGACGAGGATGCCGTCAGTCTCGCGGCCGGAGGGGCACGTCCCCTTCCGGCGCAAGCTCGGCTGGACCGCCGGCGTCCTCGTGTTGTATTTCTTCCTGACGAATATCCAGCTGTTCGGGCTGGACGCCGGCACGCAGAGCGACCTGTTCGGCCGCTTCCGGTCGATCCTCGCCGGATCACAGGGGTCGATCCTACAGCTCGGGATCGGGCCGATCGTCACGGCGAGCATCGTGTTGCAGCTGTTGGGCGGTGCGGACCTACTCGGTCTCGACACGGACGACCCCCGTGATCAGGTGCTGTATCAGGGCCTCCAGAAGCTGCTGGTGGTCGTGATGATCTGTCTGACTGGCTTGCCGATGGTCTTTGCCGGTAACTTCCTGCCGGCGGACCCGGCGGTCGGACAGGCGCTGGGGATCGGTCTCACCGGCGTACAGACGCTTCTGTTCGTCCAGATCGCCGTCGGCGGTATCCTCATCCTGTTCATGGACGAGATCGTCAGCAAGTGGGGTGTCGGGTCCGGTGTTGGGCTGTTCATCATCGCCGGCGTGAGCCAGCAGCTCGTCGGTGGACTGTTCAGCTGGGAAGCCCTCGGTGGCACGCCTGGCTTCTTCCCGACCTGGTTCGCCATCCTGACCGGCTCCCAGGAGATCGCCTCGCCGCTCACCGCGGAAGGCCTGCAAGCGCTCCTGCTCGGTCAGGGACAGTTGCTGGCGCTGGTGACGACGGTGCTCATCTTCGCCATCGTCGTCTACGCCGAGAGCGTTCGGGTCGAGATCCCCCTCTCGCACGCCCGCGTGAAAGGCGCTCGGGGTCGCTTCCCCGTGAAGCTCATCTACGCGAGCGTCCTGCCGATGATCCTCGTGCGTGCCCTGCAGGCGAACATCCAGTTCGCCGGGCGCATCCTCAACAGCACGTGGAACCAGATGCCGGGGTGGCTCGGCACGTACAGTAACGGACAGCCCGTCTCCGGGCTGTTCTACTATCTGGCGCCGATCCAGACGCGTACGGACTGGATGTGGTGGCTGGCCGGCACGGCCGCCGAACCCTGGCAGATCATAATCCGCGTCGGCGTCGACCTCACCATCATGGTCATCGGCGGCGCAATCTTCGCCATCTTCTGGGTGGAGACCACCGGGATGGGCCCGGAATCGACCGCCCAGCAGATCCAGAACTCCGGGATGCAGATCCCCGGCTTCCGGCGTAACCCGCAGGTCATCGAGAAGGTCATGGAGCGGTACATCCCGCAGGTGACCGTCATCGGTGGCGCGCTCGTCGGTCTTCTGGCCGTCGGCGCCAACATGCTCGGGACCATCGGACAGGTCTCCGGCACCGGTCTCCTGCTCACCGTGAGCATCACGTACAAGCTGTACGAGGAGATCGCCGAAGAGCAGTTGATGGAGATGCATCCGATGATGCGCCAGATGTTCGGCTCCGAGTAGCGAACATCTGTGCTTCTTTAAATTATTCTCCCCTGGTGAGCGACTGCGTCGCTCCCCGTCTTCTCCCGATTGGGGGTGGTCGGCGTGACGGTCTATGTCGAGACCGCTCCCCACGAGTTCACGGCGAACTATTTGTTCAACGAACGTGGGTTGTTCCCGTTCTTCGCTGCCGACAGGCGCGTGAAGCGCGGTGACGGATCGGCGATGGGAACGTTCACTCACGACGGCGAGGAGTGGCAAGCGCGTCTCTCGTATCAGGAGAGCGGTCTCCAGCATCCGGGCGACACGACGCCGCAGGGAACACGATTCGACATCGAAACCGTTCGAGAGTATCGGCTTAATGTATCGAGCCTTGATGACTCGGTCGGCCAGCGGAAGTTCAATGTCCATCTCGCTCCGCGCTGGCCGGGGATGGAGTCGAAAAATGGGAAGGGAATCCCGATCCCCGAAGGATTCGATGAGGGAATTAATCTCCGCGTGAGCGGCGCTAACATCGAATTCAAGCAATACCTCCTGCTGATTCGACGTGCCTTCGGTGCCGTCGACATCCAGCCCGAATATTTCGCCGACCCGCATCCGTACAGTAACGTCCAAGATGCCGAGCGGTACGTCCGACTCAACCAGGAGGTGAGTGGACCAGTTCACGCACGCGATGGGCCGATCGCGCGTCTCGGTCATCTCCTCGAAGACGACCGGAGCGGATACAGAAAGGTCGTCCAGAATGATCAAAATGGACGCGGAGAGACGCACCCTGGCTACTACCACACGGTCACCCTCGGACAGGATCGTATCCAGGAGGCGCTACCGTCACACGAGCTCCCGAAGGAGATCAAGCACTACTACGCGCGGGAAGCCAAGTCGTTCTCGAAGGAGGACTTACTTAGTCACCCAAAATTGGGCGCATCGTATCAGGTCAATCGGTGGGACGGGAAACTCGGTGTTTCTCCCGAGGAACTCGAGCAGCTCTCTCACGAGTTGGACGAGACGGTTCTGTCTACGCTGGCGAACAGCAACCTCGATCTCCGCCCGGGAGGAAATACGTACGTCTCCGATGCGTACTTCTCGGCTTCGGAGAGCGATCGAGAACGAGAAATAGTCGAGTTCAACACGGCCCAGATAGAGCAAACCCAGGAAAGCGTTGTTATCAAACACCTTGCCGACGGGCTCAGCCCGATCGAATGGGAAAGTTTGGAAATGTTGGTCTCCGATGGAGGCAACGTCTCGCCGAACGATATCGCGGATCAGTACGATCGACATCCCGACAGTGTTCGTCGTGCGCTCAACAGGATCGACGATCTGGTGAATCGAAGCTATGACGAGGTGAGTCTCCAATCATCGTACGTCGCGGAGTTGGTTCACGATACGGTTCGACAGGCCCGTGACGCGACACGACGTGCCACCGAGGCGGCTGCTAAGGCCGTCGAAGCAGCCGAGACTGGCCTTGATAAAAGAACGACGGCCTTCATAACTTGGGCGGCGAGCCATGGTATGAACGTCACCGAGCGTGGTGACGAATTAGAACTCCGATTGGGTGAGGTCACCGGGGAGGACCATCGGAAGGAGGTGAGACGGATCCTTCGAGAAGGATTCAAACTCTGGAAACAAGCGAACCGAGACCCGGCCGTCTACCGAGCGGGTGAGTACCGCTATCAGTACCGAGAGAAAGAGCACCATCTCCGCTCGATCGAGTCGGACATGGTGACACGTAGGGTAACAGGTCGGGTGTGGGAAACGCTCGGGTAGCGCCCGACAGCTGAGTGGCAACACTGCCAGCTACGTCAGGAATAGGGTTATTTTGCCGCTAATTCTCCCTTTCGAGCGATCTGCTCGGCCCATTTGATTTCACTCAGCGGCTTGACCAAATGGGTGAGATACCAATCCGACCCGGGGGGTCGTATTCCCCGTTAGGGGTGTACCCAAGGGTACGAAATTAAAACACCCCATACACTCTCGCGAGAGGGGGGAGGGGGTCGTATGCCTATTGAATCACGACGAATTACGAAAATAGGCCGACTCAAGATCCGCCGTATGCCGCCACTACAAGCAGATCAATTCCAAGGGTTATGATCTTTTGCATTCCACATATTTGAACGACATTAACAGCTACGAGAATATCTGTAGTGACTGATCTGCCTCCTCAGATGACTAAATCTTGGACGAGAACGAGCGTTCTCTGTCGGGACGCGGGAAGTGACCAAGGCGGCAACTGGCTACGTCGGCCAACGGTCCACCGCCGATAATCTCTCGGACGACGTTGACGTGTCCTGGCGCACGGTCCAGCGGGCGCTCAAGGAGTTAGCCGAACTCGGCCACTTGGACCGGCGCGACGATGGTACAGGGCGGGAACTCGTGCTGGGTTGAGGACGGCCTGTCTCCAGGGACCGCCGACCTCCCCGACATGGCGGTCCACGGTGCGGGTGGTGGCGAGGACCGCGACGGTTTGCTTGAAGAATACTATACGTGATTTGTCGGGATTCATAGGGCATCGAACGTGGACACTCCGGATCGGCAGGGAGCGAGTGCATAACTCCCGCCACCTGGACACGCACAGACGGCTGGACCCCGGAGTAACGTCAGCTGCGAGGCGATCGAAATCCCGACGTTCGCCCCGGGTCACTGTCATGGCGCTCTACTGCCGCGTTCAACATGTCCGGTTAACCCACCGGCAAAACTCATGGAAGTCGTTTGCGCCGGCCTGATCGGCGATGTCCTGAAGCGTCCCGACCGGAATTGGGTCACCCTTCGGAACCGTCACCGTCCGAACCTCGCCGGTGTCGGCGTTCTCGTAGCGGAGCGTTGTGTGGCTCCCCTTCCCGCCGACCGGAACGAAGCCGTGCTTGGTGAGCGCTTTGATAATTTCCCGCGAGGAGAACGTCGTCCGAACCACGCTATTCGAGCCAAGGTGGCGAGCCGGCCTCGCCGATCTCGGCGTCAATCCCTTCCTCGGCGAGCCAAGTCTCGGGATCGTCGATGGACTCCCCAGCGCCGAAGTGACTGTCAAGAGCGTCGGCGAGCTGGCGGAGTGCATCGGCCTCGCTGTCGCCGAACGATGCAACGCCGGATTCGACGTGCCGGGCCGTCACTCGCCCGTCCTCCTCGTGGACGAACTCGACGCCGGCCGGCGGCTCTGTAGCGGTGGCCATGCTCAGTTAATAATATTAATCGCTGGGAATGACGTAAGCCTTCCCCCTCCTCGTCCACGAACGGCCGTTCCTCGACAGACTGTTGAAAAACGCTGTTACTTACATACTCGTCCCTCTTGGTGAGATACACAAAATGATGGACTGTCCAGAGTGCGGCCATCGGATGCCGATACACGTCCGAAACAGCGGTGAGGATGGCGAGGATATGCACCGTTGCGGGATGTGCCGCGACGAATACCCTGAATCCGAGTAGCAGGCGTGACGGTCGGTTACTACGTCCATGTTTCGACGGCCGAGTAAAGAATCCAAAGTTCACCTCCGCAAATTTCTATATCAAAAACTCATCTATGATCGATCTTTGAGAATCCACAACGAAGCGTCCTATCGGAATTTAATATTACGAGAGCCCTTCTGTAACCTCGGGAAAGCGCTTGAGCTGGCCCTGGATCGTCGTTTTAACCAAACAGCGCCCGTCTGTAACTCCTTAGCGTCACCAGGAATCAAGTCGACTTACATACTTCAACCCCACGAGGGTCCATCTGTAACCGGCATCTCGATGGAGGGCGTCAAGGACTACTCGATGCTTCAACCCCACGAGGGTCCATCTGTAACGATGAGACTATGCCGCATCGCGTTCGACCTCCACGCTTCAACCCCACGAGGGTCCATCTGTAACCGTCCACGACTCCCGACCAATCAACACCCTCCGGGAGCTTCAACCCCACGAGGGTCCATCTGTAACGCGCGACGAGCGCCGGGAGTTTCTCGAACGCGTCGGCGATCAGATCCACCGCGAACCGAGGCACGACACCGAGTGGGTCCGCGTCACGACACTCGGCTGCTGTCGTGAGGTCGGCCGCGCGAGTTTCATCCTCAGCACCCCCGAAACGCGGGTTCTCGTCGACTGCGGTGACAAACCCGGTGCGGAAGGTGAGGTCCCGTATCTCCAGATCCCCGAAGCCAATCCGATTGCGGACCTCGACGCAGTCGTCCTGACTCACGCCCACCTCGACCACAGCGCGTTGCTCCCGCTCCTGTTCAAGTACGGATACGATGGGCCCGTGTACACGACCCAGGCCACCCGTGATCTGATGGGCCTGCTCCAACTCGACTATCTCGACGTTGCAGCCAAGGAGGGCCGAACCCCACCGTACGAGAGCGCGATGGTTCGCAAGGAACTCAAACACACGATCACGGTCGACTACGGCAACGTCACCGACATCGCGCCGGACATCAAACTCACGTTCCACAACGCCGGCCACATCCTCGGAAGCGCCGTCGCACACTTCCACGTCGGTGAGGGCTTCCACAACGTCGTCTTCTCCGGCGACGTTCACTACACGGATACCCGGCTGTTCAACGGCGCCTCGAACGACTTCCCACGGGTCGAGACGCTCATCATGGAGTCGACGTACGGACGACGCAACGACTATCAGACGGATCAGGAAGACAGCGAGCGCAAGCTCATCCGGTTGATCAACGACACGTACGAGCAGGACGGGATCGTCGTGATTCCGGCGTTCGCCGTCGGTCGATCACAGGAACTCATGCTCGTCCTCGAGGAAGCGATGCGAGAGGGGACGCTTCCCACGATGCCGATCTATCTCGACGGCATGATTCGCGAGGCGACGGCGATTCACACGGCCTATCCCGAGTTCCTTCGGGACGGACTGCGACAGCGCATCCTGCACGGCGACGAAAATCCGTTCCTCGCCGAACAGTTCCAGCAGGTCGACGGCGGCCAAGAAATGCGAGAGGACATCGCCGGCGGCGAACCCTGTATCATCCTCTCGACGTCCGGGATGGTGACGGGCGGCCCGATCATGTCGTGGTTGGAACTGCTCGGGGGAGATCCGAAGAACACGCTCGTCTTCGTCGGCTATCAGGCACAGGGGACGCTCGGACGGCGAATTCAGAGCGGCCGTCGGGAGATTCCGTTCAGCGACCGGGGGAGTCGTAGCGAACAACTGACGCTGCGCTTCGACGTGGAATCGGTCAGCGGCTTTTCGGGGCACGCAGATCGGAATGGGCTCGAGAACTTCGTGGGGACGATGAACCCCCGGCCGGAGGAAATCCTCTGTGTTCACGGGGACGAATCGTCGACGGACCAGCTCTCGTCCGGCCTGTACCAGAAATTCGACGTCCGAACGTACGCGCCGAAGAATATGGAAACGTTCCGGCTCGATTGAGATTCCTGTGTTTTAATCTCGGCTGGATCGAGCGTCACACGGTCGATTGTCCGCTCCGCCGGGCAGATCATGCGAAACCTATTTATCACAGACGAGGCAATTCTGTTCGTACTAAGGGTTCCGTCCCGTCCTTTCTTCGCTCGCCAATCGGTTCGCCGCCACTGCGGGGGCGTCCATCGATGGCACTGCTCTGAGATGCGCCGTGCCGGATGCCGACCGTCTGCGGTGGCCCTGGGTCTCTCCGACGGGACCGGGTACGACCCACGAATCCACCCATGAACGAAACAGACACCCCCGGTACGGACTGTGGCACGGAACTCGTCGAACGGACGGTACACGTACGGAACCTGCCAGCCTCGACAAACTGTCAGGGACCGGTTCGAATCACTTACGGTCCGGCAAGTGAAGCCCGAGACTACCCCGAACAGGCACTGTCCCGGCTGACGGGGTCGGCGAACGGTCCTCATCTTCCGGGAGAGAGCTAACTGATGGGCGAAAACGCCGACAGCGCCGTCGACAGAGAGACCTTGCAGGTCGATCCGCTTCCGGAAACCCTCGGTGACGGATCGACCGTCCTCGTCGCCAGTGCCGGAGATCCATCCCAGTACGCCGTGGGTCTCCGTCTCCTCTGCGCCCAGGGGACGGCGGAGGATATCGCCTTCGTCGTCACGACGACGGAGAGCGCCGATCGGACCATCGAGGTCTACGACGGTCTTGGCGAAGAGACGGAGCGACCGTCGCTCGGGATCGTCGATACGGTCTCCGTACAGCAGTCCGTTTCGGCACTCTACGACGAGATACCGGTCGTTTTCACGCCCTCGGCGAGTGACCTCGAACGGCTGGTGATGGCCCTCTCGAATCTCGTCGATACGACGCCACCGACGGGAGGGGCGCGTCACCTCGTCGTCCGCTCTCTCACACCGATTCTCGAAGCGTCGTCCGTCGATCAGCTGAGTACAGTGCTCGACCGCATCACGGGCCTTCGCTCGGAGACGGGGCTTGCCCTCCTCGGGATCGACTACACCGCTCACGATGAAGCGACGATGACGGCGATTGCGGATCTGGTCGACGGCGTGCTCTGGGTTACCCAGCCCGCCCCCGCCCGCCTCGCCGTCGACTATCAGCCGACGAGCAGGCGTCACAGTGGGTTCGATTCCGGCGGAGAGCCCGGTGACTGAGGCCGGTAATGAGCTTCCTCCGGCGTGGACGAAGGACCCAACGGAACACGGCGTGGCACCGCAGTAGACGAGCGTCGGCACGAAACAGCGGACAGGGGGTGTCACTATCGCGAAGAACGAGACGCCAGCGACGCGAGCGACTGACGGACTCGGACACGGGAGAGCAGCGGTACGAACTCGAGTACGAACTTCGCTGGACGGAGTGATAGTACCCTCCGTTACCCGATCGTGCATTCGGCGCGTTCGAGATGACAGGATCAACCGTGTCCCTCCTCCAACCGGGACGAGGGATCAATCGTCCATCGCAGGAACCCCGTCGACGGTGTCGTCCCCGGCGGTGCCGTCAGCGGTGTCACCGCGAGGGAAGTTGTCGATGGTATCGGCGCGGAACGCCGTCTCGTCGAACACGTAGTCGCCGTCGAGGAACTCCAGTAGCGTCCGCGTGTCGCGCATGGCGTTTTTGAGGCACGTTGAGGCGCCCGGTGACGGCGTGATGTTGAAGATGATGTCGTCGCCGACGATCTTCGCCTCGCCCATGTCGAGGGACTTCTGGCTCGTATCGACGATCTGTGGTCGAACACCGCCGTAGCCGGTCGCCCGTTCGAGATCCTCGAGGTCGACGCTCGGCACGACCTTCCTGACGTGCGGGAGGAACTGACGCGGGCCGACCTCGGGGAGGTCGTACACGAGGTTCCGCAGAACGTAGGGGAGGAGCACCCGATCCGAGAGGATGTTGGCGTAGCTGAGCGCCGCCGCCGCGTTCAGTCCGAACACGTCGAGGAAGTCCGACACCGTCGAGAGGCGACCGCGTTCGAGCGCCGGCACGAGTTTCGCGGTCGGACCGAACCGCGTGACGCTCGGATCGTGGACGTCCGCATCGCCGTGAACTGCGGCGAAGGGGAGCTTCTTCATCTGGAGGGTGTACACCTTCCCGTTCAGGAGGTCGTCGGCGAGGAAGAAGCTCCCGGCGACGGGGAGCAACACCTTGTCCCGCCCGTAGCCGAGTTCTTTCGCGATCTGGAGGCTGTGAGAGCCAGCGGCGACGACGGCCGCCTCACAGTCGAAGCGACCCCCAGTCGTTTCTATCGTGTAGCCGTCGAGTGTCGGCGTCACGTCCGTGACTTCCGTGCCGGTGTAGACGTCGACGTTCGACTCCCCGACGGCGCGGTCGACGAACGATGTCGCCGTCCGGCCGTAGTCGACGACGTAGCCGTCCGGCGTCTGGAGTGCGAGGAGTTCGACTCCGGGATCGCGTCCCTCGACGACGTTCGGTTCGATCTCCGCGATCTCCTCGCGTTCGATCGGTCGCAGTTTGGGAAAGAGGTCACCGAACCCCTCCTCGTCGTACCGTCGTTCGAGTTCGGATACTTCTTCGTCACCGACCGCGAGAACCATCTTGCTCCGCCGAGCGTGCATCTCGCCGTCGGGGTCGTTGGCCTCTAGGTAACCCGCGAGAAGTTCCGCTCCCTCTTTCACTTCCTTCGCCTTCTCGAGGGTGTAGTTGGTCTCGATGTCGCCGAAGTGTAGCGTCTGGGAGTTGTTCGTGTGGTTGGAGTTGATCGCCGCGATCTCCGACTCCTTCTCGATCAACGCGATCGAGTCGATATCCGTGAACTTCGCGGTCGTGTACAACAGCGACGCGCCACTGATTCCACCGCCGACGATGACCAGATCGTATTTACCTGCCATGGCTGTTCCGTGGTGACTACTTCCACGGTGAGAGTCCAGACTGATAACTTATTATTTTCTCGGATTTGAGATCGACAATTAGCGAAGGTGATATCGACAGTACGCCTCGTCGTCCCCAACTCCAGAGCATCGTCCTCCCCGCGGTACGGGTAGCTACGCCTCGGATAGGCTGTACGTTCGACAATGATGATCGCAACCGAGGGGTCGACGGTGGCCGAGAGGGTTCGGAGCCACCGGAGACATCGAGACCGGCGAGAGTGCCAGCGAGAACGAGAAAGAACACGCTCGGGATCACCAGTCGGTCGGCTCACATCTGGGCGGCGACATCTAGCCCCGAGGAGGTCACGGCGGGGGAGAACTCCGTCCCGGAGCTCACGGGGTACGCACCGGTCTGGGCGGGGCCACTCCCGGGATGAACCCGCGGTGAAATTTCAGTCGGAGGTCTTCTCGGCGCGCGTGATCCCGGAACCGACGAACGAGGGGCAACGCTACCGGTCCGAGAAGTTACTCGGGATGCAAGGGGCGCGTATCTACGACGACGTCCACGTCTCCGGCCACCTCTCGCAAGAGGGACACTACGAAATGCTCGATGCACTCCAACCCCAGCACGTCATCCCCGCACATCAGGATATGCAGGGGTTCTCCGGCTACGTCGACCTCGCTTCAAAGCAGGGCTACAAGCTGGGCCGTGACCTCCACGTTACCGCGAACGGAAACGTTCTCCAGTTGGTGTAACCACGAGACTCGGGCATCGAAACAGCGACTGGCAGCCCGGATCTGTCGTCTCTACTAGATACGCGCGACGAGCACTCCCCCGGCTACGACCCTACGGCCGTCCTCGGGGTTGTCGCGTGGTTCGTCACCACCGTACCCGCCGTCTGCGACTACCGCAGCTCTCATATCCGGTTACACGGGATCGGAGTGATCGGCCGACTAGTTCACGTTCGAGTACGCCGCCAGTCCGGTGAACCACCGGTGGTCTTTCCGAGGGGAATCAGACTGGGGTCCTCGTTCCGACAGGACCACACCAACGGGCGTGCCAACCGGAGGCGGGACTCGTCCAGTGGTAGATCCCGGCCCGATCACCCACCGAGCCACCACCCGTACAGTCGTGCCCGCTCGTCGGCGTCCGAGGGCTTCTTCGATTGGCCGTAGGTTTTCCCCTTGAGGAGCTGTCGTTCGACCGCATTCGCAGCGAGTCGAAGGGCGTGGGAGGCACCGTACCCCTCCCCATCGGCAGTGAAGTAGCCACGGTCGGTGACCAGCCGAATCCGTGCCAGCACCAGCGGCACGCCCCGGGTCTGTTCTTTGTGTTCCTGCAGTTCGATGCTGGCCTTGATCACCGTCATCTCACCGTACTTCGAGGTCATGCGCTCGATCAGCGCAGAGACGTCGTCGTAGTCCATCCCCTCCAGCAGGTCAAGGCCGAACACCTGCACGGCGTTCCGGTCGTCGCGCTCCCAGGTGAGCGCCTCGATGACGTCCGTCTTCGTGATGATGCCGACCGGCTCGTCGGTGTCGTCGTCCGTGACGACGAGCGAGGAGATCTCCCGCTCGAACATCACCGCGACGACTTCGTCGAGCGGCGCGCTCCGCTCGATCGTCGCGACTGCGTCGGACATCAGATTCCGGACCGGCAGATCGAGCATCCGGTCGGCGTCGCCCTCGCGCGCGCCGAAGCCGCCACGGTTCTGCCCACCGCCGCCGCGACCACCGAAGCCACTCGACGAACCACCCTGGCTCTTGCTACCCCCCCGCGTCGTGAACTCGATGACGTCGTACAGGCTCAACATGCCAACGAGGTCGTCCCCGTCGACGACCGGGAGATGGGCGATTCCGGCTTCTCGAAGCATATTGAGCGCTTTCCCGATCGTGGTTTCGGGGGTCGCACTGATCAACTCCGCCGTGTAGGCGTCGTCGACGGTCACCGCATCGAGAAACGGACGGACTGCCTCGAGGACATCATCGCCGGTCACCACGCCGACGACACGGTCGTCGTCGAGTACGGGGAGGGTTTTGGCGTCGCTCCCGATCATGAGCCGCGCCACCTCGCGGACGTCCTCGGTACGGTTAACGGTGGGGACGTGCTGTACCTGTGAGCCGACCTTCGCAGACGGCTGGTTGGACGAGGACGCCAGCTGTCGGCGGCTCACGACACCACGATACTCGTCGCCGTCCGTTACGACGACGGAATCGAGTTCCTGATTCTCGAACGCCCCGGCGACCTTCGAAAGCGGTGTGCCGACGTCGAACTCCGTGAATTTGCTCGAAAGAATCTCTGAGATATCCATGTGTGACTCTCTACTGGGAGGAGCGCCGGACGGATATACTTGTTCCACCCCTGACATTGTGGTCAGCGGTGTCCGAACCGCGACCGAGGGGCGAGACGGTTTCCGTGGTGCCGGTGAGACGCTCACCGCCGCAGCGATCTCCGTGTTGATGCTCGGTGTCATCCGCTTCCCGATCGCGTGGGTCGCGGTCGATCCGCTCGGGGAACCCGGTATCTGGCCGTCGTTCGTCGTCCCGAACGTCGTCGAAGCGCCCATTGACTACGCGTGGTACCGGTGCGGCACACGACACGGGGGAGATCCGACCGAACCCAACGTCGCCCGCGACGAAGCCATCGTCGCGTTTGGCACTGTTCGCACATCCGATCGCCGGACGCCATGCGATCGGGTGTGCGAGGACTTACGACGGCCACGATCGGATCGGGGCGGCAGCAGTCGACGACCAACACCGACGACCGGTTCGGTGCCAACCCACCCATCACAGATCGAGCGCCATCTAGGGCGGGTACCCGGTGACACAGACGGGATCGGACGACCGCTCGTCCGTGAGGGACTGAGCGACGACTCGTCGCTCACCGTCGAAGCAACGTCGCTGCGCCCTGCGTCGCCTAGCCACGGTATCCGAGCAATCGGAGGCCGTTCAGGGACACGAGAACCGTCGATCCTTCGTGGCCGACTACGGCAAGGGGAAGCGGGATGCCCCGTAGCAGGATCGTACCGACCATGAGCGCGATGGCACCGAACGCGATGGCGAGATTGACGGTGAGCGTCCGGCGGGTCTTGCGTCCAAGCCCGAGAACGTAGGGGATCTTGCTGAGATCGTCGCCCATCAGTACCACGTCGGCGGTGTCGAGCGCGACGTCGGTCCCAGCGCCGCCCATCGCGATGCCGAGCGTCGCGGTCGCCAGCGCCGGGGCATCGTTCACGCCGTCGCCGACCATCGCCACGTTCTCGTGCTGGTCGACCAGGGCTTCGATCGTCGCCACTTTCTCCGCCGGCAGCAGTTCCGCCTGCACCTCGTCGATGCCGACCTCGTCGGCGATCCGCTGTGCGACGCGCTCGTTGTCGCCGGTGAGCATGACGATGTGCGCCACGCCGAGCGAGCGGAGTTCGTCGATCATCTCGGCAGCCCCGGGACGGACCGTGTCGGTGAACGCGAGCCATCCCAACACGGTGACCCCGTCGCCGTCCTCTCGGGCGACGATGACGCTCGTTTTCCCCTCCGCCGCTAGCGTCTGGAGCCGGTCGAGGCCGGGCTCGAGCCCCTCGATCGCTGCGTCTTCGAGGACGGTCCCGAAGTAACTCCGATTCCCGATGTGGACGGTGCTGGCTTCGACGTCGGCGCGGACTCCTTTCCCCGCGACGGACTGAAACCGCTGTGCGTCGGGAACGTCGAGTGACCGATCATCCGCCGCCGCCACGGTCGCACGAGCGAGGTGGTGCTCCGAGCGGGCCTGCACTGCGGCCGCGAGCGAGAGCAGTTCGTCGTCGGTCAGCGATCTGTCTGCCGTCTCGCGGACGAAGACGTCCGTCAACTGCGTATCGCCCCGCGTGAGTGTGCCGGTCTTGTCGAAGGCTACCGCGTCGATGTTCGCTGCCGCCTCGACGTGCTCGCCGCCTTTGAACAGGACGCCCTGTCTGCCGCCGGAGGCGATCGCCGACAGGACCGCTGCAGGCGTCGAGATGATGACGGCACACGGCGAGGCCGCAACCATGAGCGTCATCGCCCGGTAGAACGTACTGGTGAACGCGCTCCCGAGCGCGAGCGGAATCGCGATCGCCGCAATCGTGAGTGCGAACACGCCGAGGACGTACGGTTGCTCGAGGCGGTCGATGAGCCGCTGGGTCGGCGCTTTCTCGCTCTGGGCGCGTTCGACCATGTGGATGAGGCGGCTGATCGCCGACTCGTGGGCCTGCCGCGTGACCTCGATTTCGAGGCTCCCGCTCTCGTTGATCGTCCCGCCGAACACCTCGTCGCCGGGTTCCTTCGGCACCGGGACGGATTCGCCGGTGAGCGACGCCTGATCGACCGTCCCCTCGCCCGACGTGACGACGCCGTCCAGTGGGATTTTATCGCCGGGCCGAACGACGAAGACGTCGCCGACGGCGACGTCGTCGATGGGGACGGTGACTTCCTCGCCGTCGCGGAGGACCTGCGCTTCGTCGGGTCGCATCTCGACGAGCGACTTGATCGCCCGGCGCGACCGGCCGATGGCGTAGTGTTGGAGCGTATTCGACAGCGAGAACAGGAAGAGGAGCATCGCGCCCTCGAACGGTGCGCCGATCGAGAGGGCACCGAGTGCGGCGACGATCATCAACAGGTCGATGTCGACGGCGCCGTGGCGGAGCGTCTCGACAGCGCCCGTGAGCCCGTACCAGCCGCCGAAGACGTACGCGACGGCGTAGCCGGCCCACACGAGAAGTTGTGGCCCGTTGAGCCACCCCGTCACGATGCCGGTCACCATCCCGAGTAGCGTCAACCCGACGAACACCGCCTCCCGTCCGAGTTCCGAGCGGGAACTTACGTCGTCCGTTGCCGTCTCGTCGTCATCCTGGATCGAGACGTTCCGGTTGCGGACTGCGTCTCGAATCGTTTCTTCGGATGTGGCCCCCTCGTCGTAGGTGATCCGAGCGCTCCCCGTTCGGAAGGAGACATCGACGTCGTGGACGCCGGGGATATTCTGGAGGTGTCGTTCGAGTGCCCGCGCCCCCGCTTCGCCACGACCCCCTCGTCGTTCGATGCGGACGGTACACGTCGATAGCGATGGGGACTCCGTAACGGCCACGTTTTCTATACCAATGAGGTGCCGGGATTTGACGTTTTAGGTTCGCTGGGGAGTACTCGTCCGGCGCTATGCGAGTTCGAGTGCCTCACGCCTCAAAGACACACTGAATGACGACCTGGTCAATGCCGTGGACGTCGGCATACTCGAGTGTTCTTAAGTGTAGGCTCCATCACATGAATTGGCAATGAGTCGTAGTATCCGCGCGTGGATCGATCAGCATCGGCTCCCGAGCTTCGTCGCAATCGCGTACGCGTTCACCTGGACGATCCAGGGTGCGCTCGCGTATTCGGGGATGGAAGCCTCCTGGACGCACTCGATTCTGATCGGCTTCGGCGGGTTCGGCCCGCCGATCGGCGCGGCGGTCGTCATCTGGGCCTCCGGTGGCAGCCTCCGAACCTGGGTCGGCCAGATGTTCAAGTGGCGAATCGGCGTGAAATGGTGGGTGCTTGCGCTCGGGCTTCCATTCGTTATCCTCTCGCTCGGGGTCCTGCTGTTCGTCGCCGCCGGTGGCCCGATCGACCTCACGGCGTTCGAATCACCGTTCATCTACCTGTTCGCGATGGCGTGGGGGACCGTGTGGGGCGGCGGGCAGGAAGATCTCGGGTGGCGCGGCTTCATGCTTCCCATCCTGCAGGACTCCTACAGCGCGCTGGTGTCGAGTGCCATCGTGGGCGTCACGTGGGCCGCTTGGCACCTCCCGCTGTTCCTGAACGCCACGACCACCCACGGTGGCTGGCCGCTCTCCCAGCAACTCCTCTGGATGGTCTCCATCCTCGCGGGCTCGATTCTCTGGACGTGGATGTACAACAGCACCGGCGGAAGCGTCCTCGCCGTCGCGGTGTTCCACGCCGGCATAAACGCGATGGGGATCTTCCACCCCGCCGACCCGGAGGCGCTCGTCCCGAACGGGGTGCCAGACCCCTGGCTGAACCTGCTCGCCGAAGTCACGGGCGCCGTTCCACTCGTGGTGATCGCACTTCTCTTGGTCGTCGGCTACGGTGCGGATCGACTCGCTAATCACGACCCACCGACCCCGCAAGACGCCGGCCTCCCGCCCGACACTGACGTCCGAAGCGACGGATAGCGAGGACGGATCAGACCGTCCGCCGTCGCTGTGTACCGCCCCTTCGCCGAGACGGCCGGCGAAATCCGGCACTGATTTACAACGGGCCTTGTCGGAGCAGGGCTTCCCAATTCAACGGACGCACTCTGCAGGGGCGGGGGTTCCCGAAGGGACCGCTCATCGCAACCGGGCACCTCTCATCCGACCAGCCCCAGCAGTCCCAGAGCCCACCGTCCGACCTCCGAGGCAGCGAACAGCGCCCCCTCCGGCCGCGAGAGCCGTCGGCCCGTCCACAGTGCCGCGACGATGACCACGGTGACGACGATGAGCCAGGCGACGGACTCAAGCGCGACGGACCCGAACGACAGCGGCTGGACGACTGCCGCCACGCCCAACACACCGAGCACGTTGAAGACGTTGCTCCCGACGACGTTCCCGACGGACACGCCGAGTCGTCCTTGCCGCACCGCCACCAGCGAGACGGCAAACTCCGGCGTCGAGGTGCCCGCAGCGACGATGGTGCCGCCGATGACCGAGTCGGGGATGCCCGCTGCCCGTGCTAGCGTGGAGGCCGCCCCCACCATCAGGTCGCCGCTCACCAGGACCACGGCGAGCCCCAGCACCAGCAGGATCACATCGCGTCCACGGAACGTCACACGTTCGGTCAGCGCCGTCGATATGCCCGCTTTCTCGGAATCGAGATCCGTGTCCGAGGGGTCGGCACCGGTCCGGAGTAGGTACGCCGTGTAGGCGACGAACGAGACGACGAGCACGGCACCCTCGACCCGGAACACCGTGCGGTCGAACATGACTGCGGCACCGACGAGTGTACTTGCGATCAGAACCACACCGTCGCGGTGGACCAGCGACCGCTCGATCGGGATAACCCGAATCAGCGAGACGACACCGAGTACGAACGCGAGATTGTAGATGTTCGACCCGACGACGTTGCCGACTGCGATCTCCCCCAGACCGGCCAGTGCCGCGTCAGCGGTGACCACCAGCTCCGGAGTGGAGGTGCCGGCGGCGACGATGGTGAGACCGATAGTGAGCTCCGACAGCCCGAACCGACGGGCCAGCCGGACCGCGGAATCGACCAGAAGACGGGCTCCGATCCAGAGCCCCGCGACTGTCGCAACGAGAAGACCGACTTGGACAGCGGTTCCGCCGCCCACCATCGCGTATCGTGAGAGATCCACAGGTGACCCAATAAAACCAGTCGTCGACCGGGCCGTGACGTCGGCGCAAAAACGGCCCGTTCCCCCGGAAGGGTGAGTCGGCCCACCGTTCCGTCCATCGCACCGAGGCCGATAAGCACACGCACGGCCGAACACCCCGTTGGTCAATCAATCACCGAAGATGTCGCTAGGGAATCCTCGAACGTACCGTCAGTGAAAACCGTTTCCCGTCCGTCCTCTTCGCTGAGTGTGATCGCGGCGATCACCTCCTTGCGGGTCGAGGTTTCCAGCGCACTCATGTGGCGGGCACCCATCCACCCCGCATAGGGAAGATCGCTGTTTCGTCGGCATTCGGCGGGAGAGAGTTGCTTGACGCGGACCATTTCCTCCTCGATCGTACCGTCGTTGTGGACGACGACTGCACCATCGCGGGA
Source organism: Haloplanus litoreus (assembly GCF_045690335.1). Classification (GTDB taxonomy): domain Archaea; phylum Halobacteriota; class Halobacteria; order Halobacteriales; family Haloferacaceae; genus Haloplanus; species Haloplanus litoreus. The sequence continues at coordinate 1,624,646 of NZ_CP147874.1, read as the reverse complement.
CAACGCAACGGTCTGGGCGGTTTCGAGAAACACGTCGGCCTCAGCAAAGACAGTCGCGCACTCCTCAACGGGCCAGCGGTTCGTTCCCATCGGAGCCGCAAATTCGCTCAGCGAGTCACGTTCGACGACGAAATAGAGCCCCGGTCCACGGGCGTAGGGATCGTCCCATCGCTCGAAGCCGAGGCTGATGTCCTCGACGCACCCCTCGATCCGTTCGAGTATTGCGTCGATATCTGAACCATCGGAGCTCGGTTCCGGCGTCGTAGAACTATCGAGAGGATCACTCATTCGCTTCATACCGAATACGACTGGCGAGCGGATAGTCACCCCGAATTTCCGAACGAGGCTCCGTCCTGATTAACCGGGTGAACCACCGTTACTCGGGTGGAATCACTCGATTAATCAAAAACGGAATAGAAGTGAAAACGCTGCAGGTTAAAATACTCGTGGGACGTGTATCCGCTATGACATCTCCACGCGGCGTTCTGGATAGTGCTGTCTCAGCCCAGGCGGTACCGTTGCAGTTCGGGGGCGGCTTCATCGAGCTCGCGGTCCTCTTTTTGATACTCGCGCTCGTCGCGGCGGTGCTCGGTGCCCGGGGAGTCGCTGGACTCAGTATGGAAATCGCAAAGTGGCTCGTCATCATCTTCGTCGTCCTCGCTATCGTCTCGTTCGTTCTGTAGGATCGAGCCCGCCGCGTTCGGTAATACCGCTTAGTTCTTCGGAGATCGCACGTTCGTCAGGGCACCCTCCGTAGTGTTGCCGCCTCGACGTCGCGGATCAGTGTCCGACGGCGCCGACACCGGTTCGTGTTGTGAGACCCGGAGACGAGTTACCGAGTTAATCAAAACACTTGGCACCGTGAAAAGTCCACGATTTGATAGAGAGTCCGCTCGGCTCTCTGCGTACTCGCTCGACGCGAGTAATTCACACATGACACGGGATCGAGATCGACATTCGGCGTTCGTTCGTGATAGATGTCCGACATTTCTGGCAGCCACGCAAACACACGACCACGAATCCCGTCCCGAAAACCGCCCGGCGATCACCCTCGCTTGGGCGTTCAACGACCAAGACGCACCAAGCGAGATAACGATCTTCGATCCGCAGAACGAAATTACGACACACTGGATCACCATCGACAAGGACTACGTGTACGATCTCGACGAGACCGTCTGAAAGCCGTGATTTTCCCACCTGGCGGACGACTCCGGGTAGTGACACGACGATCGTCACCGACGGCGGCTTCGTCTCTCGGGGTGTCGACTCCCCAGAGGGATACGGGGTGCTCTCGGCGGTCAGTCTGAAAGTGTCTCCACTGGCGAGAGAAGGACTGCACGAGATCATCGCGGAGACGTCCGTCGGTGTCCTCGATGACGGAATCAGGGTCGTACCGTGGGTGGTTCTGACGACCCGACTACCGTCGACCACCACGGCAACGACGAACGCCCGCCAGCGACCGGCGCGTGCCGTATCCGCCACGGAGGGACCCCGACGCCGGATCGACTCATACGGTTTGTCGTACGTCAGTACCGGTGGGTCGCCGAGACAGGCCGGCCACCGGTACACAGTTACAATACTCCGTTCAGCCGCCGACGACCGGCGGGGCGAGGCGGACGACGTCGCCGTCGGACAGCGCCGTGTCGTAGCCGTCCAACTGTCGGACGTTCGTCCCGTCGACCGTCATCGTTACCCGTCCGGCCCACCCGTCGTCCTCGGTCGCCCGGAGGTGCTCCTCCAGTCCGTCGAACGCTGTACAGAGGGATTCGAGCGCCGTTTCGAGGGTCGGCTCCCCGTCGAACGTCCGCGTAACCCGCTTCCGCCCGACGACGTCCCGCATCGGGCCGAAGAAGTCGAAGTGGACCTCCATAGACGGACGAGGCGGCCGAACCGTCTTGTACCTGCCGTCCCCGGAGCGCGCCGGGCGACGCTTCCGGCGCCGGTGAGGCCCCGTCGAGACTGTCGGGTCTGTACGTTTATGCCGCGTCCACACGACGGGGGAGTATGACACCGACGGTCACGCCCCGCTGCTGTGGCTCGTTCCTCGTCGACGAGGATATCCTCGTCGGGACGGCGGACGGCGTCGTCGAGGCGCCCTCCACGGTCTACCTGATCGAAGCCGACGAGACCATCCTCGTCGACACGGGCTTTGGCCCCGTCGACCTGATGGCGGCGTTGCATCCGAGCTACGAGTGCCACCGTGAGGACGGCCAACAGTTGGAATCCATCCTCGACGACGAGGGGTACACCCCCGCCGACGTCGACGCCGTCGTGCTCAGCCACCTCGACTGGGACCACTGTTACAACCTCGACCTGTTCGGCGAGGACCCCGACGTGTACGTCCAGCGGCGCGAACTGGAGTACGCCATCGCACCCTATCCGATGCACGCGGACCGCTACGAGGCCAAGTCGCTAGGCCGGGAGCCACCGTGGCTGACGGTGGACGTGACGCCACTCGACGGCGAGACGGAACTCTGCCCGGGCGTGACGGCGTTCCCGACACCGGGGCATACGGTCGGCCACCAGTCCGTAGCCGTGGAGACGGACGCGGGGACGACGGTGGTGGCCGCGGACGCGGTGCCGACCTTCGAGAACGTCCCGGAGGACGGCCCCCCGATCCGAGGGCTGGCGATGAACGACTTCGAGTGGTGGGAGAGCGCGGGCGACGTGCTCGACCGGGCGGACGAACTCCTGCCGGGCCACGAGTGGGGGATTCTCGACGCCACCCCGGCGGGCTTATAACTCGGCGGCGACCCGTCGGAGCGTCTCGTACTCACCCTCGGCGTAGGCGATCACCCGCACGTCGTCGAGCGTCGTCGGCTCGTGGTCGCGGATCGTCTCACAGACGAGTTCGGCACCCGTCTCGAAATCGAAGCCAGCGGCGCCGGTGCCGAGGACGGGGACGACCAGCGAGACACAGCCGAGGTCGTCGGCCCGTTCGAGGGCGTTCCGGGTCGCTTCGCGGATGCTCGCCTCGGTCGCTCGCCCGTCGCCGTCGTGTGGCATCGCGGCGGCGTGGATCACGTACTCGGCGTCGAGGTCGTAGGCGTCGGTGACGGCGACGCCGCCGAGGTCGACGGGGCCGTTCGAGACGGCTTCCTCGTCGATCGGGCCGTTGGCTCCGCGGCGGAGCGCCCCCGCGACGCCGCTCCCCATCCGGAGGCTGGTGCCGGCGGCGTTCACCAGCGCGTCGGCGGACTGTGCGGCGATGTCGCCCTGAGCGACGGAGAACTCCATACACGGCCCTACGCGAGCGGCCCGCAACAAGTCGGGTCGTCAGAGCCCCCAGAAGAAGGCGATGCCGACGACGGTGACGACCGACAGGAGTACCTGCAGCGGAGCCCCGACGCGGATGTAGTCGGAGAACTTGTAGCCGCCGGGACCGTAGACGAAGAGGTTCGTCTGGTAGCCGACGGGGGTGAGGAAGGCCGTCGACGCGGCGAAGGTCACCGCGAGGACGAACGCGAAGGGACTGGCGCCGACGCCGTTGGCCGCCTCGACGGCGACGGGAAGCATCAACACGACGCTCGCGTTGTTGGAGATGACGCCGGTGAGCAGTCCCGTCGCCATGTAGAACACCCAGAGAACGCCGAGAGGTGGGAGGTAGGTGCCGGTCGCGGCGACGAGGGCACCGAGTAGATCCGCACCGCCGGTCTGTTCCAGCGCGATGCCGAGCGGGATGATGCCGGCGAGCAGGAAGATCACGTCCCACTCGACGGCGTCGTACAGTTCGGTCGGCTCGAGGACGCCCGCGACGACCATGGCGACGACGCCGGCGAGCGCGGTCACGAGAATGGGCATCGAGAGGGCTGCGAGCGCGGAGAAGGCGCCGACGCCGGTGAGACCGGCGAGGGCACTCCCGATAGCGCCCCACGGGACGGCGGCCAACCCGACGACGCCGGCCATGATGGCGGTGGCGTGGGGAATCTTTTCGGTCCGGTAGTGGGGTTGTTCGGGTTCGTGGGCGACGATGAAGTCCTCGTTGTCGGAGAGGCGGTCGATGCTGTCCGGAGCGGCCTGGATCAGGAGGGTGTCGCCGACCCGGATGCGCCGACGGTCCATGTGGTCGCGGACCGTCTCCCCTCGACTGCGGAAGGCGAGGACGTTGGCGTCGTAGCGCTGGCGGAACGTCGAACTCGCCAGTGACTTGCCGGCGAGGAAGGAGCCACGCGGGATGACGACTTCGACCAGCGTCTGGGCCGCCTCGGTGTCGGGTTCCAGTTCCGCCTCCGTCCGCGGCGGGTGACCGGTGAGCGTGAGCGTGTCCCGCTCTACCAGCTGCTGGAGCGTCTCGCGGCCGGCACGGAGTCGGAGCACGTCGCCCGCACGGATCGTCTTGTGGCCGAGCGGTTCGATGAACTCCTCGCCGTCGCGGACGACCTGCAGGATGTCGGCGTCGAACGCCACCCCGTCGATGGCCGTCTCCACCGTCTGCCCGACCAGCGGTGACTCGGGGTCGACGACGACTTCGGTCAGATACTCCTCGATAGCGTACTCTTGGATGTAGTCCTCGTCGACGGGGACGCGTTCTGGGATGAGACGGTGACCGACCGTCAGCAAGTAGAGGCTACCGACGACGAGAACGATCACGCCGAGTTTGGTGAACTCGAACATCCCGAAGGGGTGGCCGAGCAGCCGGCCCGAGATATCACTCGCGAGGATGTTCGTCGAGGTGCCGATGAGGGTGAGCATCCCGCCGAACATCGAGGCATAAGAGAGGGGGAGGAGGAGTTTCGAAGGGGAGGTCTTCCCCGCGTGAGCGAGGTCAGTGATGATGGGGACGAGGATGGCGACGACCGGCGTGTTGTTGATGAATCCGGACACCGGCCCGGCGACGCCGATGGTCGCGAGCAGTTGCCGATCCCGATCCTCCCCCGCGAAGGCCGCCATCTTCCGGCCGAGGATCTGCACCAGTCCCGTCCGACTGATGCCCGAACTGAGAATGAGCATCGCCAGCACGGTGATTGTGGCGGGGTTCGAGAAGCCGGAGATGCCCTCGGCGGTAGAGATGTGGGTGAGGTTCACCAGACCCTCGGTTCCCAGCAGCATCAACAGGACCATCACGAGGATGGCCGTCACGTCGATGGGCAAGGCCTCCGTCACGAAGAGGACGAGTGCCAGTACGACGATGCCGAACACGACGAGCATGTCGACCGTGAGCGGCGTCGTCCCGAGGACTGCGTCCGTCACTAGCGCGCCGACGTCGCCGCGCACGGACCCGAGCGAGCGGGGGAGTTCGATAGTTGTCACGTCTGCGCCGGACCGAGGCAGGCGACCCGTTTCAAGATGTCGACCGCGGCCGCGTGACCCTCAGGTCCGGGTCGCGTTCGATCCCTGGCATAGCCCCTCGATACCGCGGAACTCGAAGCGTGCGCCGCCGTCGGCGCTCTCGGTTACCTCGACCGTCCAGTCGTGGGCGTCGGTGATTTCGCGTACGATGGAGAGGCCGAACCCCGTCCCCGACGGCTGCGTGGAGTAGCCGTCGTCGAACACCCTGTCGCGCCGCTCCGCGGGGATGCCGACGCCGTCGTCGGCGACGTAGAACCCGCTCCGCGGGACAGACGCCGCCGACTCGGCACGGGCACCGCGGACGAAGTCGTCGAGAACGCCGACGGTGATCGTCACTGGGTCGGCGGTCGGCTCCGGATCGACGTCCGATCCCACCCGGTCGGCCGGTGAGCCACGGTCCACGCCCTCCCCGCGGGGTCCCGAGTGGAGCGCGGTCGAACCGTGTTCGACCGAGTTTCGAAACAGGTTCTCCAGCAGTCGTCGGAGCCGCCCCTCGTCGGCCCGGACGGTGCACGTCCCCTCGATCCGCAGGTCGGCACCGTGGGTCTCGACGAGTTGCCAGCAGTCGCGGACGAGCCGTTCCAGATCGATCGAGTCGGCGTCCTCGTCGGTCACCGTTCCCCCCTCCCGCGCGAGGGTGAGAAGGTCGTCGATCAGCGACGACATCCGCTCCTGTGCCCTGGCGACGGCGGCGAGGTCCTCGCTGTCCCGGGTTTCCCGCGCCAACTCCAGTCGTCCGCGGGCGATGCCGAGCGGGTTGCGGAGGTCGTGGGCGACGATGTTCGCGAAGCGTTCCAGCCGCTCGTTTCGCTGCTGGATCGCCCGATCGGATTCGAGGCGCGACACCGCGCCCGCGGCGAGTTTGGCGAGGACGCCCGCGATTTCGAGGTCGGTGTCGTCGAACGCCGTCGGATCGGTGTTGCCGACGCTCATGACGCCGTACTCACCGATGGGGAGGTACATCCCCGTCCGCAGGTCACCGCGGTCGTACTCGTCGTCGGCGGCGGCGAGTCGGTCGTCGATCAGGGCGTCGCCGGTGCGGTACACCCTCGCCGCGGGGGTGTCGCCGTCGATCCGATAGTTTGGTCGCTCGCCGGCCTCGGCCACCGACTCATCCGTGGCGACGGCCGTGCGCAGGAGGCCGTCGACCTCGTCGGCGAAGCGGAGGGTGGTGATGGGGTAGCCGAGGGTGTGTTTGGCGGCGTCGGCAGTGATCCGTGCCACCTCGGCCGGCGTGGCCGCATCCATCAGCTTCCGGCTCGCGTCGTGGAGCGTCTCGAACCGTCGCTGTCGCTCCGCGAGCGTCCGCTCCCGCTCTTTCAGGTCGGTGACGTCGTGTTGGAATCCGACGAAGTGGGTGACGTCGCCGTCCGCGTCCGTAATCGGGGTGACCTCGACGTGGTTCCAGAAGGCGGTGCCGTCGGCGCGGTAGTTCCGGATCACGGTCGAGACGGCCTCCCTCGCGTCGACGGCCGCACGCAGCTCCGCGACCCGGTCGGGGTCGGTCTCGGGGCCCTGAAGGAACCGGCAGTTGCGGCCGAGCACCGCAGCCGGACCGTAGCCCGTGAGCCGGTAGAAGGCGTCGTTGGCGTAGACGACGGGGTTGTCCTCGTCGGTCGGGTCGGTGATGACGACGCCGAGCGGTGCGGCCGCGAGCGCACGACGCTTCACCAGGTCGTCGACGCCGTCGGATGGCTCGGGGTCGGACGTGTCCATTCGTATCCGTGTGGTGTGAGTCGTCAAATAAGCCTTCGCTCCCGAAAATCGTGATTGAGAGTTTCGGCTCGCCGCCGCCCGATTTTTACCGTCAGCGACCGTTTCCTCGGTCGGAGATGCCAACCAATCCGGGGCGAAACGCGTGACCATCGTCGTCGTCGGGACGCTGGATACGAAAGGGGAGGAAATCGCGTTCGCCCGGGACGTGATCGAGGACGCCGGAGCCGAGACACACGTCGTCGACGTGGGCGTCCTCGGCGATCCGCCCTTCGATCCGGACACGCCCGCCACGGCGGTGGCGGAGGCGGCGGGCACCTCGCTCGGCGCACTCCGCCAGGGGGGCGACCGGAACGGGGCGATGGCGGCGATGGGCGAGGGCGCCGCACGGGTCGTCACCCGCCTCCACGCCGCGGGCCGCCTCGACGGGGTGTTCGGTCTCGGCGGATCGAGCAACACGTCGATGGCGGCGACGGCGATGCGAGCCCTACCGATCGGCGTCCCGAAACTGATCGTCTCGACGATGGCCTCGGGCGACGTGAACCCCTACGTCGGTGTCAGTGACATCGCGATGTTGCACGCCGTGGCCGACGTCGCGGGCCTCAACACGGTTTCGCGGACCGTCATCGCGAACGGGGCGCGCGCGGTGGTCGGGATGGTCGACGGCGGGCGAGCCGTCGAGACGGATCGACCGACCGTGGCCATCACGATGTTCGGCGTCACCACGCCCTGCGTGCGAGCGGCCCGGGAGGTCTTCGAGACCCGGGGGTACGAGACGGTCGTCTTTCACGCCACCGGAACGGGCGGCCGCGCGATGGAGACGCTGATCCGGGAGGGCCTGATCGACGGCGTCCTCGACGTAACGACCACCGAACTGACCGACGAACTGGTCGGCGGCGTCCTCTCGGCCGGTCCCGACCGACTCCGGGCGGCCGGGGAGTGTGGAATCCCGCAGGTCGTCGTCCCCGGCGCGACGGACGTGATCAACTTCGGTCCCGAGGCGTCGGTCCCGGCGGCCTTCGACGGCCGCCGACAGGTCGCGCACACCCCCCAAGTGACGCTGATACGGACGACCGCGAAGGAGGCCGCGGCGGTCGGCGCGGAGATCGCGACGAAACTCGACGGCGCGACGGGACCGACGACCGTGGCGTTACCACTCGACGGCACCTCGAAACTGGCCGTCGCGGGCGAACCCTTCCACGACCCGACGGCAGACACGGCGTTGTTCGAAGCGATCCGAGACGGCGTCGGCGACGACGTCGACCGTCTCGAGGTGGAAACCCACATCAACGACCCGGCGTTCGCGCGACGGATCGCCGAGACACTCGACGCGTCCCTGCGGGCGACGGGCGCGGCGCCGGAGTGACACGACCCGTCCCAGCCGTGTGAATTGGAACCGTGTGACACTGCCGTCCCGCAGTAACAATCATGAAGGTTTATTATGGATGGGTGCGATGGTGGATTCACGATGCAACGCGTCGTACTCGTATGCTGACCTCGGCCCGACGAGGCAGTGACGCCCGGAAACCGACCCAGCATACGACACACCCAATGAGCACGTCCCGACGCACGACCCAGAAGAACCGTTCGACGATCACCATCGAGCCGATCATCCCGCTCCAGCCGCGGTCCGGAACCGGTCCGACGACCGACGGCCGACGGGACCAGCCCGAACCGACCAGCGGGCCCGAGCCGACGACGAAGATTCCGATGATCGACGGCGGCGGTCTCGGCCCGAAGCCCGGCACGAACTGATCGACCCCTCCCGTTTCTGCCCGTTTTTTTACCCCGCGAGCGGCGCGTCCGTCCCCGATCCGGCAAGGGTTTTGACCGCCGAGGTACAAGACCGGGTACGATGGACGAATCCGAACTGGAGGAGGAACTGCGGAACTTCGGGATCGACGTCCACGACGTCGAGGCCGTCGATCCGATCGAACTGTCGCACGTGACCGCCTACCCGGGGGAGGAGGTCAACCACATGGAGATGGGGCGTGTGTTGAACGGCTTCCTCGACCTGGCGCGGGACGACGAGTGGGACCCCGCGCGCGTCGACGCGACGGTACTCCGATTCGAGGACGAAGTGATGAACACGTGGTACGCGAAAGCCGAGTGGTTCGAGGGGCTCCTCCAGTACCGGCTCTCGGAGACCGAGTTTTCGACGCGCGTCCTCGAGACGCTCGACGAGGACGGCGAGTGAGATGGCCGCGGCGACGGCCGTCCGACCGGGTGGCGACCGGTTCGAGTTCGCGACGACAACCCTGACCTTCGAGAGCGAGGGGCGGACCCGTCGCGGCCGGCTCTACCGACCGGACCGGCCGTCGACGCCGCCGGTGGTCGTCCTCGGGCCGACGTTCGCCGCCGAGGCCACCTTCGGCTACCCGCGCTACGCCGAACGGTTCGCCCGCGCCGGCTACGCCGCCTTCGTCTTCGATCACGGGGGGTTCGGGCGCAGTCGGGACGAGGACACTCCCCGAAATCTCGTCGACCCGGCTGCACAGGTAACCGACTGGCACGCCGCGGTCGACCGGGTCCGGCGCCTCGGCGGCGACCGCCGCCGGATCGTCCTCTGGGGGTTCGGTTTGGGCGGCGGGCACGTCGTTCGCGTGGCCGCGGACCTGCGCCGCCGCGTCGACGCGGCGGTGGCCGTGTCGCCGCTGCTCGACGGACGGGCCTTCGCCCGCGCTCGATCCCCGCGCTATCTGGCCCGGGCTATCGCCGCGGGCGTCCGTGACCGCCTCGCCGCGCCGCTCGGTCGAACGCGGTCGGTCCCCGTCGTGGGCGGGCGCGACGAGTTCGGCGTCCTCCCGCGTGACTCGGCCGGCGAGGCGTATCTCGACCTCGTCCCGCCGGAGAGCGCCTGGCACAACGAGACGCCCGCGCGGGGGCTACTCTCCCTCCTCCGCTACCGACCGCTCACGGACGCCGAGGACGTGACCTGCCCGACCCTCCTGCTCGCGGCGGGGAACGACTCCCTCGTCCCGGTCGAGACGGTGGCGACGGCCGCCGACCGCATCGACGGCGCGACGTACCTCCGACTGCCGGTCGACCACGTCGCTCCCCTCGGCGACGCCTTCGAGACGGCCGCTGCCCACCAGCTTGCCTTCCTCGACGACGCGGTCGGCGGCCGGTAACTCGCTTCCGGATACGGTTCCCGTCGTCGTCGTCGTCGAGGCTCGGAACGCCATCAGGGAGCAGGCCCACGAGGCGGAGTAGTCACTCGCTCCCGTCGAGGGGTACGACGGCGACGGGGCGTGGCGACCCGAGCAGGACCGCCTGCGTGGTGCTACCGAAGACGAGCTTTCCAGTCGGGTTACGCTTTCGCACGCCGAGGACGAGTTCGTCGGCGTCGACCACCTCGGCGTGGGCGAGGAGGTCCTCGTCGGGGTCGTTGGCGCGGACGAACTGGTGGGTCTCGACCGTCGCGCGGGCGCCGAGTCGCGACTGCACCACGTTGAGCGCGTCCTCGCCGTCGCGAACCGCCTCCGCGTCCGTCCGCCTCCCACCCCTCAGGGAGTTGACGGCGTGGACCGTATCCCCCGCGTCGATTCTCCCGTCGAGGTAATCACAGAGTGCGGCGCTCGTATCGACCGTGTCGGTCCCGACGACGTAGGTGTACATAGTCGACACACCGTGTCCCGTAGACATAAATGCGTGTTTCACTCTCCGCAAAGCATTTGCGTCGTCCGGGAGTTCTCCGGGCCATGCGTCGCGAAATCGCGCTGGCCGCGGGTGCGGTCGGCGTCGTCCTCCTGGCCGTCGTCGCGGCGGTCCTCGTTCCGGGCGCCCTCGCGGACCCGAGCGAGGAGCGACCGGTTCGCCCCGGGCCGGTCGACATCGCCGACATGGAGATTGCGGCGGGCGACGTGACCGGCGATACGGTCACCCTGAACGTGGAGACCCGCCTCTCTCACCGCGGCCCGCCCGCCCGCAACGTCAGCCTGCGCGTCCAGGCCGTCGATACGGAGTCGGGACTGGTGGAGACGACCAAAACGGTGAGCGTCGGCAACCTGACCGAGGAACGCGAGGTGGCGGTGCCGACGAACCTGACCGTCGACCGCGAGGGAGGATACCGCATTCGAGCGGTCCTCTACCGCGACGGCCAGCGGATCGACAGCGGGTCGCGCGAACTCCGCGGCCTCGAAGCCCTCCAGCCGCCGTACGCGCGTAGCGACGTTCGGTTCGCATCGGCCGACGCCCTGCCGCCGGTCTCCTTCTCGGTCGCCGAGAGCGGTGAGGAGCGAACGTCCCTCGACCTCCAGTTGGCGCTGACCAACGAAGGCGACGAACGGCCCGAGGATCTCCGGATCACGGTGACGCTCCGCCAGGCCGATTCGAACATCGTCGCCAACCGTACGTCGGTGTCGGTGGGGTCGATCCGACCCGGACGCACGGCGACCGTCGAGACACCGCTGACCGTCCCGGCGGGGTACAACTACTACATCGACGCGGTGCTCTGGAAGGACGGCGTCGTCATCGACAGCGCCCGGGGCGCCGCGAATCTCGACCCTTCCGAGACCATCAGCGTCAACGAGACGCGACGCGAGGTGGAACTGGAGGTCGGGGACTTCACGCGCGGCGAGGGTGACGAAGGCGACCGCCCGGTGCCCGAGGCGACCGGTCAACCGACGTCCGGCGGTGGTTCCGGCTTCGGCGTCGGCGTCGCCGTCGTCGCCGCCCTCGCCGCGGCGCTGTTCGCCCGGAGGTGGACCCAATGAGCGAGACAGAAACCCAGACCGATTCGAGTACCGACGACGAGGGCGAGGCCGTGACACCGCCGCGAGACGACGACACTGGCGGCCGCGTCCGACGCTACGCCAACTACGCAGTCCTGCTCGCCCTCGGCCTGCTCGCGTTCGTCGCCGTGATTCAGCTGTACCTCTCGGTGTCGAACGTCATCCGGATCTGGATCTCCGACGAGTACCGATCGCTGTTCCAGGCCGCGTTCAACCTCGTCGTCCTGCTGGCCGCGGGAATCGGCATCACCTACCAGCTTCGCCGCCTCTACGGCTCGTGACTACGAGAGGAGCAGCCACGCGGCGAACACCGCGATGCCGCCGAGGGCCGTGCTGAGGACGGCGTGGACGCGCAACCGGTCCAGCAGCGCGTGTGCGTCGCCCGTCACGGTCAACAGGTCGTGGACGTCGCTACCGAGTTCGCAGCGCGGCAGGAAGTCCATCGCGATGTGAAGGAAGATGCCGGCGGCGAAGCCGAAGACGACGCCCCGTGCCATGGGGGCGGCGGGCAGGGCGATCAGACTGGCGAGGATCGCCGCGATCCCGACGCCGGCAGCGGGGAGGAGCAACACCGTCGGATCGCGCTCGTTCTTCACGAGGCGGTGGGCGGCCGCGTAGCCCGCGGGGCCCTTGTGTGAGACGATAGCGAGGCCGAGGATCGGTCCCAAGTCGGGCATGTTGCCGTAGACGATGCCGATGATGATCCCCGCAGAGAGGGCGTGGGCCGTGAGTTCGGTGGCGGTGCGGTCGAAGGGGAGGTCGAGGTGGGCGAGGCGGTGGCCGACGGTGTGGCTCGCGAAGCCGACCAGCAAGCCGAGTGCGACGCCGAACCCCCCGAAGGTGGGGTCGTGGGCGATGGCCTGCGGGACGAGGAAGACGGCGGCACTCGTCACCATCGCCCCGCTAGCGAGACCGTACCCCCAGACGAGCGTCCACGGCCGACCGCCGAGCGAGTGGCTGCCGAGGGGTATGCCGAGCGCCATGGCGCCGAACGCGACCCACGAGATGCCGAGGAGCTTCCAGGTGCCCGCGGACACCGCGAACCACGACAGTCCCAGAAGCGCCACCACGGCGGCGGGGCCGACGAGTGAGCGTCGAGTCACATTAACAACGAAACTGCTGATGTTAATAATACGTTCGGTTCGTCGTCCGCTACCGCGTCGCCGACTTCCAGGTCCGCAGATCGAGAACCTCGCCGTCGACGGTTCCGGCGTCGGCGTCGCGGGCGGCCCACACGAACATCGGCGCCACGTCGTCCGGATCGCGGCCTTTGCCGCCGCTCAGGTCCGTCGCGACGTATCCCGGGTCGACGATGCCGACGGCCTGATCCAGGTCGGCGGCGAACCCTCGAACCAGTGCCTCTGCGCCCGCCTTCGAGACGGCGTACGCGCCCATGCCCGCCGTCGACTCCCGCGCGACGGCACCCGACGGGACGAGAATCCGCCCGTCGGCGGCGAGGTGGGGGAGCGCCTCCCGAACCGTCGTGAAGACGCCGCGGAGGTTCGTCCGCATCGTGTCGTCGAATCGGGTGTACGACTCCTCGTGGAGGGGGCTCGACCCGGCCTCACCGTGGTTGACCGCCGCGTTCGCCACCACCACATCGATGTCACCGGCCTCGCGCGCGGCCGTCTCCATCAGTCGCTCCACGTCGAACTCGTCGCGCACGTCGGCCCGAACCGCCCGCGCCTCGCCGCCGTCGTCGACGATTCCCTCGACGACCGACTCCACCGCGTCCCGCGTTCGCGCACAGCAGGTGACGTCGGCCCCATCCGCAGCGAACCGCGCCGCGACGCTCGCACCGATTCCCCGACTGGCACCCGTGACGACCGCACTGGTTCCGTCCATAGCGAGCCGTGGGTCGCACCGGACATGAATGTGCGGTCGACTGACGTATTCGGTTCGTGAACATTCATCAATCACGGGCGTTACTTTGGATTTTCACAAGTTAACTTCAGAAATGTTAAACCGATCCGTCCCCGAGTGAGTAGTACATGAGCAAAGTCACCGAAACGGGTAGCGGCGAGCAGTCGTCCGACGACGGTCCCTACCTGCCCGGGATGCCCCACCTGTCGAACACCCCCGGTCCAGTCGAGCGGTTCCTGAAGCGGCTGTTCCGCCGCCGCGGTCGATTTTAGGGTTTCGTTTGCGGTTACGCGCCGCTGCCGCGAACGCGGTACACGTTTTTGACTACGGTCGTTGAACGACGTGTATGGCACGCGACCCCTTCGTCGTCATCGGTGGCGACGCCGCCGGCCTGAGCGCGGCGAGCAAGTTCCGACGCGAAACCGACCGCGAAGTCGTCGTCTTCGAACGGGGGCAGTGGATTTCCTACGCCCACTGCGGGGAGCCCTACTTCGTCGAGGGCTCCGTCGAGCGGCTGACCGACCTCCTCTCGCTCTCCCCCGCCGACGTCGCGGAGCGGGGAATCGACCTGCGTCGCGGCCACGAGGTGGTGGCGGTGTCCCCCGAGGACCGGACCGTCACCGTCCGTGCGGACGGCAACCGGTTCGACCAGCCCTACGGCGAGTTGCTGGTGGCAACGGGCGCGAGCGCGGCGACTGGTCCGTTCGACACGACCCTCGACGGCGTCTTCACCATCCACGGCCTCGACTCGGCGGCCGCCGTCGACGCCTTCCTCTCACTCCCCGGGGAGTACGACCGGGGCCGTCTCGGCGACGGTCCCGTCGACGAGGCACGGATCGACCACAACGCCGCTCTCGACCCCCCGGAGCGAGCGGCCATCGTCGGCGGCGGTTACGTCGGCGTCGAGATGGCCGAGGCACTCACCGCCCGCGGCCTCGACGTCCACCTCTTCCAGCGCACCGACCACGTCCTCGATCCGTTCGGCGCGGCCGTCGGCGAGCGTGTGGAGTCACACCTCGCCGACCGGGACGTCGCGGTCCACACGGGCCGCCCGGTCGGGGAACTGCTGGGCGACGACCGGGTCGAAGCGGTGGCGTACGACGGCGAACGACTCCCAGTCGACATGGCAGTGATCGGTATCGGCGTCGAACCGAACGCCGGGTTCCTCGACGGCACCGGTGTGGAACGCGGGCCGAAGGGAGCGATCCGTACCGACGACTACGGGCGGACGAGTCTCCCCGCCGTCTACGCCGCCGGCGACGTCGCGACCGCACGGCACGCGGTGACGGGCGAGCAGACGTGGATTCCGCTCGGGCTGACCGCGAACCGCGCCGGCCGGGCCATCGGGGCGACGGTGGCCGGCGACCCGACGCCCGTCGGCGACGTGGCCGGGACGGCGGTCGTGAAGGCGTTCGACCTGGAGTGTGGACGCGTCGGCTTCATCGACGAGACGGCGGCCGAAGACGCCGGCTTCGACCCCGCGAGCGCGACGATCACCGCGGGGTCACGGTCGGGCTACTACCCCGGCGGCGACGAGACGAGCGTCACGCTGGTGGCCGACCGGACGACTGGCCGGGTCCTCGGCGGCGCCATCGCCGGACGGGACCGGGCGGCGATCCGCATCGACACGCTGGCGACCGCTATCGAGAGTGACCTCACGGTGGACGAACTCGAACGCCTGGATCTGGCCTACGCCCCACCGTTCAGCCCGGTGTGGGACCCGGTACTCGTCGCCGCCAAGGTGCTGAACGGTCGGCTGGACGACTGATCGGTTCGACCGTCGGGCTGCGGGCGGGCGATCACCGCGACGCTCGGGGGCGGGCAGTATATACGGATCACGTCCCTACGGGCGGGCATGAACGACAGCTCGCCGGTCGGCGACGCCGACGGTCGGTCGGTGGTCGTCGTCGGCAGCGGATTCGGCGGCCTCTCGACGGCCTGCTACCTCGCCGACGCGGGGGCGGACGTGACCGTCCTGGAGAAAAACGAACAGCTCGGTGGTCGGGCGAGCCGCCTCCACACCGACGGCTTCCGGTTCGACATGGGGCCGTCCTGGTATCTCATGCCCGACGTGTTCGAGGACTTCTTCGCCGACTTCGGGCGAAGGCCGGAGCAGTACTACGGGCTCGAACGCCTCGACCCCCACTATCGCATCTTCTTCAAAGACGGCGACCAGGTGGACCTCCTCCCCGACCTGGACGCCAACCGGGAGCTGTTCGAATCCTACGAACCCGGCGCCGGCGAGGCCCTCGACGACTACCTCGACCAGGCCGAGTACACCTACGACGTCGGGATGGAACATTTCGTCTACGAGGACCGCTCGCGACTCCGGGACTTCGTCGACCCCGACGTGCTCCGCTACGCCCGCGGGCTCTCGCTTCTGGGGACGATGCAGGACCACGTCGAGGACTACTTCGACCACCCGAAACTGCAACAGATCGTCCAGTACTCGCTCGTCTTCCTCGGCGGCGCACCCAACAACACGCCCGCGCTCTACAACCTGATGAGTCACGTCGACTTCAACCTCGGCGTCTACTACCCCGAGGACGGGATGGGCGGCGTCGTCGACGGCATCGTCGCCATGGCCGAGGAACTCGGCGTCGACTTCCGGGTCGACCACCCGGTCGCAGAGATCAGGGGCCGGGAGGGTGGCTTCGCCGTCCGCACCGAGGACGGCCGGGAGTTCTTCCCCGACGAGGTGGTCTCCGACGCGGATTACGCACACACCGAGCAGGAACTCCTCGTCCCCGAGGACCGCCAGTACGACGCCGAGTACTGGGACTCCCGTACCTACGCCCCCTCCGCATTCCTCCTCTATCTCGGCGTCGAGGGCGACGTGGAGCCGCTGGCACACCACACGCTCGTCCTCCCGACTGACTGGGACGACCACTTCGAGACCATCTTCGGCGACCCTGCCTGGCCCGAGGACCCCGCGTACTACCTCTGTGTGCCGAGCGAGACGGACGACACCGTCGCGCCGGAGGGCCACAGCAACCTGTTCGTCCTCGCACCCATCGCTCCGGGCCTCGACGACGGGCCGGAGCGCCGCGAAGCGTTCCGTGACCGCCTCCTCGACGACGTCGCCGAACACACCGGCGTCGACCTCCGGGACCGGATCGTCGTCGAGGAGCACTTCTCCGTCTCCGAGTTCGCCGAGCGGTACAACAGCACGCAGGGAACCGCCCTCGGCCTCGCTCACACGCTCCGCCAGACCTCGTTGCTCCGACCGCCACACGCCTCCCGCGAGGTCGACGGCCTCTACTTCACCGGATCGTTCACCACCCCCGGCATCGGGGTCCCCATGTGTCTCATCAGCGGCCGCCTGACGGCCGAGACGATGGCGAACGCGCGATGATGCCCGGCGACGGCCGCCTCCGCTACCTGCTCAAGACCTCGCGTCCACGGTTCTGGCTCTACCTGGCCGGCCCGGTAGCAGTGGGGGTCGTCTACGCCGCCCGCGACACGAGTGACCTGTTCACCCCGGCGACGCTCGCCCTCTTCGGGTACTTCCTCGTCCCCGCGAACGTCCTGCTCTACGGCGTCAACGACGTGTTCGACGTCGACGTGGACGCGGAGAACCCGAAGAAGGAGGGACGGGAAGTCAGGTACGGTGGCGACCCCGTGGTTCCCGCGGCCGTCGGTCTGTGTGCCCTGCTGGCGCTCGTCCCCGCCGCTCTGACGCCGCCGCTCGCCTGGCCCTGGATCGCCGGCTTCCTCGCGCTCGGCGTCGCGTACAGCGCGCCCCCGCTTCGCCTGAAGACGCGGCCGCCGCTCGACTCCCTCTCGAACGGCCTGTACGTCCTGCCGGGCGCCGCGGCCTACGCGGCCGTCGCGGGCACTCATCCCCCGCTACTGGCCGCGGCCGGTGGCTGGATCTGGTCGATGGCGATGCACACCTTCTCCGCGATTCCCGACATCGATCCGGATCGGGCGGCGGGGATCGAGACGACCGCCACCCGTCTCGGCGAGCGCTGGACCTACGTCTACTGTGGAGCCGGCTGGACGCTCGCCGCCGTCGCGTTCGGCCTCCTCGACGTGCGCCTCGGGCTCTTGCTCGGCATCTATCCGGTCGCCGTCGCCCTCGTCGCCACGTCGTCGATAGGCGTCTCGCGGGCGTACTGGTGGTATCCGGCCGTGAACACCGTCGTCGGTGCCCTGCTCACGATGGGTGGCCTCTGGAGGGTGGTGCATGGGTAGCAAAGACGGGGGCAACGGGTCGGTCCGCACCTCGCCGGGGACGGCGACCCAGCCGGGACGAGCCACGATGCAGGGCCGTCTCGACGACCTGATCCGGGAGAACCGGTTCACCGTCGCCGTCGTGTTTCCGGTCGTCGGCGCCGTCCTCCTCGTCGCGAGCGCCGAGGGACTCCTCCCGCCGCCGCTGGCGTTCGAGCCGTTCATGCTCCTCCTCGGGACGCTCGTCATGCGCTCGCCCCTGCTGGTGGGGATGGCGCCGCTGATCGACCGCCGGGCAGCCCTCGGCGTGACCGCTCTCGCCGGCTACGCCTACGCCATCGAGTTCGTCGGCCTGCGGACGGGGCTCCCCTACGGCGACTTCCACTACGCCATCGACCTCGGGCCGACCGTCGCGGGCGTCCCCCTCGGACTCCCCGTCTTCTTCCTGCCGCTGGTGTGTAACGCCTACCTGCTCTGCCTGCTCTTGCTCGGGGGGCGGGCGCGGGCGGCACAGGTGCGCCTGCCCGCGGTGATCGGGACTGTCGTCGCCATGGACGTCGTCCTCGACCCGGGCGCCGTCGCGCTCGGGTTCTGGGCGTACCCCGGTGGCGGCCCAGTGTACGGCGTCCCGCTGTCGAACTTCGCGGGATGGGTGCTGTCGGCGACGGTGACCGTGCTCGTCCTCGACGCCGTCCTCGACCGGACGGCGCTGCTCGACCGCCTCGAAACCTGCGAGTTCGCCCTCGACGACATGGTGAGTTTCGTCCTGCTCTGGAGCGCGGTCAACGCCTACTTCGGCAACTGGGGCGCGGCGGCCGTCGGCGGCCTGTTCGGCGTCGGCCTACTCGGCACCGACCGATTCGACGTGCCGCTGCCGCTCCGGCGGCCGTAGCAGGAATCAGGTCAGCCGACGGAGCCCCTCGACCGCTCCGCGAAGGAGTCGCCGGGCGACGCCACGGTTCGGGCCGCGGTCCGGGTCACCCGGTGTGTCGGAGACGGCACTCACCCGCCGGAACACGGTTTCGGGATCGGAGTTCCACGCCCAGTACCAGCGCGTCCGGGCGACGAGCGCCAGTTTGCGGAGCGTGCCGATGCTCGGCGTCGCCGAGAGCACGTCGTAGTCGCGCTCGCGGATCAGGCGGTGGTGGTCGGCGTACAGCACCGCGGCGACGAGTACCGAGAACTGACAGTCTTCGGGGAGACACTCGATGCCGGCGACGCCCTCGCGGTAGAGCGCCTCCGTGCGCTGGAGTTCGCGCTCCATCGCGCGTCGGAAGTCGTCGCTCATCTCGAAGTTCCGGAGGTCGGTCTCCGAGACGCCGTGTTCGTCGAGCGTCTCCTGGGGTAGGTAGATCCGGTCGCGTTCGACGATATCCTCGCGCACGTCACGCAGGAAATTCGAGAGCTGGAACGCCTCGCCGAGCGCCGTCGCGTGAGGGAGCGCCCGCTCCGGATGCTCGGGGTCCATCACCGCCGTCATCATCCGTCCGACGGCGGCCGCGGAGCCGTCCATGTACGCCCGCAGTTCTTCGAACGTCTCGTATCGGTCCTCGGTCACGTCGGTCAACATCGCGTCGACGAACGTGTTCACGTCGCCATCGCTGATGTCGTGACGCTCGCGAAGGTCGGCGAACGCGGCGAGGACGGGGTCTTCCGTCGGTTCCTCGCCGAGTGCCGACGCGCGCAACCGCTCCAGTTCGGCGCGCTGTTCCGCGGGCGGAACGCCCTCGGCGTCGTCGACCACCTCGTCGGCCACGCGGAAGAAGGCATAGAGGACGTAGGTGGCTTCGCGCACGCGTTCGGGGAGGAGTCGCGTCGCCAAGTGGAACGTCTTGCCGGTTCGGCGCTGGATGGCCTTCCCGCGGGCGACGCCATCGTCGTTCACCATGGAGACACCCCGGTCGGCGCTGGTACGGCCGGATCGCCACGGTGGGGCGGCGCCGAGACGTGGCGCCGTCGGTCTGTCGGTCCGTCGGACCACGGGTCGACAGCCCGGGCGGATTCACGAATCGTCATGTCACCAGAAGGTATCGCTGCAGTCGTAGACGACCCCGTGATTCGGACAGACGTACTTACAGTGACGACGGTGCATCGCCGTCTCACAGCGAGGGCAGGGTCGCCCACCTGACGCGGACATGTCACCATTTCAGAGCCACATCGACATGACTGTTCCGCCGCCGCCGATCCGCGTGTCCGATTCGGAACGTGAAGTCGCTGCCGGCGTCCGTTTCGAAACCGCGAGAATCGAAACCCGCGATCGGTTGACGGCGTACCGAGCGGTGCGCCGATCCGTCAGTTCAACACTCCGACCAGCCACAGGACTCGCAGGTCTTGCAGCCTTCGGAGTAGTAGAGGCTCATCGCGCCACACTCCGGACACTCGGGACTCTCGCCCGCGGCGAGGAGGTCCGCGGTGTCGTCGTCGGTTGCCGCCGTCGCACCGCCGTCGGCCTCGGGACCGCTGTCCATCGCCTTCGCTTCCGCCTTCTCCAGTTCCGTCAGGTTCTGCTGTTTGGGGTACGGCTTGTCGATTTCGCCGTCGAGGTAGCGCCGCATCGCCGTGCCGATGGCGTCGGGGATGGAGTTGATCTGTTCACCCTTGTCCCAGGCGACTTTCGGCGACCGGATGCCCTGTAGTTCGGAGGCGATTTCGCGCGGGTCGACGCCCGAACGGAGGGCCGTCGAGATGGTCTTCGCCAGCGCCTCGGTGAAGGAGGCGGTGAAGCCACCCGAGTTGCCGATGTTGGCGAACAGTTCGAACGGCCGTCCGTCCTCGTCCTCGTTGATGTTGACGTAGAGCTTCCCGTAGCCGGTGTCGATGCGCTGTGTGATGCCGTGGAGGACGTCCGGGCGCGGGCGTTTGGTTCCGAGTTCTCGTTCGCCGTCGGCGACGGCGAGTAGTTCCGATAGCTGTGTGTCGAGGGCGGCCTGCACGTCCTCGTTGTCGAGGAAGCCCTCGATACCGCCGAAGACCTCCTCGATCTGGTCGACCAGCGCGGCCGCGGCCTCGCTCTCGTCGGCGAACTCCGTGTTCTTCGCGCGGGTGGTCAACACCTGCTTCGAGCGCGTGCCGTCGCGGTAGACGGTGACGCCCTTGCCGCCGTGGTCGTAGATGTAGCGGTACACCTCGTCCATGTCCTCGATGGTGGCGGAGTTGGGGAAGTTACAGGTCTTCGAGATGGCGGAGTCGACGCCCTGCTGACACGCACACTGGACCGCGGCGTGTTCCTTCCCGGCCAGGTCGCCGGTGACGACGAACAGTTCGCCGATGGCGTCCGGCACCGTCTCCAGGCCTTCGACGCCGTCGAACGCGTTGTCGGCCATCTGCTCTTGGGCCTCCCGCTTGACCGCGTCGATGTCGATGTCGTTCGCCTCCAGCGTTCGCAGGAAGTAGTCGTCGAACTCGACGAGCATTTCGTCGCCCTGCACGTCGTCGGAGACGTTCTTGTAGTAGGCGACGTTGTAAATCGGCTCACAGCCGCCGGTGGTGTTGCCGACCATCGACGTCGTACCGGTCGGTGCGATGGTCGTCGTGTTGTGGTTGCGAATCGGGAAGCCGTCGTCCCACTCGTCGGCGTCCAGTCCCGTGTGGTGCTCGAACCACTCGCGGTACCGAGTGGGGTCGGCGTACTTCGAGTCGTCCCAGTCCTGGAAGGCCCCCCGCTCCTGTGCGAGTTCGTGGGACGTCCACTTCGACTCGTGATTGATGTGGGTCATCAACTGCCGGGCCACTTCGTTGCCCGTGTCGCTCCCGTAGCGGATGCCGAGCTGGACGTACAGCTGAGCGAGTCCCATGACGCCCAGTCCGATCTTTCGCATCTCCCGGACCTTCTGCTCGATTTTGTCGACCGGGAAGTCGGACATCGTAACGACGTTCTCGAGGAAGCGGGTGCCGTAGGCGATGCGGTGGTCGAAGGCCTCCCAGTCCATCGCCTCGTCGAGGAACGCCTCGACGGCCGCGGCCTCGGAGTCGTACTCGTCTTCGTGGTCGTCGGCCCAGACCCGCCAGTCCGGCGCGTCGAGGTCGGCGAGCGTCGAGAGATTGATGTGGCCGAGGTTGCAGGCCTCGTACTCCTCGAGTGGCTGTTCGCCACAGGGATTGGTCGCGAGGATGCGGTGGTCCGGATGTTCCTCCACGTCGAAGGAGTGCTGCTTGTTCACCCGCTCCAGATAGATGACGCCGGGTTCGCCGTTCTCGTGGGCGCCCTCGACGATGTCCTCCCAGATGACTTCGGCGGGCATCGAGAGCTCCTCACCGACCTCGACGTACTCGCCCAAGCCGAACATCTCGTAGAGTTCCTTCGTCTCCGGGGTGGCGATGTGGGGCTCTTCCGTGCGCGGGTTGGTGAAGGTGAACTCCTCGCCGGCCTCGAGTGCCTCCATGAAGTCGTCGGTGACGCCGACCGAGATGTTGAAATTCGAGAGGTGTCCCTCGACGGCGTTCCGCAGGTGTTTCGGCACCTTCCCCTCGTCGTCGATGAGTTCGCGCGCCTCGTCCAGGGCGTCGGCGAAGGACGTATGCGTGAAGTCGTCGGGGTCGTTGAGGCGGAGCGTGTGCGCCAGCGAGACGTCCTTGTTCTTCGCGTGGATGAACTGGATGACGTCCGGGTGGGAGACACGCATGACGCCCATCTGGGCGCCGCGGCGGGCGCCACCCTGGGCGATGGTCTCGCACATCTGATCGAAGGTGCGCATGAAGGTGATCGGTCCCGACGCGATACCGCCCGTCGAGCCGACGGCGTCACCGTAGGGTCGGAGTCGCCAGAAGGCATAGCCCATACCGCCGCCGGACTGGAACACTTGGGCGGCCTCCTTCGCTGTCTGGTGGATGTCGTCGATGTCGTCCTCGGGCGAGTCGACGAAACAGGCCGAGAGCTGCTGGAGTTCGTCCCCGGCGTTCATCAGCGTCGGCGAGTTGGGCATGAAAGAGAGGTCGCCCATCAGCCGTTCGAACTCCTCGCGGGTCTCCTCGACGACCGACCGAATCCCCTCGGGGAGGTCCGGCACGACCGTCTCGTAAGCGAACTTGTTGACGTTGTACTCGGAGAGGATCGTCTCGGCGTCGGACGCGGCGGTCGTCCCCTTTCCGAACACCTCGGCGGCGAGTTCGTCCCGCCGCGGGTGATCCGGTTTCAACTGGTCGGGCGTGACCGTGATCTCCGTGTCCTGCTTGCGTGCCTCGAACACCGCCTCCGCGAGAGCGATGTTCTTCGCGACGCGCGGGAAGAGGTCCTCCGGGTCCTCGATCAGGTCCCCCTCGGCGTCCTTCCGGAGGTAGCGCGCGGGTAGAATGTTGTGGTAGGCGTTGGCGGTGAGTCGCTCCTCGAGCGTGTCTCCGTCGGTTCGTTTGATCGGCAACTCAACTTCGTCGGTGTCGATGTCGGACGTACTCATGTATCGGTCGTCGTGGTGGTCGCGGCGCGGTTCCCCCCACCCCGTACGGACGTCGGGCGTGGTCCGGTAGCTGGTTCGAGTTGGCTCATCTATGACGGTTGCTGTAAGTGGAATCGGGGGTGTAAAGGCGTTGGTTCGATGTTCGTGACCGCCAAACTATCCGATTCCTGTCTACTTCACGTTATCGGGTGCGCCGGATGGGCGCCCGCACGGGTCGAACATCACTTCGCGACGTATATAACGATGTGTAGACCAGAGCGGAAGTGAAATTCGTCGTGTACAATCGGCAGACTGCAGCGGGAAATCCAGTCGAACGAAAGGGGGGTCGGCGGCGTGATCTATTCCAACTGCGTGACAACCTCGTGTCACGGTAGGGACCCGCTCGCGGTCCGTCGGGGGCGCGACGGGGAGAATCTACTCTCTGTATTCTGATACATCTAATCGGCGGACGGTAGTACGTCCCCGCCCACAGACTTATGCGTCCGCTGTGAGTCCGTGTCGGATATGTCGCTCACGTCTCAGGTGGTGCTCCAGTTCGGTGACGCCCTCGGCGGTCCGCTCGGACAGCTCCTCGTCACCATCGTCGTTATCGGCGTCGTCGTACTGGTCGGTCGCGTCGTTCTGAAGATCGCCTGGCGGCTGGTGACCATCGCCGCCCTCGTGGTCGGCCTCGTCCTGCTGGCGTCGCTCTTTCTGTTCTAGGCCGTCGCGTCCGGCGTGCGAGCCGCCCGCAGGAAGTTGTCGATGACGTCGTGCCCGGCGGCGGTCAGCACGCTCTCGGGGTGAAACTGCACGCACTCGATGGGGTAGTCGCGGTGGCGAACGCCCATGACGAGTTCGTGGTCCACGCCCTCGGCGTCGGTGTGGATCGTCGTCGCCGAGACGTCGAAACAGTCGGGGACGCTCGTGGCCACGAGCGAGTGGTAGCGGCCGGCTCGGAACCCCTGGTCGAGCCCCGCGAAGACGCCCTCGCCGTCGTGGTCGACGGGGGACGCCTTGCCGTGGATCGGTTCCGGAGCGTGGCCCACCGTGCCGCCGTAGGCGAAGACGGCGGCTTCGAGGCCGAGACAGACCCCCAGGGTCGGCACCTCACGGCTCACCTCCCGGAGGACGGCGTTGGTCACGCCGACGTCCCGGTCGTTCTTCGGGTGGCCCGGCCCCGGACTGACGACGATGGCGTCGGGGTCGACTGCCCGGACCGCCTCCATCGTCGCGGTGTTTTTCAGCACCTCGACCGTGATCGGCTCACCCGTCAGCGGGTCGGGGTGGTCGGAGATGTACTCGACCAGATTGTAGGTGAACGAGTCGAAGTTGTCGACGACGAGCACCCTCATCGGGTGACCCCCGGAGCGGTCGTCTCGATGCGTTCGAGGGCGTCGAGGACCCCGCCCATCTTCTGTTCGGTCTCCTCGTACTCGCTCGCCGGGTCGCTGTCGGCGACGATGCCCGCACCCGCCTGGACCGTGATGTGATCCTCCTCGCGGCGTTCGACCGTCGCCGTCCGGATGACGATGGCGAACTCGGCGTCGCCGGACCACGAGTAGTAGCCGACGCCGCCGCCGTAGACGCCGCGAGCGTCGCGTTCCAAGTCGTCGATGATCTCCATCGCCCGCACCTTGGGTGCGCCGGTGAGCGTCCCCGCGGGGAACGTCGCCCGCGTGGCGTCGAAGGCGTCGAACGGGGGTGATCGTTCGCCGCCCGCGCCCGGGTCCTCGCCCGTCGCGAGCGTGCCCGTCACCGTCGACTCGATGTGCTGGACGTGCGAGTACTTCAGCACGTTCATGAACTCCTCGACCCGAACCGAACCCGGCTCCGAGACCCGGCGCACGTCGTTACGCGCCAGGTCGACCAGCATCGTGTGTTCGGCCCGCTCCTTCCCGTCGGCGAGCATCTCGCCGGCGAGGCGTCGGTCCTCGACGGGTCCCGACCCGCGGGGACAGGTGCCCGCGATGGGGTTCGAGACGACGCGCTGGCCGCGCACCGACACCAGCGTCTCGGGGCTGGCACCGACGATGGAACGGTCGCCGTGCCGAAGGAGGTACATGTACGGCGAGGGGTTGACCGCCCGGAGCGACTCGTACAGGCCGAGCGGGTCGACCTCGCCGGTGAGTTCGCGCTTCCGCGAGATCACGCCCTGGTAGATGTCGCCGTCGAGGACGTGTTCTTTCGCCCGGCGCACCGCCGCCTCGTACTCCTCGCGCGGGCCGGCGGTTTCGCCCGTCTCGACGAACCCGCCGGGCTCCGGGGGGTCGGCGCCCGCGAGCGTCCGCTCTACGTCCGCCGCCTCGTCGACGAGGGCGTCGTAGACGGCGCCGGGGTCGGCGTCCGGATCGACCACCGGCGTGAAGACGAGTTGGACCGTCTC
Source organism: Haloplanus litoreus (assembly GCF_045690335.1). Lineage (GTDB taxonomy): Archaea > Halobacteriota > Halobacteria > Halobacteriales > Haloferacaceae > Haloplanus > Haloplanus litoreus. The sequence continues at coordinate 1,599,114 of NZ_CP147874.1, read as the reverse complement.
CTCGGCGTGGTCGAAGGCGAGCGTCCGCGTCGTCAGGACGAACTCCGCGTCTGGGACGACGGGGTCCGGGCGCTCGACGCCCACTTCGTCGAGCCAGAGGTCGTAGACGGCGTCGTAGGCGAGGAAGCCGACCAGCCCGCCGTCGAGGTGCTGGCGGTCGATTGCCGGAAAGCCAACCCGATCCAGATCGGGCAGGGCCGTCCGGAGGGCGTCGAGGACGTCCGCGTCGTCGGCCTCGATCCCCGCCGTCTCGGCGATCAGTTCGGCCGCCTGGCCGCCGAGCGATTCGACCGTCACGTCGGACCCGGTGACCGAGACGACGGCGTCGGGGTCGTATCCGACGAAGGAGTAGCGGGCGTGGCGGTCCGTCCCCTCACCGGAGGTGAAGGCACCCTCGGGATCGCTCGAAGGCGTCTTCTCCGCACTCTCCAGCAAGAACCCGTAGTCGCTGCGGTCGTCGAGGGCGGCGTAGGCCGACAGGGGCGTCGTCTCGGCGTCGAGGGTGACGGCGAGGCGAGCGACGACGGGGTCCTCGCGGTCGGCGAGCGAGTCGACGAAGGCCGCCCGGTCGTCGTCCGGCGTCATACTGGCACCTCCACGTCGGCGTTGCGGACGAACGCCCGGACCGCCTCGTGGTCCTTCCGCCCGCCCGTGCGCTCGACGCCGCTCGACACGTCGACGGCGTAGGGGACGGCGGTCCCGGCCGCCTCGGCGACGTTCTCGGGCGTCAGGCCACCCGCGAGGACGACGGGCGTCGAGAGGTCCGCGACCAGGTCGCCGGCGGCGTCCCAGTCGTGAGTCTCGCCCGTTCCCCCCGCGCCCGACTCGCCGGTCGAGTCGACCAGGACGGCGTCGGCGACGCCGTCGTACTCGTGGGCACGGTCGGTGTCGGCCGCGTCGACGGCCGTGATCACGGCCGTCCGGGCCTCCCGGCGAACGTACCGCACGTCCTCGGCGTCGAAGTCGCCGTGCAGTTGGATCGCGTCGGGCGTGAGCGCGCCGGCGAGTTCGACCGCCCTGGCCGGCGACTCCGGCATCGACACCACCACCGTCGAGAGAAAGGGCGGGGCGGCGGCGATCAGGTCGGCCGCTCGGTCGGGGTCGACCTCGCGAGGCGTGTCGACCGACACCTCGGTGACGATACCAACCGCGTCGGCACCCGCGTCCGAAACGGCCCGCAGATCCGCCTCCGTCGTCACGCCACAGATCTTCGCCCGGACCATCAGACACCCCGCAAGTCGTCGAGTTTGGCCGCTGCGGCGCCGGAGTCGATGGCCTCGCGGGCCGCGTCGACGCCGTCCGGCAAGTCGTCGGCGATGCCGGCGACGTAGAGGGCCGCGCCCGCGTTTGCGAGGATGAGGTCGCGTTTCGCCCCCGCCACCTCCCCCTCGACGATGTCGCGGAGGTCGGCCGCGTTCGCGTCCGGACCGCCGCCGGCGACGGCTTCGATGGGTGCCTCCTCCAGCCCCAGATCGGCCGGCGACAGGGTGTACTCCGTCACCTCGTCGCCGTCGACTTCGGCGACGGTCGTGACGTCGTGGATCGTGATTTCGTCCATCCCGGAGCCGTGGACCACCATCGCGCGGTCGACGTCCATCTGTGCGAGCGCGCGGGCGAGGATCGGTACGAGTTCCGGGTCGTAGACGCCGACCACCTGTGCATCGGCGCCGGCGGGATTCGTCAGCGGCCCCAGGACGTTGAACACCGTCCGCATCCCGAGTTCCTTCCGCGGGCCGATGACGGCCTTCATCGCCGGGTGGAAGACCGGCGCGAGCATGAACCCGATGCCGTCGCGTTCGATGGCGTCCTCAACCGCCGATGGTTCGGCCTCGACGTTTACGCCCGCCACCTCCAGTACGTCCGCGCTCCCGGACGACGAGGAGACGGAGTAGTTGCCGTGCTTGGCGACGGCGGCGCCCGCACCTGCCGCGACGATGGCGCTCGTCGTCGAGACGTTGATCGTGTCGTAGTCGTCGCCGCCGGTTCCGCAAGTGTCGACCAGCGGCGTCCGATCGGGGGCGATAGTCCGGGCCGCATCGCGCATCCCCTGTGCGAAGCCCGCAATCTCCGTCTCCGTCTCGCCTTTCGCCCGGAGCGCCGCGAGCAACGCCCCGATCTGGGCCTCGGTCGCTCCCTCGAAGACGGCTCGGGCCGCCTCCCGGGCCGCCTCCCGTGTCAGATCCTCGCCCTCGGTCACACGTTCGATATAGTCCTGCATGGATGAACACCAGTGTATTAGTTCGGGTTACAATGAACAAATCTATACATCTTCTTAACCCTTTCGTCCGACGGCCCGCCGTCGGGGTCGGCCCCACACTCGTCCCAGCTTCGACCGCCTGGCGTCGAACGGGCGGACGCATCGCCGCGCGGATCCGGAGGTATAGTTCCCTCGAAATCGCCGCGCCGGGCGGCGTTCCGAAAGGTTCAATTACTGGCCGCCGGTACGTGAAGATGCGTTCGAAAGCACGTCACGACCGGGTTGGTGGTCTAGTCTGGTTATGACACCTCCTTGACATGGAGGAGGCCGGCAGTTCAAATCTGCCCCAACCCATTTTTTCAAGGCCCCATCACTCCCTTGGGCGATCCACACAAGGGGGGTGGTCACGCGCGACTACCGACCTCGGCACAGATGTCACCGTGAGTGACAGCATCGACCACCGCGGCGCAGGCTGAAGAAACAACTTTGAAGCCACCGGGTGATTCACCTGTAGCTATGGATATTGCCGATATTGCGATCCCCGAGTACATCGAAGTCGACGCGGACGAACGGTTAGGGAAGGTCCGCTCGATCTTCGAACGCGAGAACCCGAAGGGTCTCATCGTCACTCGGGACGGCGAGTACGCCGGTGTGATCGGTGAACGCGACCTGATCCGCTCCCGGATCGAGGACGACACCAAGGCGAGCGTGCTGATGAAGTCCGCCCCGCAGGTCGACCGCACGGAGGACGTCCGCGAGGTTGCGCGTGTTCTCGTCGAGGGCGGCACCAGGATCGCACCGGTCTACGAGGGCGAGAACCTGTGGGGAATCGTCACGGCCGACGCCATCCTCGAAGCGGTCCTCGACAGCCTCGACGCGCTGACCGTCGAACAGATCCAGACGGACGACGTGATCACCATCGGCGAGAAGTCCCACATCGGCCAGGCGATCAACCACCTGCGCGAACACGGCATCTCTCGACTTCCCGTCGTCGACGACACGGACGCCCTCGTCGGCGTGCTGACGACTCACGATATCGTCGATTTCGTCGTCCGCGATGCCGACCGCCAGGGTCGGGGCGACCGGCGGGGCGACCTAGACCGGATGCTCGACCTGCCCGTCTACGATCTCATGACCAGTCCCGTCCTGACGACGACGGCCGACGAAACCGTCGAGAGCGCCGCGCGGACGATGCTCGACAACGACATCTCCGGGCTGGTCGTCACGCCGAGCGAGGACGACGACGGCACCGTTGCCGGTGTCCTCACGAAGACCGACGTGCTCCGCGCGCTCACGTTCACCGAGGAAGGACAGATGGACGTCCAGATCACCAACGTCGCCCTGCTGGACACCATCGCCCGCGAGGAGATCGTTCAGGGCATCACCGACGTTGCGGACAAGTACCAGGAGATGCAGGTCCATCACGCGCACGTGCGCTTCCACGAGCACAAGGAGAAACTCCGCGGGACGCCCCTGATCCAGTGCCAGATCCGCCTGCGGACCAACCGCGGGCAGGTCGCCGGCTCCGGCGAGGGCTACGGCGCCGACCACGCCTTCCACGTTGCCGCCGACACGCTAGAGCGCAACGTCCTCGAACTGAAGGGGGTCATCGCCGACGAACAGTACCGCGGTCAGCTGCTCCGAAAGCTCGGCGAACTATAGGCTCTCGTCGCTCGCGGCCAGTCCTTCGCCGGTGATACGGAACGTGACCGTCTCGCCGGCGGGTTTCGACCGATGTTTCTCCAGCGTCGCTCGTCGGTTCCCCCCTCGGAACCGATCCAGCCGGACGACCGTTCCCGTCCAGTGGTTGAGCGTGTGGCCGCCGAGCGCTCGCGTCCGGTCGGCGTCCGGATCGGTGAACACCTGATTCGTGACGACGACGGCGAGGTCGTGTTTCCGCGCGAGCGAGAGGAGATGTGTCACCTGCCGCCCAACCTGCCGTAGCGTCTCACCCTCGTCGCCGCCGTGGCGTTCGAGCCGGTAGAATCCCGTGGCGCTGTCGAGGACGATCAGCTCCGCCCGTGCCGCGAAGTCGGCGGCGTCGCGGACGGCCTCCTCCTGCTCGGCGAAGTCGTGCGCCTCGGTGACCACGATTCGGGACGTGACCGCCTCCAGGTCCCCGTCGCCGTCGCCGTCGCCATCCGCCGACCGCTCGTCCGGGTGGCCGCGTTCGCCGCCGTCGACGGCGGCCGCCGCGAGCTGCCGGAACCGGTCGACAGAGAGGCCCTCGGTGTCGACGTACACCGCGGTGCCACCGCTCGCGGCGACCTGTACCGCCGCCGAGAGCGCGAGGTTCGTCTTGCCGGCGGCCGGCGGACCGTACACCTGAGTCACGGTCCCGCGCTCGAATCCGCCGCCCAGCAGGTCGTCGAGCGGGGGACAGCCGGTTGACACTGGCTCGGACACAGTCTCACTCGGTCGCTCCGGGTCATAAACCCTCGACACCGACGTCCCGTCCCGCCGCCCGCGACACGTTTTACCCCCGTGGCGCCGAACGTCGGGGTGTGATCGTCGTCGCTACCGCGGACTTCGAACTGTACCACGAGGTCGTCGACCGCCTCCGGGAACGCGACGTGGCGTTCACGACGGTCGAACCCGGCGTTGCCCTCCCGGAGGAGACGTCGGTCGTCGTCACGGCACCGGACGACGGCCTGGCGGGCGACGTCGACGACGTCGACCACGTCACGGCGGCGGCCGACGAGGCCAGACGCGCCGTCGACGAGGCGCTCGCGATCCTCCGTGGTGGCGAGGGGCGCACCGTCGTCGGCGTCGATCCCGGCACTCGCCCCGGTATCGCCGTTCTCGCCGGCGAGACGGTCGTCGCCGCCTTTCACGTCCCCCTCGGCGACGCCGTCGACGCCATCCGACAGGAAGTAGCGGACGCGGTCGATCCGCTCGTCCGGATCGGCGACGGGTCCCGATTACAGGGTGCCCGCCTCGTCAACGACCTCGACGGCGTAACCGTCGAACTGGTCGACGAGACGGGGACGACGCCCTACCTCGGCACCGGCGCGCGGGGGATGGGAGACGTCCTCGCCGCGGTCAACATCGCCCGCCTGAAGGGCGAGCGGATCGACTCCCGAGAGATCGATCCGACGGCCGGCGAACTCCAGCGGATCAAGGATCGCTCGCGTCGCATCTCGGCCGACGACCGAACCATCGACGACCGACTCGCCCGGCGCGTCGCCGCCGGCGACCTCACCGTCGAGGAAGCCCTCGACGAACACCGCGGGGGCTAGTCGTCCGTCGGACGCTTCGCCGTCGCCTCCACCTCGACGACTAGGTCCGGATGGATCAGTCGCTCGACCTGTACCATCGACGTCGCCGGCCGGACCGCACCGAACGCCTCGGCGTGAGCGCGACCGACCGCCTCCCAGTCGCCGATGTCGGTCACGAACAGGCGGGTCCGCACCACGTCGGAAATCGAGGCGTCGAGCCGGGAGAGCGCCGCGGCGACGTTTTCGATGGCGCGTTCGGTCTGCGCGTAGGGCTCACCCGGGGCGACGACGCTCCCGTCGGCGTCCGTCGCCGTCGTCCCGGAGACGTGAATCGTGTCACCCGCGCGAACGGCCCGCGAGTAGCCCACCGCCGACTCCCATTCGGTGCCAGAGGAGACGCGTTCTCGCTCCATGCCGAGGGCTCGTCGCGAGGGATCGAAACGGTGTCGCCTACTCCCGGGCCACACGCTCGGCCCGCCACAACACCTCGCGAACCGACAGGTCGGTCGCCCGGGCGACGGCGAGAGCGTCGTCGTACTCCGCGCTCACGTCGTAGACGCGTCCGTCGGCGTCGCTCGCGACTTTCACCCCCACCGCGTAGTCCTCGCCGTCGACGTCGAGGGTGACCGTCTCCATCGCACGGTCCGCGATCCAGCGGTGTCCGGCGCTGCCCTCACGGACGCCGAGCGTCCCCGTCTCCTCGGCGAGTCGCCGGGCGACGCGCTCGGCGTCCGTCGGGTCGACGACGACCTTGACGAGGTGGCCCGGCCGCGACTTCTTCATCGTCGTCGGAACGACCGACACGTCGAGGGCGCCCGCGTCGCCGAGCGTCTCGTGTAAACTCCCGAGCACCTCCGGCGTGGCGTCGTCGAGGGTGGTTTCCAGCACCGAGATAGACTCGCTGCGCAGGCCGCCCCCTCCGTCGCCCACGATCGCTCGGAGGACGTTCGGGTGATCGGGGAAGTCCGCGTCGCCGGCGCCGTAGCCGGTGGCGTCGACGTCGAGAGTCGGGAGTCGGTCGACGCCCTCGGCGAGTTCGGCGAGGATGGCCGCGCCCGTCGGCGTGAGGAGTTCGCGTTCGACGGGACCGCCACGGATCGACCAGTCGGCGTCGGTGAGGAGTTCGGTCACCGCGGGAGCCGGCACCGGATAGGTGCCGTGACTCATCGAGACGGTGCCCCCGCCGACCGCGACGGGCGCCGTCACGATCCGCTCGACTCCGAGATCATCGAGGAGAAGACACGTACCGACCACGTCCGCGACGGCGTCGTCGGCACCCACCTCGTGAAAGTGGGTCTCGTCGAGGTCGGTGCCGTGGACCGCCGCCTCCGCCTCGCCGAGACGACGGAAGACCGCGAGGGCGTCACGTTCGACCGGGGGACGGAGATCCATCCCCTCGACGAGAGCGACGACCTCCGGGTAGGTGCGGAGGGGACCGGCGCCCTCGGCGTGACTGTGGTCGTGGTCGTGACTGTGGTCGTGGTCGTGACTGTGGTCGTGGTCGTGACTGTGGTCGTGGGCCGCCTCGTCACCGTCGCCGTCGACGATCACGTCGACGGACGTCGCGTCGATGCCGGCCTTCGTCGTGGGTTCGACCAGGTAGCGAACGTCGAGTGCGGCCTCGACGGGGTCGAGGGCGGTCGGATCGGCGCCGGCGGCGATCAGGGCGCCGAGGAGCATATCGCCGCTCGCTCCCAGACGGCCGTCGAACGCGAGCGTGTGCATACTCCGTCGCTCGCACTCGACGGGCAAACGGCTTGCGACCGTCCCCGGATCGGCAAGGGTTTGTACCGCCGCACACGTATGCTACATCATGACACAGTTTGCCGCGAACCCGGGCCCCGGGGTTCAGGGTAACAACAAACTTATCCCCCGCCACCGCTCAAACACCACCATCCTCGCGGGTACATCATGAACGAAGTGCAACTCGAAGTGGCGAAAGCGTACCCGAACGATTCGGGACGCGGTATCGCCCGACTGGACCCCGACACGCTGCTCCACCTGAAACTGTCGCCAGGTGACATCATCGAAATCGAGGGGGCCGACACGACCGCTGCGAAGGTGTGGCGCGCAGACCGACAGGACTGGAACACCGATACCGTTCGGATCGACGGGTTCACGCGGCAGAACGCCGACGTAGGCATCGGTGAGCGCGTCACCATCCGCAAGGCGGAGGCGACGAAGGCCGAGAAACTCGTCCTCGCACCGCCGGAGGAGGCGAGCGTGCAGTTCGGCTCCGACGCGGCGGGGATGGTCAAGCGACAGATCCTGAAGCGGCCGGTGGTCGAACGCGACATCGTGCCCGTCATGAGCAGCACGAACCACCCGTTCATGCGCTCGCCCGGGCAGGCCATCCCGCTGATCGCCGTCGAAACCGACCCGGACGGCGTCTGTCTGGTCACCGAGGACACGGAGGTCGAACTCCGCGAGGAACCGATCTCCGGGTTCGAGAAGACCGGCGGCGGCATCACGTACGAAGACATCGGCGGCCTGCAAAACGAGATCCAGCGGGTCCGGGAGATGGTCGAACTCCCGATGAAGCACCCGCAGATCTTCAAGAAACTGGGGATCGAACCCCCGCAGGGCGTCCTCCTCCACGGCCCGCCGGGGACGGGGAAGACCCTCCTCGCGAAGGCCGTCGCCAACGAGACGTCCGCGAGTTTCTTCTCCATCGCGGGCCCCGAGATCATCTCCAAATACTACGGCGAGTCCGAACAGCAGTTACGCGAGATCTTCGAGGACGCCAAAGACGAGTCGCCGTCGATCATCTTCATCGACGAACTCGACTCCATCGCGCCCAAGCGTGAGGACGTGACCGGCGAGGTCGAACGTCGTGTCGTTGCCCAGTTGCTGACGATGATGGACGGCCTGGAGACCCGCGGCCAGGTCATCGTCATCGCGGCGACGAACCGCGTCGACAGCGTCGACCCCGCCCTGCGGCGGCCAGGGCGGTTCGACCGCGAAATCGAGATCGGCGTCCCCGACGAGGAAGGCCGGAAGGAAATCCTCCAGATCCACACCCGCGGGATGCCGCTGTCGGACGACGTGAGCCTCGATCACCTCGCCGACGAGACCCACGGCTTCGTCGGGGCCGACATCGAGAGCCTCACCAAGGAGGCCGCGATGAAAGCGCTCCGGCGCTACCTCCCCGAAATCGACCTCGACGAGGAGGACATCCCGCCGAGCCTGATCGACCGGATGATCGTCAAGCGCGACGACTTCGGCGGCGCGCTGGGCGAGGTGGAACCCTCCGCCATGCGGGAGGTGCTGGTGGAACTCCCGAAGATCACGTGGGACGACGTGGGCGGCCTCGACGACCCCAAACAGAAGGTCAAGGAGGCCGTCGAGTGGCCGCTGTCCTCGCCACAGAAGTTCGACCGCATGGGGATCGAGCCACCGAAGGGCGTCCTCCTGTACGGCCCGCCGGGGACGGGGAAGACGCTGATGGCGAAGGCCGTCGCCAACGAGACCAACGCCAACTTCATCAGCGTGCGCGGCCCGCAACTGCTCTCGAAGTGGGTCGGCGAGTCCGAAAAGGCGATCCGGCAGACCTTCCGGAAGGCCCGACAGGTGGCCCCGACGGTCATCTTCTTCGACGAACTCGACTCGCTCGCCCCCTCGCGGGGCAACGAGGTCGGGAACAACGTCTCCGAGCGCGTCGTCAACCAGCTCCTGACCGAACTCGACGGGCTGGAGGAGATGGGTAACGTGATGGTCATCGGCGCGACCAACCGACCGGACATGATCGATCCCGCGCTCCTCCGCTCGGGGCGGTTCGACCGCCTCGTCTTCATCGGCGAGCCCGAACAGGAAGGCCGCGAGCAGATCCTGAAGATCCACACGCAGAACTCGCCGCTGGCGCCGGACGTGAGCCTGCGCGAGATCGCGGAGATCACCGACGGCTACGTCGGCTCCGATCTGGAGAGCATCGCCCGCGAGGCGGCGATGGTTGCGCTCCGCGAGGACGACGACGCCGAGGAAGTGGAGATGCGCCACTTCAGGGAGGCGATGGAGAACGTCCGGCCAACCATCACCGACGACATCATGGACTACTACGAGCGCATCGAGGAGCAGTTCAAGGGCGGCGGCGGCGAGAGCTTCGCCGAACGCGGGAGCGGCGGCCGGATCGGTTTCCAGTAGCTGTCCACCAGCCGTCACCTCCGCCAAAGCGCTTTTGTATCGGATTCACGCTACCGTCAGAGAGTGGTCTGGGATCCGTCGCTGTACACGGTCGTCGGTATCGCCGCCGCCGGCCTGTTTTTCGTCATCGCTGTCGCGGCGTGGGAACACCGGACCGAACCCGGCGCGAAGGCGTTTCTCGGCCTCATCACGGCGCTCGGCGGCTGGGCACTCGTCTACGGTGTTCAGCTCGGGTTTACCACGCTCGACGCCCAACTCGCCTGGCAGCGCCTCGCCCTCGCCGTCGGTGGGCCGGTGCCGACGCTGTGGTTCCTCTTCGCGGTGCAGTACGCGAACCGCGACGCGTGGCTCACCCGACCCGTCCGAGCGCTCATGGTCATCGATCCGGTCGTCTTCGGTCTGCTGACCCTCACGAATCCCTCACACGGGCTCGTCTGGCACGAGGCGACGCTGGTCTCTTACGGGGCGCTCGAGGCACTGGATCTGGCCTTCGGTCCGGGCTACCTCTTCCACATCGCCTACGCGTACATCGTAACGCCGGTAGGGTTCGGCCTTCTCTTCGTCGCGACGCTGCGGTCGACGCTGTACCGGACGCAAGCGGGACTGCTGGTCGTCGGGGCGGTGCCGCCGCTGGTGGCGAACGCGGCCTTCTCGCTGGGATTGAACTGGCACCCACTCCCGGCGGTAGATTTCACGCCGTTTGCGTTCCTCATCACCGGCCCCTGTTTCGGCCTGGCGCTGTTCCGATTCGACCTACTCGAACGCGTGCCAGTCGCCCGAAAGCGAATCATCGCCGAAACCGACGATGGGTTCGTCGTCCTCGACGAGGAGGAACGGATCGTCATGTACAATCCGACCGCGGCGAAGATTCTCGAGGATCCGGCCGAGGGAGAGCCGATTCGGAACCACCTCCCGCGGACGGACGGCGGGGAAGAACTCGAGACGGTCAACGGCGCCACGCTGACGACGGTGATCGACCGACAGCAACGCGTCTACGACGTCAGCCGGTCGACGCTATCAGACCACCACGACAGGGTCGTGGGCTACGTCATCCGTTATCGCAACGTGACGGATCGACACCGGTACGAGCAGCGGCTGAAAGTCGCCAACCGGGTGTTGCGCCACAACCTGCGCAACCGGATGAACATCATCACGGGGTGGGCGGATCGCCTGGCGGAGAGCGACGACGAGGAGGTGGCGGCCGCCGGGGAGCGGATCACCACCACGGGAGAGAGCCTGGTCGAACTCGGAGAACAGGTCCGACTACTGGTCGAGACGGCGGATTACGTCGGCGAGACGACCGAAACGGTCGTCCTGAACGATCACCTGGCGCCGCTCGTCGAGCGGGTGCGAACGGCGCACCCGAACGCCGTCGTCGAATCCGAACTACCGCCGAGGACGACGGTAACCGTCCCGAACGCGAAACTGCTCACCATCGCCGTCCAGAACCTGCTGGAAAACGCCATTCAGCACAACGACGCCGAACAGCCGTGGGTACGCGTGACCGTCGAGACGGACAGCGGTGACGACGAGTACACACGCATCCACGTCGCCGACAACGGACCGGGGATTCCGGAGACGGAACGCGAAGTACTGCGCAAGGGGATCGAAACCCCCCTCGAGCACGGGAGCGGACTGGGTCTCTGGCTGATTCACTGGACAGTCACGGCCGCCGGCGGCGAGGTTGTCTTCAGCGGGGACGAATCGTCGGGAAGCGTCGTGAGCCTCGTTCTGCCGCCTTGACGCTGAGCGGACGGACGCCGACACTGCGACCCGACGCATTCCGGGGCGAGACGGAGATTCGGTACCCCGGTCGGTGCGTATTAGTGACTCGTCGGCGTAGTTTCGAGGTGGAAGGGTGGCTCAGTGGTAGAGCGCACGCCGTCGGTCGTGCCCCGCCGACGCCCACCGCGGGCGAACGGCGACGGGCACCGACGGGGTTGTCGACCGATTCCGGTCGGCGCATGGCTTCGCGTGGTTCGATTCCCGCCCCTTCCACTCGCGGCAGGGAAGCGACGGCGACGAAGTCAGGAGTTGCGGGGGGAGCGAGCGTCGCGGACGTCGGCACCGTCGCGGACCATGTCTTCACAGCGGGGACAGACGCGCGGGTCCTCGACACCGTTCGGCGTAAACACCCGGGCGTAATCTCGTGTGACGAACTCACCACAATTCTGGCACTCGGGCATACCGGAAGAAGTCTCGTCAGATTTCACATAAGTCTTGGGGGCCGACCGGCTCGGCCGCACGGCACGCCGGTCGAAAGTAATTTTAATAACCGATAGTTATCTGGCTCCATGGACCTACCGACGCCGCAGGATCTGCGGGAACGGCGGACGTCCTTGGATCTGACACAGAGCGCGCTCGCGGAGATGGCGGACGTCTCCCAGCCGTTGATCGCCCGAATCGAGGGTGGTGACGTGGACCCACGACTGTCGACGCTCAGACGCATCGTCGCCGCCCTCGACGAGGCGGAGGGGGGCGTCGTTCGCGCGGAAGATCTGATGAACGAGACGCTGGTGAGCGTCGCTCCGGACGACTCCGTCGCCGACGCCGAACGCCGGATGGAAGAGGCGGCCTTCTCGCAGTTACCGGTGTTACAAAACGGTCTGCCCGTCGGATCGATCAGCTTCAGCGATATCCGCCACGAGGGCGAGAACGTCGGGCAGAAGGCCGTCGCGGAGATCATGAGCGAGCAGTTTCCGACCGTCTCGCGGGAGGACTCGGTCGACAAGATCAGCAACCTGCTCGACTACTACAAAGCAGTCATCGTGACCGAGAGCGGGGAGGCGGTCGGCATCATCACCGAAGCCGACATCGCCGCCGAACTGTCCTAGAATTTTTCACGGGGTGGACGGCCACCCCACTGCGTGTCCTGACCGCTCGCCCGGGACCGGTCCGCCGTCGCGTGTCGACCCCGTCCCGGATCCGCAGCCGGCACCTGCTCGCTACAGCTCCAGTCCTCGGATGGAGATGCCTTGCCCCTCGTCGACGCGGCCGATCACCCGACCGTCGACCGCCGTCGCCAGCGATTCGGCGTCCGCCGGATCGAGCGCCGCGACGAAGCCCGTACCCATGTTGAACGTGCGGTGCATCTCCTCGTCGGAGACGTTCCCGGCCTCCTGAACGAAGTCGAACACCGGTTGCGGGTCGAACGGATCGTCGACGACGTAGCGCGCGTCACCGAGACGGTCGAGGTTCGTCCATCCGCCGCCCGTGACGTGGGCCGCGGCGTTGACGCCGTGGGCCCGCATCGGGTCGAGGAGGTCCGTGTAGATTCGGGTCGGTTCGAGCAGAGCGTCGCCGAGGCGGTCGTAGTCGCCGAACGGACAGGGGTCGGTGTACTCGCCCCGACGCGTGACGGCCGACCGGGCCAACGTGAGGCCGTTCGAGTGGATCCCCGACGAGGGCACGCCGACGAGGGCGTCGCCCACCTCGGCGCTCCCCGGGAAGATGGCCTCTTTTGCCGCGAGCCCGGCACAAGTTCCGGCGAGGTCCAGCCCCGAGACGACTTCCGGCATCACCGCCGTCTCGCCGCCGATCAGTTCGATGTCGGCGCGTTCGGCACCGTCGGCGAGGCCCGCGCCGATCTGTTCGGCGAAGCGTTCGTCGGGTTCGTCGACCGCGAGGTAGTCGACGAAGGCGACCGGGCGGACGCCCGCGGCGACGAGGTCGTTCGCGTTCATCGCGATGCAGTCGATGCCGACGGTGGAGTAGTCGCCGAGTGCCTCGGCGACGAGGAGTTTCGTCCCGACGCCGTCGGTCGCCAGCCCCAGATACCGGTCGCCGATGTCGAGGAGCCCCGCGTAGTCGCCCTCGCTCTCGCCGACGGCACCGACGAGGGCGGCCGTGGCCGCCTCGCTCTCGGCGATGTCGACGCCGGTAGCAGCGTACGTGAGTTCCTCCTCGTCGTCGTCGCTCATGCGCGACACGCCGTGGGCCGACGGCAAAAACACACCGTTTGCGACGGCCGGGGTATTTGGTGGTCGCCGCGGGAGTGGTACGCATGGACCGAACGTTCCTCGCCGGAGCCGGGTTGTCCGTCGCCGGCCTCTGTGGCTACGTCGTGGGGACGCTCGTCACCTATCCGGGCCGGGCGTTCTCGCTCACTGCGATCATGGTCGGCATCACGCTGGCCGCGATCGGTGATCGAAGGGGGACGGCCACGTGACCGTCCGGACCATCGTCTACGAGGACGACACCGTCGAGATTCGCGAGGGATGGGACGCTGATTCGCTCCAGTCCGCACGCGTCGCGGCCGGAACGACCTGGACCCGCGTCTCGGCGCCGACCGAGAGCGAACTCGATCAGGTGAGCGTCGCCTTCGACCTCCACAGCCTCGAAATCGAGGACGTACGGGGCAACGCCTCCCCCAAGGTGGAAGTGTTCCCGGATCACACGTTCGTCCTCGTCAAGAGCGCCCACCTCAGGGGGGGCGAGACGACGTTCGAAGAGGAGATCCGCGACCAGCCGGTCGGCCTGTTCTTCGGTCACGACTGGATCGTGACCGTGGCCACCGAGGAGACGGGGGCCGTCGGGACGGTCTGGGATCGGATCCGTCGCGAGGAGCCACGACTGCTCGGACGGGATGCCGACTTCACCGCCTACCGCATCCTCGACGCCATCGTCGACGAGTACTTCGCCATCCTCGACGAAATCGGACGGGACATCGAAGCCGTCGAGGATCGGATCATCGACGAGCCCGACACGGAGACCCTGGAGATCCTCAACAGTCTCCGGCGGGAGCTCCTCTCGATCCGACGGATCGTCTGGCCGACCCGCGACGCGATGGGCGTGCTCTCGCGGGGCGACGCGGATCACGTCCAGGAGGCGACGGAGAAGTACTACCGCGACGTCTACGACCACCTGGTCCAGCACGTCGAACTCGTCGAGACGTATCGCGACTTGGCGAGTGGTGCCCGCGACATCTATCTCAACACGCTCTCGCAGTCGACCAACGAGGTGATGAAGCGTCTGACCGTCGTCGCGACGATCATCCTGCCGCTGACGTTCGTGGTCGGGGTCTACGGGATGAACTTCGGCGGTGGTCCGTTCAACATGCCCGAACTCGAGTGGCGGTTCGGCTATCCGGCGGTCCTGTTGGGGATGGCGCTCACGGCGGGGGTCATGCTCCAGTACTTCCGGTCGGAAGGCTGGCTGTGATCACATATACATCCGGTCCTCGGGCGCCTGTCGCTCGTCGGCCGCCGCGAGGCGAGTAGCGAGGTCTTGGTAGTACTGTTCGACGTTGTGGGCGAACTCCTCCAGTGGTGCGGCGTCGACGCCGAGGTCGTAGACCCGGTCGAACGCCTCGATGAGTCGGATCGCGGCGGGCACGTCGGGAACCTGGGCGTGGACGGGCGTGATGAACACGGCAGTCCGGAGGGCGGACTCGATGCCGCGATACATGAGCGCCCCGTTGACGCCGTCGAGAAAGCCCTTCCCCATCGGATCGAGTTCGGTGCCGGCGAGGCGGTGCTCGCGGTAGTCGTCGGAGGCGACGTAGAACGTCTCGTGAGCGTCCGGACCGTGAGCGTACGGGATCCCGGAGAGCACCAGAATCTCCGACACGTCGTGGTCGTCGGTCCAGTCGAGCAACGCCTCGGCGAAGGGATCGGCGGCCCAGGTGGGCAAGAAGAGTTCGTTGACGAAGACTGTCAGATCGATATCGGGACGGGAGAAAAAGCGGGAGTGGTGCCGAGGGCGCCCCGACTCGAACGGGGTGATCGACGGGAGGGAGTCGGCGGTGACGTGGCCCGTCCGCTCCAGGTCGAGGTGGTCCACGAGGTAGTCCGCGGCGGTGAGGCCAGCGAGACCGAACGCGGAGAAGCCAGCGACGACCGTCGCCGAGGGTGCCGTGCGGTCGGAGATCCGAAAGGATGGATCCCGTGATTGTTCGGTTGACATGTATCGCTACCTACGGCGGAGTCCCACTTATACTGTCGGCTGTAAGTCAGTACCGGCCGTCGCCGACCACGGTGACGGCGACGGTCGGTGGACGGGGACACCGATCCGGATCAGTCGTCCGCCGGGTCGTCGACGAGTTCGGTCGACTGGGGGCCGCGTGCGTCGCCGGACCGCCAGGTACCCCGCTGGAACCAGACGTAGGCGATGATCGCTCCGACGACGTTCGAGACGAGGAAGGACAACCAGATCCCCGGCGGACCCATGGCTCTCGACGCGACCCAGGCGATGGGCAGGCGGACGCCGCCCAGCATCGCCACCGCGATGGCCGCGGCGGTCAGTGTCTTGCCCGCACCGCGGAAGCCCCCGTTGTACGAGCGCATGATGCCGATGAATCCGAAGGAGGGAGCCACGTACCGGAGAAACGTGGCCCCGACTTCGATCACGGCGTCGTCGTTCGTGAACAGCGCGACGATGGGATCGGCGAAAAAGAACGTGAACACGCCCGCGACGGCGAGGACGACGAACGTGGTGCGGGCGGCGACGCGCGCGGTCAGCGCCGCACGATCCGGTTTGCCGGCGCCGATGTTCTGTCCCGACATGGTCTCGACCCCCCGAGAGACGGCGATGGCGGGCAGGAAGATGACCGAGAACACACGCACACCGATGCCGAAAGCCGCCACCACGGGCGTCGAGAAGGTGCCGACGATGAACATGAGGAGGTTGATGGCGACGGCCTGTCCGGTTCCCTCGACGGAGGCCGGGACGCCGATCCGAACCAATCGTCGGCCGTACTCCAGGTCGGGAATCACGTTCCGGAGTCGGATGCGGACCCCCCGCCGGCCGGTAATCATGATCCAGAGGCCGACGGCGAGGGCCAGACCTCTGGAGAAGACGGTGGCGATGGCCGCCCCCTCGATGCCCCACCTCGGGAACGGCCCCCACCCGAAGATGAGGATGGGGTCGAGGACGACGTTGAGTGCGACGGAGCCGAGCATGACGAGCATCGGGGTGATCGTGTCCCCGTACCCCCGCATGAGCGAGATGAAGACGAAGAAGCCGAACATGAAGAAGATGCCCAGCGAGATGATCTCCATGTACCCGGTGGCGAGGCGCAACACGTCGGGGGCGGGACCGAGGAGGGCGAGGACGTCACCGACGAAGACGTAGGCGACGGCGCCGAGGACCAGCGAGGCGGCGCCCGCGAACCCGACTGTCTGGGAGGCGGCGTACTCGGCTTCCCGTTTCTCGCCCGCACCCGTATACTGGGCGACGAGGATGCTCCCCGCCACTGCCAGCCCCATGCCCAGCGAGATGATCAGGAAGACCATCGGGAAAGCGAAGCTGATGGCGGCGAGGGCGTCCGTACTGTACTGGCCGATCCAGAAGGTGTCCGCCAGGTTGTACGCCGTCTGGAGCAGGTTCGTGACGACGATGGGCAAGGAGAGATAGAAGAGGGGCCGACCGACGTCACCCTCGGTCAGGTCGAACTCCTCGCGGGATTTGAACAGGCCCCGGAGGCTCATGGCTCGGCCTCCCCGAGGTGGTCGTCGACGAAGTCGTCGATGGCCGCGCGAACGCCGCCGTCGGTGCCGAGGGCGACCCGGCGGGCGTGCGCGCCGTTGACGAGGGTGAGGAGGAGCGTCGCCGTCGTCGACGGATCGATGTCGGCGCGGAACGTGCCCGTCTCGACGCCTTCGGCGACGACGCGGCGAATCTCGGTGTCGAGGTAGTCGTCGAATCGCCCCAGCCGTTCGCGAAACGCCTCGTCGTACGGGGCTTGTGCCTTCACCTCGAACAGCGCCGTCCGAAGTTCGCGGTGGGCGTCCGCCCGCGGCGGGTCGAGGGCGGCGTCGATCAGCGCGTCGAGGCGGGCGCGCGGCGTCCCCTCGTCGGGGGCCGCGACGCGGTCGGTGTATGCGTCGTAGAGGTGGTCGAGGAAGGCGAGCAGAAGGCCACGCTTGGTGTCGTAGTGATAGTGGAGGGCGGGCTTGCTCTTCGACCATTCGTCGGCGATGTCCTGCATCGTCAGCTCCGCGTAGCCGTGCCGGCAGAGGGCGCGATAGGTCGCACACATGATGTCGTCGGTCGGTTCGGGGACCGGGTCGGCACCGTTCACACAATAACTGACCGGTCAGTCAGCAAAAGGCTTCGGAACTTCGCACCGCGCAACCGGTCCCAACAGGTCGACCACGACGGCGGCGGCAACGGCCGCGGCCGCCACGCCGACGCCGACGGCGAGTGTCTCGCCGCCGTTGGCGCCGTAGATGGGTTCGAGGAGAGACCGGCCCGTGTCGGTCCACGCCGTCACCGAGCGGCGCTGCAACGTGACTGGCGCACCCACCGAAACGGCCTCCGCCCTGCCCCGGGATATATACTTCGGCTCCCCGAACTGTGCGGTATGCCGACACGCGTCTTGGTGCCACTCGACGACTCGGAGCTCTCGATGCGAGCGCTCGATCACGCGCTCGACCGCTGGGCGGACGCGGAGCTCACCGCCCTGCACGTGATCGACCCGCTCGACGTCGTCTACGGGGCGGAAGTCGGTGGCCTCTCGGGCGGGGAAGCGTGGCACGACGCGGCGAAGGAGGCGGCCGAGGATCTCTTCGACCGGGCGCGCGAGGAGGCGACGGCGGCCGGCGTCGACCTGCGGACGGAGACTGTCGTCGGGAGTCCGGGACCGGCCATCGTCGAGTACGTGACCGACCACGACGTGGACCACGTCGTGATGGGGAGTCACGGTCGAAGCGGCCTCTCGCGGCTGTTTCTCGGGAGCGTCGCCGAGCGAGTCCTACGGCGGGCGCCGGCGCCCGTAACCGTGATCCGTTAGAAGCCGATGCCGAGGACGAACACGACGTAGATGGCGACGGCCGCGGCGGGGACGAAGGTGAGGGCGAAGACGCCCTTGCTCCAGTCGAGGACGGTCCGACCGTCGAGCGCCCCGAACGGGATGAGGTTGAACGCCGCCAGAAAGAGGTTGATGGCGACGCCCCGTCCGCCGAGCAGGGAGAGCAGCGGTGAGCCAGCGATCAGCCCGGCGACGTAGACCGGGGCGAAGACGACGGCGAGGAGGCCGTTGGTGGCGGGACCGGCGAGGGCGATGAGCCCGTGTTCGCGCTTGGTGAGTCGGCCGCGGTGGTGGACGGCGCCGGGCGCCGCGAACAGGAAGCCGACGAGGGCGCTCATCACGGCGAGAAAGAGCATGCCGTAGTCGGCGCGGAACTCGGCGATCTGCTCGAATCTGACCGCGACCACCTTGTGAGCGAGTTCGTGGAGCAGGAAGCCGAGTCCGGCAGTGACGAGCGAGACGAGGAGCGGTCCCACCACACCCTGGCTCAGGAGCATCGAGACGGCTCCACTCCCCCCGCCGGCGAAGAAGATGGCGAAGGCGACACCGAGGGCGATCCACGCGACGGCCAGATCCCGGAGTTCGCGCGAACTGAACCGGATGTTCACGCGACGATCCTCCAGAGGAGTTCGGCGCTGTTGCGGGCGCCCTGGATCATCAGCCGAGTGACGCCGTCGATGCCGCCGATTTCGGTGGCGAACAGCGGCAGGACGTACACCGCAAAGAGCAGGCTGGCGATCATACTGCCGACGTTCGTCATCGCGACGACCATGATGAGTTTGAAGAGGGGCACCTCGAACATCTCGCCGACGAGCTGTCGGATCGGTTTCTCCTCGTCGCCGAGGAGTTCGTTCAGGCGACCGATGTCGGCCACGTTGACCGGGTTGTGTCGGAGTTCGACGTAGCCGGTGAACCAGCCCGGAGCGAGCAGCGGGTTGACCGAGGTCATCCACGCCACGAGACCGCCGACGACCGTCGACGACCACCGGGCGCCGGCGAGTCTGGCGAGCCCGGCCGCGAAGACGCCGTTGACGACGAACCACGCGGCGAAGAGGCGAAGCAGGAAGCCGTCGCGGACGCCGGCCATCGCGAGGAGGACGAAGAAAGCGACGAAGCCGAGGGAGACGGCGACGCCCGCGGCTTTCAGCCACGGCACGCCGCCGCCGGAGTCCGTACCCACGAGCGAGTCCCAGGGCGGGAGCGTCTCGGGTGCGTCGAGGTAGCCCTCGATGCCCTCGCGGTGGCCCGCGCCGACGATGGCCACCACGTCCCGACCCGCCTCGCGCAGAGCGATCAGTTCGTGGGCGATGTAGGCGTCACGTTCGTCGATGAGCGCGCGGGCGCCGGCGGGGCTGAAAGCGCGAAACTCCTCCATCATGACGCTCACCACGTCGGCATCGGTGAGTTCGGCGACGTCAAAGTCGTCGAGTTCGTCGGCCTCGGCGGCCCCGTAGCCGGCGCGGTCGGCGAGAAACCCCCCGAGGAGTCCGACGGTCACGCCGCCGGCGAGGCCGAGGGTGAGGCTACCGACGACCCGGGGGACGAAAGCGCCGAGCGAGGAGACGACGCCGTTCGCGAGGCCGAGACCGACGCCGCCGACGAGACCGGCGGCGGCGCCGACGCCGGCGGCCGCGAAGAGCGCCTCGTCGGGGCCTAACATCGCGTCGGCGACGATGTGGGCGACGAAGCCGACGGCGACGGCGAGGAAGACGCCGCCCGTGATCCGGGTGAGAAGTGGCGTCGAGACGCCGAGGGACGGGCCGAACAGGCCAAGGAGTGGCCCGGCGATCACGCCGGCGAAGACGCCGAGTGCGAGGCCGATCCCGCGGGCGTCGGTGACGCCGAAGGCGAGGCCGCCGACGAGCCGCAGTTTTTCGAGGACGCCCATCCGGGCCCAGAACCGCTGGATCGTCGTCTGGATGTCGCGGTCGACGAGGGCCACGTCGATGCCGAGGTCCTCGGCGGTGTCGACGGCGGCCATCATGTCCGCACCGGGCTGGATGTCGAACTTCTCGCCCAGTCGCGACTGGACGTACGAGAGCATCCAGTAGGCGAGAAACTGGAAGACGGTGTTGCCCCGCAGGAGGTCGCCGGGTTCGATGTCGTCCGGGGTTTCGCCCTGCATCTGCCGGTAGCGCCCTTCGTCGAGTTCCACCGCGACCACGTCGGGTCGCTCCGTCTCGATGGTCTCCTCGACCTCGCGAACGCTATCGGCCGAGACGTGGGCCGTGCCGACGACGCGAACGCGTCCCTCCCGACCGGTCGACGCCCCGTGGTCGCTCATTACCGCTCGCTACTGGGGCACGCTTTTTACCCTTGTCGGAGAGAGGCGGGGTATGGTCTCCATCGAGAACGAAGGCCGGCTGGCATCGACCCGCGGGCGGGAGACGGCACTCGCTTGCGTCCGTGCGGGCATCGACGCCGCCAGACCCGACCGCGTCGTCGCCGAGTCGGTTCGCCTCGACGAGGGCCGACTCCGCGTCGGTGAGGCGGCCTACGACCTGTCGGACGTGGACCGCATCGTCGTCGTGGGCGGCGGGAAAGCGGCCGACGGCGTGGCGACGGCACTGGAGAACGTCCTCGGCGACCGAATCGACGCCGGGGCCGTCGTCGCACCGGACCCGAGCGAGGGCGACCGGATCGAACGCCTCCGGGGCGACCACCCCGTCCCGAGTCGGGCAGGCGTCGACGGCACCGACCGCATCCGTGAACTCGTCACCCGGGCGGACGAACGAACGCTGGTCCTGACGACCATCACCGGCGGCGGGAGCGCGCTCCTCCCGGCGCCGGTGGAGGGCATCTCCCTCTCCGACCTCCAGTCGACGACCGACGCACTGCTCGACGCGGGCGCCGAAATCGGCGACCTCAACGCGGTGCGCAAACACCTCTCGACGCTCAAAGGCGGCGGCCTCGCCGAACTCGCCGCACCCGCTTGCGTCGTGAGCCTGGTGTTCAGCGACGTCGTCGGCAACGATCTGAGCGTCATCGCCAGCGGCCCGACCGCACCCGACGAATCCACCTACGCCGACGCTCTCGACGTCCTGGAGCGCTACGGTGTCGACCCGCCGGCGGCGGTTCGTGAGCGGCTAGAAGCCGGTGCTGCGGGCGACCGACCGGAGACGCCGGGACCGGACGACCCGGTGTTCGACCGGGTCCGGAACCACGTCCTCGCGGACGGCTTTACCGCCATCGACGCCGCCCGTGAGGTGGCCGACGGGCGTGGGTACGACACCTGTATCCTCTCCTCGTCGGTGCGGGGTGAGGGCCGGGAGGCGGCCCTGACCCACGTCGCCGTGGCGGAGGAGGTAGGCGCGACGGGCAACCCCGTCGAGGCGCCGGCCGTCGTCCTCTCGGGCGGCGAGGTGACGGCTACCGTCCGCGGCGACGGCGTGGGCGGCCCGAACGCCGACTTCGCCCTCGCGGCGGCTATCGAACTCCCCACGGGAACGACCCTCGCCTGCGTCGACACCGACGGCCGCGACGGCAGCAGCGACTACGCGGGCGCCCTCGTCGACGCCGACACCGTCGACGACGTGGGGACTGCCCGCCGAGCGCTCGCAAGCAGCGATGCGTTCGGCTACCTCGGCGGCCGCGAGGCCGTCATCAGCACCGGTCCGACGGGGACGAACGTCAACGACCTTCGCGTCCTCGTCGTGGAGTAGCCGGGGCGACGAAACGCTTATGATGTTTTAGGCTAGCCTAAACTCATGGCCGAGAGCCGTATCGGCGAGGCGACCCGGAGGGGTGGGACACATGGGACTCCGTGAGACGCGGCGTCGCATCGAGGCGTTGGCGGGCGACGGGCGGTTTCACGTCGCGTCGGCCCGGACGGGCGAGGAGCCGTTTCCCGCCGCCGGATTACGATTCCCGGATCGAGAGACGGCCACGGCGGCCGCGCGACTGACCCGTCGCTACCGGGCGGCGCTCCGGCGGTGGGACCCGGAGCTGGCGTCGACCGATCCGGTCGTCCACGAGGGCCGGCCGACGCTCGCAGCGATCGGGAGGGCCCCCGACGGCGCCACGGCCGCGTCGGCGGGAGGCGAGCCGTGACCCTCGACACGCCCGTGCCGGCGGCGAGAGCGGTGGTCGAGGACGAACGCGACGCGGTGACGGCGAAACTTCGCGCTTACGACGCGTTCACCGACCGGGTCCGTGACGTGCCGACCGGCGGCACCGGCGGCGAGGCGCCGGGACCCGTTGGGTCGACACTCGCCGCGACGACGCGCCGAGGGGGGTGTGCCGCGGTCCGTGAGGCGTTCGACGCGACGGTCCGAGAGACCGAGGGCGTCGACGACGGCGCGTCGGTCTTCGAGACGCTGGCGGCCGAACTGAGCGAGGAAGTCGCGGTGGCGCTGGCGCCGACGACGGGGTCCGCGCTCACCCCGCAGTTCAAGACACGGGTGATCGAGTCGGCGACCGACCGGCGGTGGCAACTCCGGACGATGGCGACGGCGCTGGAGCGCGAGGCGGCGTCCCTCGACGCCGCGTGCGAGGCGTTCGCCTCGGTGCGGGAGTGGGTGATCGCGGCCGACGAGACGCCGCTGACAGCGCTCGACTTCGACGGCCTGCGGAAACGCCACGCCCGTCTCGGCGACCACCTCGACCGGTGCGAGGCGGTCGCCCGCGAACGGCAGGAGTTTCTCGACGGCTCGACCAGCGAACACGGGAAGGTCGGACTCGGCCACCGCTACCTCGTCGGCTATCTCTACGGGGAGCTGTCGGTGGACTACCCGGTGCTGTCCGGGGCGGCGACGACGGCCGCGACCTGCAGGCGGTGCCGGCGGAACGTGCGGGCACACCTCACGAGGTGTGGGTAAGAGAGAACCGACGGCGTCGAACGCCGGCCCGGTGGGGCCGGCTGCCGTCCGTCAGCAGGAGCAGTCGGGGTTAGTTCGTGGCGGATTCGAGGACGAGCGAGTCGTCTTCGAGGTAGTGTTCGAGGTGGTGGGCGTGCTCTTCGAGGGTGATGAGCTGCTCGCGAAGCATCTCGGCGGTGGCGTGGTCGCCGAGTCCCTCGGCGAGTTCGACGTGGTCGCGCACCGTCTCGATGATGTCCCCGTACATCTCCATGTCGTTCCGGAGCGAGGTGCGGATGTCGTAGACGTCGTCACCCTCGGGCTCGACGGGGGCGTTCTCCTCGAGA
The DNA here is from genome assembly GCF_045690335.1 of Haloplanus litoreus. Taxonomy (GTDB): domain Archaea; phylum Halobacteriota; class Halobacteria; order Halobacteriales; family Haloferacaceae; genus Haloplanus; species Haloplanus litoreus. Next base: position 1,575,667 of record NZ_CP147874.1, on the reverse strand, counting down.
CGCTTGCCGCCGGCGAGCGGGACGCCGCCGAGCGCCTGGGCACGCTCCGCGAGTTCGTCCGCGGCGTCCTCGGCGTCCGCGGCGGCCTCGCCGAGATACTCGTGGATGTCGAGGAACTCGGCACCTTCGACGTTCCAGTGGTGCTTTTTCAGCTGGTGGTAGAGGACGTAGGTCGCGGCGAGGTCGGTGTTGAGTGCCTCGACGAGCTGCTGTGTCTTCTCCTGTTCGAGGCGGAGGGCGTCGCTCGCTTCGACCGAACCAGCCTGCTGTCGGACAGATTCTTGTTTACTCATTGCAGTTACCTGTTGGGACTCCACCCACTTACCCTTTTTCGCTGTGAGCCGTTCTCACGATTTGAGGCGGCCAATATCGGCGGTTTCGGGGACTCTCCGACGCACTCGGGACCGGGGTGTTCGTCGGGAGAGGAAGCTTTGTACCCGGGGGCGTCGTACCGGCGCCCATGGCAGATTTGCTGCCCTCGCGTCCCGACACCGCCGCGGCCGACGAGGCGGACCCGCGCGTCATCGGCCTCGACAGCGAGGACGCGGACGACCTGTTGTCCGCGCTGTCCTCGGAGACGGCCCGCGAGGTGCTCGCGACCCTCCACGACGACCCGGACACGCCCGCTCGCGTGGCCGACCGAGTCGACACGTCCCTCCAGAACGCACAGTACCACCTCGGCAACCTCGAGGAGGCGGACCTCATCGAGGTGATCGATACGGTCTACTCCGAGAAGGGGCGGGAGATGAAGGTGTACGCCCCGGCCGATCGACCCCTCGTGGTGTTCGCCGGGAGCGAAGCCGAAAGCGGCGGCTTGGAGAGCGCACTGAAGCGCCTGCTGGGTGCGGTCGGTCTGCTCGGCGTCGCGAGCCTCCTCGTCCAGTGGCAGTTCGGCGAGTTGCCCGGGCTGGCACGGACCGGCGGCGCCGACGCGGGTGGTGACGGCGGTGGCGGTATGGGGACGATGAGCACCGAGGCGGCACCGACGGCGGCCGACGCCGCGGGCGCGGGACTGCCACCGGGACTCGTCTTCTTCCTCGGCGGCCTCCTCGCCCTCGTCATCGTGGCCGTGGCGTTCTCCGTCCGCCGGTAGCTCGCCCCGTAGCTATTCATACTCCGCGCACGAACGGGCGTGCATGGATCACACCGCCGAGGTGACCGGCATCGGGGTGGGCACGAGCGAGGACGGGTCGAACGTCCCCGCGGTCCTCCTCGCCGCCAGAGCGGAGTACCTCCCCATCGTCATCACGGCCGATCAGGCGCGCGCGATCCAGCTCGGACTGTCGGGGGAACCGTTCGAGCGACCGCTGACACACGACCTGCTGGTCGAGATGCTCACCGAGTTCGGCGGCGCCGTCGACGGCATCCGGATCGACGACCTGGCTGACGGCACGTTCTACGCCAAGGTCGACGTGGAGCAGTACGACGAGGGCCAGGCCCGAAAGTTCGTCTTCGACGCCCGGCCGAGCGACGCCATCGCCCTCGCGGTCCGGGTGGACTGCCCCATCACCGTCAGCGACGGCGTCCTCGACAGGGCCGGGCGCCCGGAAGACGAGTTCGAACCCGAGCGGATCGACGACTTCGACGAAGACCGCTGACCGCGCCACCGCGTCGGGGTCGGGTGGCGGCCACGCCGCATCGCGAGGACTTTTCACGTCGCCGGGTCACCCTCGGAGCATGCCCGCAGGTGAGCCAGCGACGCTCGCGGAGTCCCACACCGAGATGACGGAAATCGTCCTTCCGAACGACACGAACACGTACGGGCGGGTGCTCGGCGGGGCCGTGCTACACTGGATGGACGTCTGTGGTGCCATCGCAGCCATGCGCTTCGCCGGCGAGGACGTCGTCACCGCGTCGATGGAGCACGTCGACTTCAAGACCCCCATCGACCTCGGCGAGGTGGTCGTCGTCGAGGCCTACGTCTACGGGACCGGCCGAACCAGCATCGAGGTGAACGTGGAGGTACGCGCGGAGAACCCCCAGCAGGACACCGAGCGGGACACCACCTCGTCGTTTTTCACCTTCGTCGCCGTCGACGACGACGGCGAGCCGACCCCAGTCCCCGACCTCGAATGTCCGACGGGGACGGAGCGCCGCCTGCGTGACCGCGCCCTCGACGACCGAGCCGCGGAACTCGAACGACTCGTCGAACGGATGGAGTCCTGATCCGCGTCCCTCACGCCGTGGAGCGTCGGTCGGAAGCGATATCGACCGTGACGATGCACGCGTCGCTCCCGTCGCCGTCCTCGCTCCCGCGGTCGCAGGCCGGGTCCGGGCGTCGTCTCGTCGACGCCGTCGGCCCGACGTTGGGGGTTCCCGGCGCTCGATTCGCCGCACAGGGAATCCGTCGAGAGCCGACCGTTCGACGCCACGAACGGCCCCGTGTAGAACGCACGGACACGGACGGTACCGGCGCCGGGACAGTCGAACGACACACGCGAACTCTTACGGTTCCAGCGTCAAGTGTAGCCACACTACGAACGCGATTCGTCCACATGTCGAACGAACTAGGTGAGGAGAGAACGACCGAGCGCCCCGAAGACGGCCGGACGGCCGTCGAAGAGCTCCGGGTGCTGCTGTTTATGCGGCCCGGTCCCGACCGCGAACTTCTGGCGGAGGCGCTCGGTCCCCAGTATCGGATCGCGGCGTCGACCGATCCGGCGACCCTCGACGGGGCGTTCGACTGCTGTGTGTTCGACCGGCGTGGGCTGGGCGGACCCGACTTCGACCGGGTTGCGGACGTCGTCGCGGCCGGACAGGACGCCGGCGAGGCGTTCCTCCCGTTCGTGCTGTTGGTGTCCGGCGAGGCGAACGATGGGGTCGAGACGGCCGTCTGGGAGCACGTCGACGACGTGATCGAACTCCCGGCGGAGAAGGCGGAACTCCGGTCCCGGATCGGGAACCTGATCGAACGGCGGCGGACCGCCGTCGAACTCCGGTCTCGGTCCGCCGAGCTAGAGGCGACGGTCGACGAACTCCGTCTGAAAGAGCGGGCGATGGACGAGGCACCGGTGGGCATCGTCATCACTGATCCGGACCGAGACGACAACCCGATAGTCTACGTGAACGAGCGGTTCCAGACGTTGACGGGGTACGACAGCGACGAGGCACTGGGGAAGAACTGCCGGTTCCTGCAGGGCGAGGACACCGATCCGAGGACGCGCCGGGCGCTCCGGGAACGGATCGACGCCGAGCGGCCGGTCGCCGTCGACATCGTGAACTACCGCAAGAACGGACGACGATTCTGGCAGCGAGTCGACATCGCACCCCTTCACGACGACGGGCACGTCGAGAACTTCGTCGGCTTCCAGACGGACATCACCAGCCGCAAGATCAGGGAGCGTCGGCTGCAGGTGTTGAATCGCGTCCTCAGTCACAACCTGAAAAACAAGATGAACCTGATCGAGGGCCACGTCGCGTTGCTTCGAGAGGTGGCCGACGTGGACGACTCGCTCGACTCGTTCGGGGTGATCGAACGGGCGGCCGTCGACCTGATGGACCTCGCGGATTCGGTGCGGCGGATCGACCGGGTCATCTCGACTGCCGAGTCGTCGGCCGAATCCTTCGTCCTGAACGAGCGTATCGAACAACTGGTCAGCGTGTTCGAGGACCGATATCCGGAGGCGACGTTCTCGGTGAGTCTCCCCGACGACCCGGTCGAAGTCGCCGTCGGTGGGCTGATTACGGCCATCGAGGAGGCGGTGGAGAACGCCGTCGTCCACAACGCCGGCCCGTCGCCGACCGTCGATATCCACGTCGAGACGCGAGCGGGGAGGTGGGTCGACGTCGAAATCGAGGACGACGGCCCCGGAATACCGAATCGGGAGGTCGACGTGCTCGACGGCGGCGAAACGCCGCTCAACCACGCGGAGCGGCTAGGTCTCTGGCAGATTCACTGGATCGTCACCAAAGCCGGCGGGACGTTCTCGGTGACCGACACCGAATCCGGAGGGACCGTCGTCACGCTCTCGATTCCGCTCGAGGGCTAATCGAAATCGGGGAGGTCGTCCGGCGCCTCGTACTCCGTCTCCCACTCGATGTACTCGTCTTTCAGGACGTCGCAGACGATCTGTCCGAGTTCCGTCATCGCCGCGTTGATGCCGGAGACCGTCCCCCACGAGTCCAGGTCGGGGTGGTACCCACGCTCCTTCCAGTCCTCGGGGATGCCCGGCGCGTGGTAGCCGACGCGCTCCGCGAAGGAGTCCCAGAAGAAGTCGAACCGCTGGATCATGTCCAGATCGGTGACGATGTCGAACTCCGCCCCGTCGAGGGCCGTCCCCTCGGCCCACTCGGTGAACGCCTCCTCCCAGGCCCCGTCCCGGAGCAACGCCTCCAGTTCGTCCCGCTTGTAGTCGGTGTCCCCGACCACGTCGGCATCCTCGTACTCGTTCGGGTCGACCTGTTCGAGTTCGGGCGGGGTGGGGATGTCCACGTCGAGAGTCATAGGTCACGTTCGTCCACCGCGGCGATAAAGCTGTTCGGTGGGCGGCCCGATCCGCCGCACGCGTTTATAGTCGCCAACGTTCGAAAGCGAGCCAACTACGGGGGTGAACCGAACCCGTGCGTCGGGTCGAACCGGATTCTCGCCGGGGATGCCGACCGTCGGGCCGACTGGCGTGTGTTCATCGCAGTACCGTCGCCACGCTCACAGTGTTCCGCATCGCCTGAAATTCGGCGGCAGCACACTCTTAGCCGCGAACTCTCGCGGTGATCCGTCTACCCCACCGCCAGTACGCCTCCGCCGTCAGCCAGGTCACGCCGACGCCGACGGCGAGGGTGGTCGCGAGAAAGCCCCACGGCGACAGCCACACGGGCCGGAACCACGGGGCCCGGTGCCCCCCACCACGCCGCGAGCGCCGCTGCCGGTCGCTCGATTGCCAGGCCATCGGTGTGCCGGTCGAGCCACGCGTCGGGTGTCCGGCGTCCGGCACCGGGTGACTCCCCCGCCCCGCCGTGGACGACGTGGGTCCCCGTTTCGTTCAGTTCGACCGCCGTCGGTCCGTTCGATCCGTCACCCGTGCCCAGCCGCTCGGCGTCGTACGGCGCCCACGTGGCGTAGAACTCCCAGACGATCCGGCCGGTGGGCGTCACCTCGATGACACGGTGGCCGAGGCTGTCGACGACGAGCGTGTTCCCGTTCGGCAGGCGGTCGGCGTCCCGTGGCCACGTGAGGTTACCGGTGAGCGTCCAGGTCCGCTCCCAGGAGTCACCGCGACGGGCGTACTCGACCACCCGATCGTTCTCGCTGTCGGCGACGAGTACCGTCGGGGTGCCGTTCGGCCCGCGCAGGTAGTCGGGATTGTGCTGGGCGTGCAGAATGTCGGTGTTCCCGTCGCGTCCGAGACGCATCTCGATATCGCCGGTGGTGCGGTTGATGAGGAGCACCTGATCGAAGTTCCGCGGCGAGACCAGGAGGCGGTCCTCGCCGACCGGGTCGACATCGTTGACGTGGGTCCAGTCGTCGTCGACGCCGCCGTCGGTGTCGGCTGGGAAGTGATCCGCGAAGCGCCACTCCCACGTGACCTCGCTTCGGGACCGATTCCAGACGACGATCCGATCCCGGCTGGTGCCGTTATCGACGTCGGCACGCATGTGTGCGACGACCAGGCGACCGTCGTCGAGGCGGTCCACGTCGTGAGTGTCCCGGAAGGGAAGTCGCTCGGTCCAGACGCGTTCACGCGTCTCACGGTCGAGTTCGTAGACGAGCGTCTCACCGCCCCGAGGACTCACCACCAGCAGGTTGCCGTTCGGCAGCGGGTCGATGTCGTAGAACCAGCCACCCGCACCCTCGCCGTGGTCGCCCTCGTACTGCCACCGGAGGTCGCCGTCGGGGTCGATCGAGAGGAGTCGCGGGGGTCGTGACCGGTCGACCTGACCGGCGAAGTGGACGCCCTGGGTGCTGACGACGGTGGCGTTCGACGGCTGGCGGTCGAGCGTTCCGGGCCCGAGCGAGCCGTCGTCGACCGGATCGAAAGCGAGGGAACTCCCCGCGGCGAACACCAGGAGGGCGACGAAGGCGAGGGCGAAGGTCCGTCGAACCGATAAGTCCGAGCCCACGCCGAGGAGTGGAACGGAGGGGACACTGAATCCTTCGGTATCTCACCGCACGCGACCACCGTTTTGATATACGCGCGGAAACTGGGACGGGTATGGACGACGTCAGCGACCAGTACGCCCCCGAGGACGTGGAATCCTCGGTGAACGACTACTGGGACGAACACGACGCGTACGCGGCGGCGAAGGAGGCCCACGCGGACGACCCGCCCTTCTTTTTCGTCGACGGGCCGCCGTACACGAGCGGGCAGATGCACCTCGGCACGGCGTGGAACAAGACGCTGAAAGACGCTATCATTCGCTACAAGCGGATGTCGGGCCACGACGTGACCGACCGGCCCGGCTACGACATGCACGGTCTGCCCATCGAGGTGAAAGTCGAGGAGGAACTCGGCTTCGACTCCAAGAAGGACATCGAGGAGTACGGGATGGAGGCGTTCATCGAGGAGTGTAAGTCGTTCGCGGAGCGCAACCGCGAGAAGATGGACGAGGACTTCCAGTCCATCGGGGCGTGGATGGACTGGGACGACCCCTACCGCACCGTCTCGCCGGAGTACATGGAGGCGACGTGGTGGGCGTTCCAGCAGGTCCACGAGAACGGCCTCGTCGAGCGAGGCAAGCGGGCGATCAACCAGTGTCCCCGGTGTGAGACGGCCATCGCCGACAACGAGGTCGAGTACCACGAAATCGAGTCACCCTCCATCTACGTGACGTTCCCCCTGCGGGGGCGCGAGGGGTCGCTCGTCGTCTGGACGACGACGCCGTGGACCATCCCGGCCAACGAGTTCGTCGCCGTCGACGCCGAGATGACCTATCAGGCGGTCGATGCGGTGAAAGACGGCGAGACCGACCGGCTGTACGTCGCCGAACCCTGCGTCGAGGACGTCCTCCGGGAGGGCCGCTACGAGGACTACGAGGTGGTCGAGGAGCTTCCCGGCGAGGACCTGGTCGGCTGGACCTACGACCACCCGTTGGCCGAGGAGGTGCCCGACCACGCCGACGGCGAGGGCACCGGCCAGGTGTACGCCGCCGACTACGTCGAAGCGGACCGCACTGGGCTGGTCCACTCCGCGCCGGGCCACGGTGAGGTGGACTTCGAGCGCGGCCGGGAACTCGGGCTGGAGGTGTTCTCGCCCGTCGCCGGCGACGGCACGTTCACCGACGAGGCCGGAAAGTACGCCGGCCAGTTCGTCCGCGACGCCAACGACGACATCATCGCTGACCTCGACGCGAACGGCCGCCTGCTGGCGTCGGGCACCACTACCCACCGCTACGGGCAGTGCTGGCGGTGTGATACGGACATCGTCTACCTCGCGACCGATCAGTGGTTCATCACCGTCACCGACGTGAAAGACGAACTGCTGGCGAACATCGAGGACAGCGAGTGGCACCCCCAGTGGGCGCGGGACAATCGCTTCCGTAACTTCGTCGAAGACGCCCCGGACTGGAACGTCTCCCGCCAGCGCTACTGGGGCATCCCGCTCCCCATCTGGGTGCCGGAGGGCGACCCGAACCCGGACGCCGAGGACATCCTCGTCGTCGGGACGCGCGAGGAACTGGCCGAGCGGGCGGACCAGGAGGTCGACCCCGACGATATCGACCTGCACCGCCCGAGCGTCGACCCCCTCACCATCACCGACGGGGACACCACCTACGAGCGCGTCCCCGACGTGTTCGACGTCTGGATCGATTCCTCGGTGGCGACGTGGGGCACCCTCGGCTACCCGGGCGATCAAGAGGCTTTCGACGAACTCTGGCCCGCGGACCTCATCGTCGAGGCCCACGACCAGACCCGCGGCTGGTTCTGGTCACAGTTGGGGATGGGCACCGCCGCCCTCGGACAAATCCCCTACGAAGAGGTCGTCATGCACGGCTTCGCCAACGACAGCGAGGGCCGAAAGATGTCGAAGTCGCTCGGCAACATCGTCACGCCCCAGGAGGCCATCGACCGCTACGGGCGCGACCCGCTTCGGGCGTACCTCCTGAGTCACGACCAGCACGGGGTCGACCTCTCCTTCGAGTGGCAGGGGCTAGAGGAGACCCAGTCGACGCTCAACATCTTCTGGAACGTCTTCCGGTTCCCCCTGCAGTACATGGCCCTCGACGACTACGACCCCGCCGACGCCGACCTCTCGGAGGGCGAGTTGACCGTCGTCGACGAGTGGGTACTCGCCCGACTCCAGTCGGTGAAAGCCGAGGTGAACGAGGCGTGGGACGACTACGCCGTCCACGACGCGCTCAACGCCGTCCTCTCTTTCGTCACCGAAGACGTCTCCCGGTTCTACGTCAAGGCGATCCGCGAGCGGATGTGGGAGGAGGCCGATTCGGCGTCGAAGCGCGGTGCCTACGCGACGCTCGCGACGGTTCTCGACGAGACGGTCCGACTGCTCGCGCCATTCACGCCGTACATCACCGAGGAGATGTACCGGACCCTCGACGGGAGCGCGACGACGGTCCACCAACTCCCCCACCCGACGGTCGACGAGGCCCGCCACGACCCCGAACTGGAGCGGAACGTAGCGGTCCTCCGGGCGGTCGAGGAGGCGGCGGCGAACGCCCGACAGCAGGGTGGACGCAAGCTTCGCTGGCCCGTCCCGCGGGTGGTCGTCGAGAGCGACGACGAGACGGTCCGCGAGGCCGTCCGGTCGCTCTCCGACCTGTTCTCCGAGCGGGTGAACGCCCGGTCGGTCGAGGTGGTTTCGGCCTTCGACGAACTGGTCGAGCGGGCGGAACCGGAGATGGGAGAGATCGGTCCCGCCTTCGGAGGCGAAGCACAGGAGATCATGGCGGCCGTCGAGGGTCGCCGTCGAGACGAACTGGCGACCGACGACGGCGACGAACCGTACGCCGTCACCGTCGACGGCGAGCGCTACGACCTCTCCGCGGGGATGGTGTCGTTCCGCGCGGAACCGCCCGAGAACGTCGCCGGAACCGACTTCGATCTGACACTCGACGACGAGGACCGCATCGGCGGCACCGTCTACGTCGACACCTCGCTGTCCGCGGACATCGAGGCCGAGGGCTACGCTCGTGACGTGGTCCGCCGGATTCAGGAGATGCGCAAACGGCTGGATCTCGACGTCGACGAGCGCATCCGCACCCGCATCGACGTGGCCGACGACCGTGTCGCGAGCTTCGTCGACGAGCGCCGCGACCTGATCGCCGAGGAGACCCGAACCACGGAGTTCGACGCCGGCGCCGACGACCTGACCGAGGAGTGGGACGTCGAGGGCGTCTCGGTGACGATCGGCATCGAGCGCCTCGAAGCCGAACAGCGGGCGGCGTAGCCCGCCGTCGTCCCGCGGTCCGGGATCGGCTCGGCGGATCGGATCGTGTCCCCCGGTCACGCCGACGCCGTTACGCCCAGTGGAGCAGATAGAGGAGGTACAGGCTCGACGTGACCACGACGAGTCCGGCCAGTGCGAACCCGACCCCGGCCGCCACCGACGTGGTAAACGCCGCGAGTTGGATCGACTGGAGGCCGACGAGGACGGCGAACGCGGCGAGAAGCGTCCAGAGGACGGTACTGAGGAGGGATCGGTCCGCGTTCCGGAGTTCGTCGCGCACGACGGCACGAATCCGGTCCTCGCGGGGTTCGTCGGAGGGCACCACGAGACGGCATCGTCCCCGGAAGTGCCTCAAAGTGTCGGTGAGCCGTCCGGACGCCCGCCGCCGCGACCGGCGCCCGATTACCAGGTCAGTCCTTCGTAGGTGAGTCCCTCGCGGCGCTCGACGATCCGCCGGCCGTCGACCACGACGTCGCCGGACAGCAGGTCGAACTCGAGATCCAGATCCGCGAACTCCGGCCAGTCCGTGACGACGAGCGCCGCGCTCGCACCGGAGAGCGTCGGCGACGCCGAGGCCAGATACTCCACCTCCGGGAACCGCTCGCGCATCGCCTCGGTGGCGCCCCGGTTCGGATCGTAGGCGACCACGTCGGCGCCCCGTTCCAGCAAGCCCTCGATGATCGGAATCGCCCGCGAGTTCCGAACGTCGTCGGTGTGGGGTTTGAACGCGAGGCCGAGGACGGCCACCCGTTCGCCCTCGACGTCGACGTGCCGATCCAACAGGTCGAGCATCCGCTGGGGCTGACGGTCGTTCACGTCGATGGCCGCCTGCAGGAGTTCGGGGTCGTAGCCGCGTTCGCGGGCGGCGGCGACGAGTGCCGCTACGTCCTTCGGGAAGCAACTGCCACCCCATCCGACCCCGCTCCGCAGGAACGCCCCGCCGATCCGGGCGTCGAGGCCGATGGCGTCGGCCACCTCGTAGGCGTCGACGTCGTACTCCTTGCAGATGTTTCCGAGTTCGTTGATGAGGCTGATTTTGGCGGCGAGGAAGGCGTTGTTGGCGTACTTGATCATCTCCGCCTCGCGGAGGCCGGTCCGAACGACCGGCACGTCGTCGTCGAGAAGCGGCGCGTACACCGCTTCGAGGGCCTCGAGCGCCCGGTCGTCGGTCGTCCCGAAGACGAGTTTGTCCGGGTGCTGGAAGTCCTCGACTGCACTGCCCTCGCGCAGGAACTCGGGGTTCGTCGCCAGGCCGAAGTCCGTACCGACGCGAAGGCCGGATTCGCGTTCGAGGATCGGTCCCACCACGTCCTCCGTCGTGCCGGGGACGACGGTGCTCTTGACGACGACGGTCGGATACCCCTCGACGTCGGCAAGGACCGCTCCCAGCGACCCGGCGCCCGCCTCGACGACGGCGGTGTCGATGCTCCCGTCGTCGTTCGCGGGCGTGGGAAGCGCGAGGAAGATCACGTCCACGTTCGCCAGGTCGTCGTAGTCGGTCGTCGCCCACAACGACTCGCCGGCGTGGCGGTCGAGCAGGCCGTCGAGTCCGGGTTCGGTGATCGGCGATTCGCCGTCGTTCAACTGTCTGACCACCGACTCGTCGACGTCGACGTTGATCACGTCGTGGCCGAAGTCGGCGAGACAGGCCGCGACGGTCGTTCCGACGTACCCGCTTCCGACGATCCCGATCTTCATACGATGTCTTCAACCACGACGGGGCAAAGAGGATTCGGATGAACGTCCGTGCGGATCAGCCTTAAGAGGAGTCACCGTGAACGAGTGTCCATGCAACTCGACTCCGCGGTGGTCCTCGCGGCCGGGGAGGGGACGCGTCTGCGGCCGCTGACGAAATATCGGCCGAAACCGTTGCTCCCGGCGGCGAACCGGCCGATCCTGGAGTACGTCCTCGACGCGCTGGTCGACGCGGGCGT